>JALEQY010000117.1 GCA_022763735.1 Clostridiales bacterium
TATCTTGATCTCAAGAAGGGTTATATCGGAGTAGAAGAGAACAAGCCTGATGCTATCGTAGCTCTGAACAAGGCAATTGCAGCAAGAGGCAAATCTGATGTGATTGAGGTTCAAGTCCTCAGAGCAAGATACCCTCAGGGAGCTGAACGAGTAATGGTTTATGAAGTTACAGGCAAGACTCTTGATGCAGGTATGCTTCCAGCACAGGTTGGAGTTATTCTGTCAAATGTAACTACAATAGCATTTATCGGTCAGTATATGAGAACAGGAAAGCCTCTTACAAAGAAAAGAGTAACAATAGATGGTAATGCAGTAGCAGAGCCTAAAAACATTCTGGTTCCAATCGGAGCAAGAATAGCAGATGTTATAGCTGCATGTGGGGGATACAAAGCAGAGCCGAAGAAGATTCTCATGGGCGGCCCTATGATGGGAAGATCTGTATACTCGGATGAGTTCCCTATCATCAAGAATAATAATGCAATACTTGTATTTGACGGACCTCAGGCTCTAATTCCTGAAGAAACAGGATGTATCAAATGTGGAGTGTGCACAAGAGCATGTCCGTTCAATCTGCTTCCGGTATCAATGGTTGCAGCTTACGAGAAGAGAGACGTTGAAAAGCTTGAGGCACTTAAGGTTATGCAGTGTATGGAATGCGGAAGCTGTTCGTATGTATGCCCTGCCAGAAGACCTCTTAGCTTTACTCATAAGATGGCAAAAGGATTTTTAAAGGAGGCGGCAAGTAAATAATGGAAAATAAGTTTCACGGCAATTTAACTGTGTCATCGGCGCCGCATCTGGTAGGTCCGATTAGTACACAGAGAATTATGGCTATCGTTCTGATAGCTCTCATACCTGCATTTATATCAGGTATTATTCAGTTTGGGTATAGGGCTGCACTGCTCACAATTGTATGTGTGGCAGCATGCGTTTTGTTCGAATACCTTATGAATAAGATTCTCAAGAAAACACAGACTGTAGGCGATTTAAGTGCAGTGGTTACAGGTGTTCTGCTGGCGTTCAACCTTCCGGCAGGGCTGCCTTACTGGATTGCAATCGTTGGAAGCTTTGCAGCTATCGTTGTTGTTAAGCAGCTGTTCGGAGGAATAGGACAGAACCTTGTTAACCCTGCAGTAACAGCCAGAATATTCATGTTCATAGCTTTTGCGACTGAAATGACTACATGGCCGACAGCAAGGGGTGCTCATCTGGATGCAGTGACGTCAGCTACTCCACTTGGAGAACTTGCTAAAGGAGGAGCTGATGCAGTTACAGCAAGTAACTGGGATCTGTTTATCGGTAATGTAGGCGGATGTATCGGTGAAGTCAGTGCGCTGGCGCTTCTTATCGGCGGAGTTATTCTGCTGGTAACAGGAGTGATTTCATGGCATATACCTGTAACATTCCTGGCAACTGTAGCTGTATGCGGATTCATCTGGGGAGGCTTAGATGGAGCTATATTCCATCTCTGTGCAGGCGGAGTTATGCTTGGAGCATTCTTCTGTGCAACAGATTATGTAACATCACCTACACTTCCGTTAGGTAAAATAATATTCGGTATAGGCTGCGGTTTGTTCACGATGCTTATCAGATTGTTTGCATCATATCCGGAAGGTGTTTCATTCGCTATACTGCTTATGAATATCCTTACTCCGTACATAGACAGACTTTGCGAGAGCAGAATGTATCCAATGCCGAAGAAAGCGAAAGGAGGAGATGAAAGTGAAAAATAGTAATTTTAAAGAAAACATCTTCCCTGCTATCGTTCTGGTATGCATATGTCTGGTAGTTACACTGGCACTTGCTGGTACCTACAGCGTAGCAAATCCAAAGATTCTGGACAACCAGCAGAAAGCTGCTGATGAAGCCAGAATGCTGGTACTTCCTGACGGAGACAGCTTCACAGCCTATAACGGCAAACTGGCTGAAGGTGTTTTGGACTGCTATATGGCGGATAACAGAGCAGGAATGGCAGTAACCTCCGAATACAAAGGCTTCGGCGGTGCAGTTAAAGTAATGATCGGAATCAATGCCAACGGTGAAGTAACAGGTGTTACGGTAACAGAGCACGGAGAAACACCGGGACTTGGAACCAAGGCTATGACGGTTGAATATCTGGAACAGTATAAGGGCTTTGCTGATGCTGTCGGAGGACATATCAACAATGATGAGAACATCGATGCCATCACTGGTGCGACTATCACATCAAATGCAGTTTACTGCTCGGTTGTGGAAGCTTTAGATCAGTTTAAGAAATGCGGAGGTGTTAAATAATGAATAAGCTAGGAATAGTAACAAAAGGCATTATTAAAGAGAACCCCGTATTGGTACTGCTGCTGGGACTGTGTCCTACGCTGGCAACTACTACAAGTGCAATCAACGGCATTGGTATGGGCGTATCCACAATGGCGGTTCTTATATGCTCGAATATCGTTATTTCAATACTGAAGAATGTGATTCCTGGTAAAGTAAGAATTCCTTGCTATATCGTAGTTATCGCAGGCTTCGTTACAATAGTTCAGCTGCTTCTCAAAGCTTATATCCCGGCACTGGATGCAGCTCTTGGTCTGTTCATCCCGCTGATCGTAGTAAACTGTATCATTCTGGGAAGAGCAGAAATGTTTGCTTCAAAGAACAGCGTACTGGATTCCGCTCTTGATGGACTCGGCATGGGTATAGGTTTCACACTGGCTCTTGGTGTTATGGGTCTTATCAGAGAATTTCTGGGAGCAGGAACAGCATTTGACATTCCGATTTATGCAGGAACGGCAATCACACCTGCTGGAATCTTCATGCTTGCACCGGGTGGATTCTTCGTATTCGCATGCCTTATCGCAGCAGTAAACTTCTTCACGAAGGGTAAGGCTATAAAGAAAAAGGAAATCGGCTGTGAAGGCTGTGCTATGGCTTCAATGTGCGGCGGCAGCTGTGAATCAGCAGAAGAGGGAAAGGAGGCTGACAAATAATGACTCAGATATTGATTATCATTCTGACGTTTGTTCTGACAAACAACTGTATTCTGTCTCAGTTCCTCGGTATCTGTCCATTCCTGGGCGTATCCAAGAAGCTTGATTCAGCAGTAGGCATGGGTGCTGCAGTAACATTTGTAATGCTGCTGGCTACAGCTGTAACATGGCCTATCCAGAAATTCATACTGGAGCCTTACAATATCGGATATCTGCAGACGGTAGTATATATCCTCGTTATAGCATCACTGGTTCAACTGGTGGAGATGACATTGAAGAAATATATGCCACCTCTTTATAAATCACTCGGAGTATTCCTCCCGCTGATTACTACCAACTGTGCAGTACTGGGTGTTGCTATAAGCGTTATCGATAACGGATACAATTATGGTGAATCCATTGTATGTGCTATAGGAACAGGGATCGGATTCCTGCTGGCTATGGTATTGTTTGCAGGTCTCAGAGAAAAACTTGAAGACTGCAAGGGTATACCTGAATGTTTCAAAGGAATACCGATCACTTTAGTAACTGCAGCTATCCTTTCTATGTCATTCATGGCATTCTCAGGCGTAGTTGATGGAATTTTCGGTTAAGGAAGGAGGATACATATGGGAACAGTAGTATTACCGGCAATAATAGTTGCAGTAATAGGATTGATCGCAGGTATCATCCTGACAATTGCATCAAAGCTGATGTTTGTACCTGTAGATGAAAAAGTTGCAGCTATAAGAGAGGTTCTTCCGGGAGCAAACTGCGGTGCATGCGGATTTGCAGGATGCGATGATTATGCGGCTGCATTTGCTGATAATCCTGATATGAGTACAGCTCTCTGTCCTGTAGGCGGCTCAACTTGTGCCACACAGATAGCTGGTATTCTGGGTGTAGAAGCAGGAGATGTTGAAGAAAAGGTTGCAATGGTAATGTGTAACGGTAATTACGGCGTTACAAAACAGATTATGGAAGCTGACAGAATCCATACCTGCAAGGCGGCAAAGCAGTTCTACGGTGGAATGTGGGCCTGCCCTCATGGATGTCTGGCATTGGGAGATTGTGTAAGACAGTGTAACTATGATGCGATCAGGATTGAGAACGGTGTTGCAAAGATCGACAGGATCAAGTGTGTAGGCTGCGGCGCATGTACAAAAGTATGCCCTAACAATATTATATCAATGGTGAATATAAGAAACCTGGTATTCGTAGCCTGCAAATCAGTTGCAAAAGGTGCGGTTACGAGAAAAATATGTGACAATGGATGTATAGGCTGTGGAAAATGCGTCAAAGCATGTAAGTTTGATGCTGTCAGTGTTAAAAACAATGTTGCGGAAATTGATCTGGATGCTTGTAAAAATTGCGGGCTTTGTGCTAAAGAGTGTCCTACAGGCGCTATAATCAAGCGTACTAAACTGCCTAAGCAGTCATAAATAAATCATAAATACGATTAGTTTATAAATGGGCTCTGCTGTATAATGATGATGCGGCAGAGCCTTTCGCATGACATTATAATGATGAAAAAACATGTTAAATCGGGCCCTGTCATGCTTAGATGAAAAATATCAAAAAAACATCAAAAAGGCTGTTGACAAAACTCGAAAGTTGCGATATACTAAACAAGCTCGCCAAGAGCGAGTGAACATTGAAAACTTCATAGTGTAGAAATTTGAGTCAAAAATAAATTTGATTTAAAGAAACTGTACACAACCTGAAAAGGAAGATGTAAAGTTTCCGACAATTTCTAAAGAGTAATTCGGATAAAAGAATTAGCGAAACGCTAATGCGTTCGAGTTCAGGAAAAGCGATTTAAACTTCCGAAAGGAAGATTAGATAAGATTTTAATTAAGAGTTTGATCCTGGCTCAGGATGAACGCTGGCGGCGTGCCTAACACATGCAAGTCGAGCGAGAAGCTTGTGAATGACGCTTCGGTAGATTTCATAAGTGGGAAGCGGCGGACGGGTGAGTAACGCGTAGGCAACCTGCCCTTTGCAGAGGGATAGCCTCGGGAAACCGGGATTAAAACCTCATAACACCGGGATGAGACATCTCGACCCGGTCAAAGATTTATCGGCAGAGGATGGGCCTGCGTCTGATTAGTTAGTTGGTGGGGTAACGGCCTACCAAGGCGACGATCAGTAGCCGACCTGAGAGGGTGATC
>JALEQY010000124.1 GCA_022763735.1 Clostridiales bacterium
CTATAAAACTGACACAAACAGCTGAAAAATCTGCCTATCTATGTTGTACAAAGCCATGTAAAATACAGACATAAGATGAAGAGGAGGCAATATCATGAAATCATTAGTAACAGTACAGAAGATATTTAGAGTTTTTCAGATAATAACAAAAGTAGCTATGATATTATCATTTGTCTGTGCAGTTTTTTCGGCTGCAGGTCTGCTGCTCACAGCAACGTGTCATAACAGCAGTATGATAATGGACAGAATTATGGAATCAATACCCGGAGATGAACTGGCGGGAAGCTATTATCAGATCATAGGAGTTCTTATGGCTGATCTGGTGCTCGCAATTACCGACGCCATTCTGTTCCTGATGGCATACCGATACTTTACACAGGAGCAGGCTGATGGTACGCCTTTTACATATACAGGCGCAGAACAGATCAAGAAGCTTGGAATACGAACAATAGTGTATCCTCTGGTAGCTATAGTCCTGGCTGCAACGTTTTATGCAGTATTCGGAGTTTCGGAATCTGCCATGAATGACTTGGGAAACCTCACAAGTGTAATGACAGGAATTGTGATGATTCTGGTATCATTCGTTTTCAGATACGGTGCAGAGCTTGAAGAACATAAAAAGGGAACGGTGACAGAAGATCAGAAATTAATTCAGGGGGTGTAGAATGAAGATAACGATTATTCACGGACAGAGCCATGAGGGAAGCACATGCATGATAGCAAGAGAGGTTGCGGACAAAGTGGGCGGAGAGATTCAGGAATTCTTTCTGCCCCGCGATTTTGATAAGTCATGCACCGGGTGCTTCACATGCTTTAGAACTGATTTGTCCCAATGTCCCCATTACAGGGAGCTGGAGCCTTTGATTAAAGCAATCCTTGAATCAGAGCTGCTGATATTCGAAAGTCCTGTATATGTGTATCATGCCACAGGGCAGATGATGAGCTTTCTTGACCACTTCGGAACATGGTGGGTCGTTCACAGGCCGATGCCTGAAATGAGCAGGAAACAGGCTGTTGTCATCAGTACTGCAGCCGGAGGCGGAATGAAATGCACAGTGAAGGATATGGCAGACAGTCTTGAAATGTGGGGAATACATAAGGTACACAAACTGGGCGTAGGCGTACAGGCAACTAAGCCGGACGAAATTCCTGATAGAATAATGGATAAAATCCATAAGAAGACAGACAGAATTGCACGTGCTGTTTTGCAGAACACACGAAGTAGAGGATACAACCTACGTGCAAAGAAATGGTTTTATCTGATGCGTTTTGCCCATAAACATTTTCCACCGTCAGAGCCGGATTTTGGATACTGGGAGGAGAAAGGATGGCACGGCAGGAGCAGACCGTGGAGCAGCAGATAAGAGGTGCTGATATGAAATGTGAATTGAGAAAATGGCGGCTGACAGATGCGAAAGCTCTGTCAGCTGTGCTGAATAATAAAAAAGTATTGAATAATCTGCGGGATGGTGTGCCTTTTCCATATACTGAGCAGGATGCTTCGGATTATATTTACACCATGCTGTCATCCGATGAGAATAGTACTTTCGCATATGCTATCACGCTTGATGATTGTGTTATTGGCAGTATAGGAGCATTCAGACAGGAAAATATCCATTCCTGTACAGCGGAACTGGGCTATTATCTGGCAGAAGAACATTGGGGGAAAGGCATAATAACTGATGCAATCAGGCAGATTTGTGATATAATTTTTAAAACGACAGATATACTGCGGATTTATGCAGAGCCGTTTTCGTATAATATAGGTTCCAGGCGGGCTTTGGAAAAGGCGGGATTCGCTCTTGAAGGAATAATGAGAAGCAATGGTATAAAAAACGGTAAAGTACTGGATGTGGCACTTTACAGCCTGATCAGAGATATAGAGCCGTATCCTGTACGCAGACTTGACCAGGAGGAAATTCCTTCAGAGCCAGCCTTGACGATAAGGAACGTACCCGCCGGCTGACGTTTTACATCGTAAGGCAGTGAGAGGGCCGAAGAACTGGAAATGGAGTATGAGGGACGTTATGCAGACAATTGATCAGGCCTTAGATAAATTAAAGCAATCTGAATTTCGTGCCGGTTTTCATCTGAATGACAGTGACAGAAAATATGTCAGAGACAAAGGAATGGACACTATAAGAAAACATGCTGAGGATTTCATTGCCGGGAGACTTGCACCTGCAGTTATTCCCAATGACGGCAGACAGACACCAATGCGAGGTCATCCGGTGTTCAAGGCTCAGCACGCATGCGCATGCTGCTGCAGAGGATGCCTGAACAAATGGTACCGTGTTCCTGTCGGCATTGAACTGACGGCAGACCAGCAGAAAAGGATAGTGAATCTTCTGATGGCATGGATAGAACGAGAGATGACAACTTAAATACATGAAACTATAGAATAGACACATTTTACTTCAAAATGTGTCTATCTGATTTTTGCAAGATTCTGTATAATACAGATAATGAATGGCGGCAACGTCCGCAGATAGGAAGAGAGGTAGTCTGAATGCTGCGAATGGAAATAGCGCTTTTTCTGGTAATAGCCTTTATTGCATGCATGTACTTCAGCGCAGAGAGAAAACGCACACAGCTTAACAGGATATTTTCGGTTCTGCTGATTACAGTGCTCGTTCATCTGATATTTGATGGAATAACAGTTTATACAGTAGCTCGTCTTGATACAGTTCCGGAGCTTCTGAATGAAATTGTTCACAGGTTATTTATCGGAACTATGGTTCTGATAGTGTATTTGTTTTATAAATATATATCAGTGCTGGTGGCTGAGGAATCTGGCAAGCATCGATATCTGGACCGTGCAGCAATTATTTTCTTGGTATTG
>JALEQY010000138.1 GCA_022763735.1 Clostridiales bacterium
AGCGCTCTGGCCGTTCTCGACACTGGGCTGGCCTGAAGAAACAGAAGATCTGAAATATTTCTATCCTACCGATGTTCTGGTAACAGGATATGACATCATATTCTTCTGGGTAGTGAGAATGGTATTCTCAGCACTGGAAACAACAGGTGAAACACCGTTCAAATATGTATACGTTCATGGTCTTGTTCGAGATGCTCAGGGAAGAAAAATGAGCAAATCTCTGGGCAACGGCATAGATCCGCTGGAAATCATAGACCAGTACGGAGCAGACGCTCTCAGATTCATGCTGACTACAGGTATCACACCTGGCAACGATATGAGATTCAAGACAGATAAGCTTGAATCAGCAAGAAACTTTGCCAATAAGCTCTGGAATGCATCAAGATTCGTTATCATGAATCTGCAGAACGAAGACGGCAGCTTTAAAGATATGGCAGATCTGTCAGATCTGAGCAAAACAGCACTTCAGGATGAGGATAAGTGGATCATATCAAGAGTGAACGATGCAGTAAAATACATCACAGAAACAATGGAAAAATTCGATCTGGCACTGGCAGGACAGCGTGCATATGATCTTATCTGGAATGAATTCTGTGACTGGTACATCGAAATCGTCAAAGGAAGACTGTATGGTGATGACGAAGCAGACAAGCAGGTTGCCAGAGCAGTACTTGTGAGAGTTCTCAAAGACATGCTCAGACTTCTGCACCCGTTTATGCCATATATCACAGAGGAAATCTGGACGTACCTGCCAAAGGGTAAGGCAGCTGCCGGAAACCCGGAAAACTTCCTGATTAAAGACAGCTGGCCGTTATATGATGAGGCACTCACATTTGATGCTGAAGCAGAAAAGCTTGAGATGGCAATGTCTATCATCAGAAGCATCAGAAATATCAGAGCAGAGGCCGACGCAGCGCCAAGCAGGAAGCTGAGAGCAGTTATCCTCAGTGCAGAAGGCAAAGAGCCGGTTGTAAAAGCAGGAGAAAGATATATCAGCAAGCTGGCTAATATCAGCGAGATAACATTTATCGGCAGCAAGGCAGAGGTCCCTGAAGAGGTTATGTCTGCAGTTGTTGCAGGTGCAGAAGTGTTTATCCCGCTGGATGATATAATGGATTATGAAGCAGAGCTTGAGAGACTTACAAAAGAAAAGAAAAAGCTCGAAGGCGAAGTTAAGCGAGTAAAGGGTAAGCTTTCAAACGAAGGCTTTATCAGCAAGGCACCTGAAAAGGTTATTAATGAAGAAAAGGCAAAGCAGGTGAAATACGAAGAAATGCTCGCCAATGTATGTGACAGACTCGCCCTTGTTGAAAAGAAGGTTGCAAAATAACAGATCGAGACAGCATTATGACAAACGCAATTGAAAAAATTCATGAATTTGATAAATTCGGAAGCAGGCTGGGCATGGAAAGAATGAACTTGCTTCTTGAAAAGCTGGGTGACCCGCACAAAGAGCTTCAGGTCATACATGTTGCAGGAACCAACGGCAAAGGCTCTGTGTGCAAATACCTTGAAGAAGGCCTTGCAGCATGCGGTTATAACGTCGGGCTGTACACGTCACCTTTCATTGAGAAATTCAATGAAAGGATCCGCCTTGGCGGCAGAGATATTTCAGACGAGGATCTCGATATATATACAGAGAGAGTTCTGTCAGCCGTCAGGGAAATGGTGGAGGAAGGGTACGATTCACCTACTGAATTTGAGGTGGTCACAACTATTGCACTGCTTTACTACAAAGAAAAAAAGGCTGATATCACCATCCTGGAGGTGGGACTTGGCGGCAAAGGAGATTCCACCAATGTTGTTCCGAAGCCTCTTATATGTGCCATAACTTCAATTTCATATGACCATATGGACAGGCTGGGGAATACGCTTGGAGAAATCGCTGCAGACAAAGCGGGAATCATTAAGCCGGGAGTGCCGGTGATTTCCAATGTTGATGTTCCCGAGGCGGCCCGGGTTATTGCGAAAGCTGCATATGAACAGGGAAGCAGACTCTATGATATATCAAAGATAAAATTTGACATATCGGAGCAGACGCCGTTTTCCCAGAAAGTAAGCATGGAGATTTACGGAACTGATTACAGTGACGTGACAACGACCATGACCGGA
>JALEQY010000016.1 GCA_022763735.1 Clostridiales bacterium
ATCACCATAGTCGATAATTTTAGCTTCATCGCCAAGGTAGTAGTCCCATGGATATTTGAAGCAGCATGCGATAAGTGACTGTTCTCTTACTGCTCTAGGAGCAAATCTTGCACCAGGTCTGAATGTTACAGCGCTGTCAAAAGGTACGCCTAATACTACAATATCAGCACCTTCAACATCCTGTGTAACTTCACAGTGGTTCCAGCTAGGGATTCCTGCATAATGTAAATGTTCCTGTACTTTATATTCTTTTTCTGCCATTTTTCCTTCCTCCTGAATATTTCTATTAATAATATTTTCACAATCACTTCTGATTGTCTGTAACGTATTTATTTATCGATAACTTATTTCACATCGTTCTTAAACCATCTGAACAATCCTACAAGCATTCCTATTATTACGAAAAGGAACGGTATCGACAGTATGATACATAATGTCTTGATTGCTGAGAATGGTGCGCCTGTAAACATGAGTGCCATTGGAATGAGTGCCAGTACAACACACCAGATAAGTCTGAACTTGGTATTAGGGTTGCCGTTCTCATCCAGTGACTTGCTGGCTGATGTTGCAATCGCAAATGATGCTGAGTCAAGCGATGTTGCCAAGAAGCCAAGAGTAACCAGTGCAAATGCCAGTGGAAGCACAACATGTCCGAGAGGGAGTGTGCCCAGCAGATCCATCAGACCAGCCTGCATGTTTTCTACTTTTGAAAGCTCAAACTGACCTGTAAGCTCTGCATTGAGACCGAAGCTTCCGTTGATACCGAACATGATCCATGTTCCAACACTTATACCTCCCAGGCAGCTGAGAACAACCTGTCTTATAGTTCTGCCCTTTGATATCTTGGTGATGAAGATTCCCATCAGAGCTGCATAGTTGAATGCCAGCGTGAAAAGGAATATTGTATTGATTTCAGGGAATCCGCTGTTGCCAATCGGATCTGTGAACAAGCTCATGTCAACATAGTTGCTGAGCATTTTGCCACAGCTGTATGTGAAATTCTTTACGATGAACTTTGTCGGTCCGAATATGAAGATGAATGCCATGATGATGATTGCCAGATACATTGTCATATCGCTGAGTCTCTTCATACCCTTGTTAACACCTACGAATGATGTAATAGAGAATACAACTGCAACTATCAGAAGTACAATCAGATTTACTGTGAAATTGGCTTCAACTCCGAAAATCTTTGAAATCGCTGCACTGATGATTGGAACACCAACGCCCATTGATACTACGCCTACACCGCCGATAACACTGAGAATAGTCAGTGCATCAATGATTCTGCCTAATACCTTCTTGTATTTGAAGTCTCCCATCATTGATTCGCATACAGCGCTGACTCTGAGATGAGGCACCTTCTTAACATAGAAGCCGTATGCCATACAGATAGCGATAAGTACGAAAATTACCTGAACTGCAAATCCCCAGTGGAAGAATGCATATGCCAGTGAGTATTCAGCAGCTTCCTGTGAATAAGGTTCGATTCCGAATGCCGGGTCAGCCAGGTAGAATGACCACTCTACAAATGAGTAGTAAACTGCTGTTGCAGCCAGTGCCGCACACATCATCATTGCGATGTAGCTGAACATTGAATACTCCGGATCACCTTCGCCGAGTTTGATATTGCCGTACTTGCTGAATGCCAGATAAAGGCATATGAACAAGCCGATGAATACAAACCAGAGGATAGGCATACCGAAAATTGCTGTTGCATAGTCGAATATTACACTTACTACGTTAAGCGTTGCATCAGGCTTAGCAATTACCATGATTACAAACGCAAAGATAAGTGCCACGCATACTATTGAAATCGGTTTATCAATAGAAGCTTTACGACCACCTTTGTCTCCTAATCTTTCCATAATTTCCTCCGTAACATAAATAATACGCTTTAACTATTACACTTCCCTATATCGCAAAAGGCGTGCCAACATCAAAATGGCTGTTTTTCAACAGTCAGCGCTTTTCTCAGCGCGCTGATATTATTCATAACTGAATAACGTTACCACAAATTTCCTCCATAAATGTCAGAATTTCAACACAGTTCGTTTTTATTCGTTTTTGAATTTATGTATTCGTTTTTGAATATATCCTCGGCTCACGCACGAGGATATTGCAGCAGATTTTTTCGAACATGCAAAAAGGGGGTGCGGACAGAATCTTGGATTCCCATGGGCTCCGAAAGGAGCTGAAAAAATATGTTTTCACAAGAAAAAATCAAGACGGCCTTAAAAATGTATTATCAATGTGGATCAGTGACTAAAACAATCCGTACTCTGGGATATCCTGCGAGGCGAACCATGTATTTGTGGATAGAAAATGAAGAAAAAGAGAAATTCCCAAGAAAAGAATTGAACATCACTAATACAGCGGAACATCCCCGAAACCCTTCTGTCGATATAAAAATGGATGCAATCCATCGTTGCTTTGAGCTGGGAGAAAGCGTAAAATCAGTATCAGAAGATATAGGATACAGCAGAGCCAGCATCTATCAATGGCATAAAAGATATCTCAGGGGAGGCGCCATCGCTTTGATGAATAATAAGAACATCAGCCCGGGTCAGTTGAAAAAAGGCATGGAAACGCCATCATCAGATCAGGACATCAGACAACTCCAGGAACAGGTTAATGATCTTCAGATGGAGATCGATATCTTAAAGGAAACAATCAATGTCTTAAAAAAAGACCCCGGCGTCGACCAGACGGCTCTCAGGAACAGAGAAAAGGCAGTGATAGTCGACGCCCTTAAAGATAAGTATTCACTGCCTGATTTATTGAAAATGCTTGATTTTCCTAAAAGCAGCTATTACTATCAGCAGGCTGCTATGCGGTGGAAAGACAAGCACAAAGAAATCCGAGGAAAAATAACAAAGCTGTTCTATGAGAACAGGGAATGCTACGGATACAGAAGGATACATAGCCTGTTAAAAAGAGACGGTGTTATCATCTCGGAAAAGATCATCAGAAGGATCATGAAAGAAGAAGGGTTGATTGTAAGAAGTACAACTAAGAAAAAATATAATTCCTGCAAAGGGGAAATTTCTCCATCTGTGCCGAATGTGATACAAAGGGATTTTCATGCTGAAAAGCCTAATTGCAAGTGGCTCACAGATATTACCGAATTTGCTATTCCGGCAGGCAAGGTCTATCTGTCTCCAATCGTGGATTGTTTTGACGGAATGCTGCCAAGCTGGACGATAGGATCTTCTCCAGATGCTGCATTAGTCAATAAAATGCTGGACAAGGCTGTGGAACAATTAAATGAAAACGATCACCCCATCATCCATTCAGACAGGGGATGTCACTACCGATGGCCGGGCTGGATAGAACGGATGGATAACGCAGGTTTAGAACGATCTATGTCAAAAAAAGGGTGTTCCCCCGACAATTCTGCTTGTGAAGGGTTGTTCGGACGCATTAAGAATGAGATGTTCTATAGCAGGGATTGGGGTGATACCAGCGTACAGCAATTTATCGAGATACTCGATGAATATCTGATATGGTACAATGACAAGAGGATAAAAGAATCACTAGGGTATATGAGCCCAAGGGAGTACAGGCAAAGCCTTGGATTAGTTGCCTAAACGGTCCAAGATTCTGTCCGCACCCCCAATTGTGTAAAATAAATACGAAATACGCTGGATTTACACAAATGACTCGGATCTTTGTTTTGGATAAGCTTGATGGTTAAATGATAAATCAGATGGGCACAACGAAGGCAATGTCGCAAAAACAAAAGCAATGTCAAAAAACGACATTGCCGAACATGCAAAAACAGCCTGCCTTCTGATATAGCCAGAAAAGCAGACTGCTTTCAATGTGATATTCACTTGAATCCACAAATTCATAAACTTCTATAACTTCATAAAATTCTACAACATCATAACTTCCTATGACATCATAAATCCGGCAGCAATATATCCGACAAAGGTTATCGCTGTGACTATTCCGATATACGGCAGCTGCGCCACTGCATAATCAACATTATTGATTCTGCAGGCTGAAGCTGACAGCAGAGTTACGTCTGAATA
>JALEQY010000019.1 GCA_022763735.1 Clostridiales bacterium
TTTTCATTTTTCTCACACCCTTTCACTTGATACACCTTAAAAAACTGCCGCACGTGCTTTTCCACCATATCCATAATCTCACTTTCACGATCCGGTTCCCTGTCACACAGGTTTATCCATACGGTAATCGGCAGACATAATTGAGCTGCCATAAGCTCCGGCTCTTCTCCTGTAATAACACCATGATGGATCAGATGTTCAATCATTTCAGTAAAATAATCGAGAACATCTGAATAATTCTGCTTTGTCTGCAGCTTTGCCAGCTCCGGATTCTGGAACTGTTCAATTACAAGCATTTTCCTCGCCTTGCTGATATATGGATCATGTATGATATAAGACAGCTGATTCTGAATCATCTTTACGGCTGCATCTGATGTCAGAGGAATGTTCTCAATACCTTTCTCACGGTTTTTCTTTGAGAAAACAGAATGCTTCTCATACTGCTCCAGTACCTCATCGATCAGTGCCTCCAATATAGCTCGTTTGTTCTCAAAATGACTGTAAAGCGATGCTTTACGAATACCGACCGCATCAGTAATCTGAGAAATCGACGTAGACTCAAATCCCTGCACCGAAAACAGACTCAGAGATGCATCCAGAATTTCCTGTTTTGTATTTCCTCGCTCCATAACCGATTCTCCTTTGCTGAAACAAATTTTTACAGCATCATTATAACTTACTACCGTTCGGTAGTCAATGTAAAATGCATATATACTTTTAAAATCGATCATATCAAGCCAGAGATATTTCCTGTTAATTATGAAACATAGAATATAAAAATCCCTCTGCTTTATATGAATCATATACGCAAAGGGATTTGTTCTGGCGGAGAGTCCGGGATTCGAACCCGGGGCCCGGTTAAGGGCACGGCATTTCGAGTGCCGCACGATCGACCACTCTGACAACTCTCCATATTGATTTTAACAGGATAAACTGCATGTCAGTTCCATACACGTCAGTTCTCCGATGGCTTCTAGTATACCTTAATTTCCGGTTGTATGCAATAGCCTAAAATGATATTATTTATATATAAGGTTATAGTTAACAAACCAGTGAGGTATCAAATGTACGATAATTTAGATGTGGTCATTGCCGACCCGGCCGGAAATATCACAATAATGGTTCTGACCCCTGTTGACAGGAAAGATTATGCTCAGGTGGCTCAGAAACTTCTCAAAAACAAAACGCTTAATGGAGAACAGGTGGCATTCATGCTGCCGGATTCTGACCGTAAGCAGACCACAAATCATAACGATTCATTATCAGATAACGATCTGTCCGCCGGCTACCCTGCTATGGAAATGTGCGGTCTTGAATTCTGCGGTAATGCATCCAGAGCCTTCGCTCTTTACAGGTCATCTCTCTCTGTACCGCATAAGAACGAAATAACAGTCAAAGTAAGCGGGTGCGATAAACCGCTTACTGCCAGGATCGATCACAGTACAGGCAATGTCGAAATGGATATGCCCACACCTGATGAAATCAGAGAATTTACTGATAAAGAGCTTTCTCTCAACAAAGGCGGAACACTTGTGTGTCTGGACGGTATCGCCCACCTGATTCTTCAGGATGTCCCACCTATGAAGGACACCTTTGAGATGCTCCGGGACTGCATATATGAAAATTACGATCCAGATCTGCCGGCATTCGGAGTAATGTTCTGCGATACAGTAAACCAGATGATGACACCGGTGGTTTACGTCAAGGATGTAGATACCACTTATTTCGAAGGAAGCTGTGCATCAGGCACCGTAGCTGCGGCGTATGCGCTGGCCACCACTCTGGAGGACGGGACGCACCAGCTTAACCTGCAGCAGCCCGGCGGTACCCTCTGCACAACCACAATAAAAAAAGAAAACCGCATCGAGAAGATTTCTCTCAGCGGCATAATAACTTTGTCGGATGTCATACATATAAGCTGATATGGAACGGGATCACACAGACGGCACGATGAATCTGAAAGCATCCTCCACAATGGAGAACCTCACCTTCTTCTGTGTCGTGATCTCACCATCGGTGCACAATCTCAGGCTCTTGCCGTTAGCAGTAACGGTGAGAGCTTTTTCTTTCGTATATCTTATAATATTTCTGTCTATTATTTTTTTCTTGTTAAGATGTGTTCCCTTTGCATAGCTTGGAAACAAAGTAACAAAAGTCAGCCTGGAAATATCCTTCACAACACTGACATCCATCAGCCCGTCATCCAGCACTGATTCCGGTACACCTTTGACACCGCCTCCGCAGAAGCAGCCGTTGGCAATAGCTATAAGAAGAATACTGCCATCAAGTACAGTTCCGTCATCGTATTTAATCGTAAGGTCGGCGCCCTTTTTTTCTATCAGTATTATTGCCACAGAAATCAGATAAGCCAGTGAACCGCCTACAAAAGGCCAGTCCTTGACTCTGGCAGTCATATCCACCACATTGCAGTCAAATCCGATATTGAACATATTTGCGCAGTACCCTTCGGTCACATTGCCTTCATACTCTGCACAGAAATGAATAGCATCACTATGCCTTGACTTTCCCGTTATCTGAGCCTTGATATCGAGAAAAGAGGACACGTCCCCGTAGTTGCGTATGTAATCGTTGCCGGTGCCCATAGGTATAACACCGATTTCCACGTTGTCAAAACCGTATACACCATTGACAAGCTCATTGACCGTTCCGTCCCCGCCGCAGCCGTAGATTCTCAGTTCCTGTCCTGCGGCATCAGCCTCCTCGCACAGCTGCCTCGCGTGCCTTTTGCAGTCCAGCGGCTCACTGGTAAAATATATGTCGTAGTCCACACCAAGCTCTGTGCATGCCGATGTAATGGCATCTGTGATATGACGGCGGCTTCTCTTCCTGCCGGATAAAGGGTTCATTATAAAAATATGCTTCATAAAATCCTCCTGCTTTCCCCTCTTTTAAAAATAACACAGTTAGGGTATAATACGCTATAGGAAAATAATGAAATTGACATAAATAAGGAGGAAAAAATGGATCCAAGAATCAAAAAACTGGCTGACCTGCTGGTCGGATACTCATGCGATGTGCAGAAAGGCGAAAAAGTCCTCATCAGCTACGAAGGTGAATGCTGCAAGAACCTTGTAAGACAGATAATCAAGAACGTATATGACCGTGGCGGCATGCCGTACACTGAAATCCGCGACTCTGCCATAACAAGGGAAATCCTGTTAAACTGCAGTGAGGAACAGATAGAATTCATGAACGACTGCCAGCTGACGCAGATGAAAGGCATGGACGCATACATCGCCATCAGAGCCGGCGGCAACACTGCAGAGCTGGCAGATGTACCGTCAGAAAAGCTGAACATGTACTACAAGCTGACAAGACCTACCCTTGATTACAGAGTTAACCACACTAAATGGGTAGTTCTGAGATATCCGAACAACTCAATGGCGCAGCTTGCCAATACGAGCCTTGAAGCTTTCGAAGATTTCTATTTCGATGTATGCACACTGGACTACAAGAAGATGAGCAAAGCAATGGATTCCCTCGTTGAACTGATGAACAATACGGACAAAGTTCACATCAAGGGACCGGGCACTGATCTGAAATTCTCCATCAAGGGCATTCCAGCCATCAAGTGTGACGGTTTGAGAAATATACCTGACGGTGAAGTTTATACGGCTCCTGTCAGAGAATCAATGAACGGAACTATTTCATACAATACTCCGTCAGAAGAACAGGGATTCACTTATGAGAACATAGTTTTCAAGGTTAAGGATGGTAGAATTGTCAAGGCAACCTCTAATAACGACGAGAGAATAAACCAGCTTCTGGATACCGATGAAAATGCACGTTATTTCGGAGAATTCGCTCTCGGTGTCAATCCGTTCATCATGGATCCGATGAAGGATACTCTGTTCGACGAGAAAATTTCAGGAAGCTTCCACCTGACTCCAGGCGCTTCCTATGAAGATGCTTTTAACGGCAACAAGTCCGCCATTCACTGGGATCTCGTAATGATACAGAGACCTGAATACGGCGGAGGTGAAATATATTTTGACGGCAAACTCATCAGGAAAGACGGTATGTTTGTTCTCCCTGAGCTTGAATGCCTCAATCCGGAAAACCTCAGATAAATCATTTTAAATCTTATAAAAAATAAGAGCTGCAAGGCTGGTGGAATGATGATTCACACAGCCTGCAGCTCTTATTTTCATTTTGTATTCTGTTTATGATAACGGGGTTATTTTATCCAGTCATCATCATCTCCATTGTCGATGCCCTGCCATTCATCCCAGAGTTCAGTTTCCTGACTGGCTTTTTTTCTGATTGCTTTCTGTTTCTCATGTTCTTCCTGGAATTCTCTGCGGCGTTCTTCCCTTTCGGAGCTCCAGTCTCTGAGTTCCTCAGCAGCTGACCCGGTATCGTCGGCCATATGGTCAGAGACAGCAGAACGTTTCACATTCCTGTTTTTCATGTTTCTCCTGCTTATCAGAACAATGGCTATTATTGCGATCAGTGCAGCCAGAATTGCTGCTGTGATTACCAGTATCTTTGTTATATCCGCATCTTCAGAAGATGTATCAGCCTCAGTCTCATCGTCAGGTCTTTCATCTACACCGTAGAGCATAGTTTCTTCAGTGGCAGCAGTATCAGATGACGGCCTGCCGGTATTATCCGAAGCAGCCGATCCCGAAACATGTATTGTTTTTGATGCTGACGGCTGATCATCCAGCATCATTTCATCCAGGTCATAAATTTCATTGGTTATTACCTCCAGCGTTGTATCGCCGTCCTTCAGAGCTTTGAACTTCAGTTCGAAGGATATTGTGCCGTCGATTCCCGCTTCGTTAAGCTGAATATACCCTGAATCACCTGTGCTGCTTCCTCCCGAAATATACGATATTCTGCTGGAATCGTAATTCATGTATGCGATTACACGACCTACAGAGCCGCCGCCGAAGGCCACATTTACAGTAAAGGTTTCCCCTCCTTTAATCTCGCTTCCGCAGCCGATCGATACCGTCGAGGCTGCAAAAACCTTCGGTGTTATGAAAGGTAATGCCAGAGCTGTTATCACTACTATGATAATCAGTTTTCTGAGCACCTTTTCCATAATACTGTCATTATCATTATAATTTGCCATAATAAACTCCTATCCCGTTTATGTCTGCTGCTTTAAGGCAGCGGGCATGCACTTGCAGGCATGCTGTTATATACAGGTATCTCAAATGTGATCTTAGCACTGCTCCTGTATCCTCTCTTGACTATACCGCCTTCACTTGCCGCACCTGATACGTTTGTCATATACTGATGTCTTCCTACATTGCTGATTCCGTTTTTAACATTGAATTTCTTGGTGTAGTACGAATCCTGACCGCAGTTCACGTAAGACTGGGCATAGAACTGTGCTCCGCCTTTAATTGATTTATAAGGTGAATTCCAAGGCCTTGAGTATGAGCCTGAACACGACGCATACCACAGACCTCTCTGTACAGCGGTCATCGTGCTTGTAGGATATGCACCGATATTAAAGAAATTGTAGTAGCCCCTGTATCCTGATACTGTGCCTGTCACCATCTTGCTTCCGCTCCATCCCTGCTCCTGGATTATCATGGCAGCAAGGACATTAGGATTGACGTTAGAAGCTTTACCTGCCGCATAAATCAGGCTCTGATACGAGGAGTAGTCTCCAGGAGGATTCACACCTTCCATGAACGAACCTGCAATCACAGATTTTACAGTTGATTTGCTCTGGGAGCTGCTGTCAAATTTATGGGTCATAAACTGATATATGCCTGTTTCGTTAAGGAAATTCCTCGGATCCATATAATGTGCTATAACAGTTTTGCTCGCTTTATACCATCCTGGTTCAGGCTGTGTGTACTTATCGTCCGGATCCCTGTATGAAGACGGATATATACCGCTTATCAGGTTGCCGCCTCTTGATTTCTGATATGAAACCGCACTTCTCCAGCTGTATCCTGCCTTATAAGCCTTGAATACCCAGTTCGGATGTTCAGCATGTAGAGCTCTGAGACCCGGCTTATAGCTTTCAGGGAATCCCTGCGCTGTAAGATAGTCTTCAAATTCACTGTCGGATTTAACTGTCTTTACTGTTACATAATCAGAACAGATATAGCCTTTCTGGCTTGTGCTGTATTTGTATATGTACCATGTTTTGCCGTTGCTGTCCTTGGCTGAACCTGTAATTACTACAGTAGTGCCTTTGGCAAGCACTGTAAGCTTGCTGTAGCCTGTACCTGCTCCTGTTCTCACATTGAGTCCGTCTGATGTAGTCACAGTTCCTGTTTTGAAAGTTACTGTGCTCGATGATGAAGCTGTGCCTGATGATGATGACGTTCCTGATGTTTTGACATAACCTGAATGCACATATCCTGTTTTGCTGTTATAGGTGAATCTGTACCACCATGTACCGTTTTTATCCCTGGCTTTGCCGGTTATCGTGAAAGTTTTCCCTTTTGATAGACTTCCTAATCTTGTATAGTTTGTCCCAGGGCCTGTTCTGACATTAAGGGAACTGCAGGTTACCGTTCCTTTTGTATTTTTTACCTCTGTAACAGAAAAACCGGATGTCACTTCAGTGGTTTTAACATATAAAGCACGCACGTATCCTGTTTTACCATTGTATGTCAGTCTGTACCACAGCTTACCGTTTATATCATTAGTCTTACCGGTGACAGTAAATGTTTTGCCTTTTGCCATACTTCCTAGTCTGGTATAGCTTGTCCCCGGACCTGTTCTGACATTCAGAGGTCCGTCTGAAACAGTTCCTTTGGTATTTGACACAGATGTTACAGTAAACTTTATTATGTTAACGTATTTCGATATCACATATCCGGTCTTATTGTTGTATGTAAGCTTGTACCATTTCACCCCGTTCTTATCGCTGGCGGTGCCTTTGACTGTAAAGGTTTTACCCTTTAACATAGTACCGATGCACTTATATCCGGTGCCCGCTCCGGTCCTTACATTCAGTGCATCTGCAGTTACTTTGGCTGTTTCTCCTGTAGCGTATGCTTTTTCATGCGATACCGCAGATACAGCAGCAAACAGGAAGAAAATCATCGTCAGCACAAGCAATGCAGATATAGTATTCTTTCTTATTGCGGCATTATTTGTTAACATAAAACTCTCCTTGTAAACTTGTTGTTTTATCTTGATTTTTGTCGTTATTCATGTATAGTCTGACAGAATTATATAACAAAAACGTTGAAAAGTCAACATTTACAGCCTTTTTTGCAATTCGTCGGCAAGTGTTTTTTTTCACCAGTTTTATTTTTTCAAAAATTATTTTTTTGAAACTGCTCTGCCAGATTTCCGTATTCATGTAAAAAGGACCTGAGCATTAAAGTCAGATCCTCTGTATATTCAATTGATATATATTTTCTGTTCAACATGTATGCCTTCTCTTTCGAGAATGCTGCAGCTCGCCTCCACATCTTTTATATCTGTCATCACTGCAAAGCTGCAGCTGTCTCTGATATATACAGGAAGCTTTATTATTCTGTTGTCTATCTGATTTTTTATCAGCGCATCTGAACATGCAGCTACACTGCAGTATCCGTTAAACACAAAACAGCATTTTTTGTTTTCCAAAGGGATTCCTCCCTCCTGTCAGATCATATGAGATTTTTCATCATCCGTATGTATATAGTCATAAGATCTGCAGGTTTCACGTCTCTGTCAGAGACAAGATCATACTCTGCCGTAAGCTCCTTGCCTTCATAGATCATAAGCGTGCCTATTTTTTCACCTTTGCTGATTCTTGACGGCATATCTTCCTTTATTATACTTTTAGTCCTGACCTGATCGGCTGTACCCTTTTTTACAGTAATTCCGATATCTTCAGAGGCTACTGCGAAGATATTTCTTACATCGCCCTTCTCTATTTTTATTTTCTTTACAGCTTCGCCTTTTTGGGAAATCTCCACTGTTTCATAGTTTGCGAATCCATAATCAAGCAGTTTACGCATCTGGTCAAACCTTATATCACTTGTTTTGCACCCCAGCACCACAGCGATCAGTCTTGTGGAATCCCTCTGAGCTGCTCCTGACAGGCAGTATCCTGCATCCTGCGTAAAACCTGTTTTAACTCCTATTGCACCATCATAACTTCGTATGAGTTTATTTGTATTGGTCAGTGTGAATTTGTGCTGCTTGCCCGGAAGCCCTACTTTGATATCCTCCTGCCACGCTGTGAACCAGGCATGTGCTTTTTCGAACTTCATAAGCTCTTTTGATATCATACCTATATCATATGCACAGGAATAATGATCTGCCACAGGAAGTCCGTTGGTATTAACAAAATTACTGTCCTCAAGTCCCAGCTCGGAGGCTCTTTCGTTCATCGCCTCCACGAAACTCTCCACACTGCCGCTAAGGTGTTCAGCCAGAGCCACACAGCCATCGTTGGCACTTACCATTATGACTCCTTTTATGAGTTCCTCCACTGAATGCTGTTCTCCCGGTTCCATATACATCTGACTTCCGCCCATTCCGGCAGCACGATCCGAAATAGTGACTTTATCATCGAGTGCAATTCTGCCCGACTGACAGCCTTCCATTATCAGCAGCAGTGTCATTACCTTCGTGACTGATGCCGGCGGCAGATGTTTTCTCTCATTCTGTGCAAAAATCACTTTGCCGCTGCTTCCGTCGATGAGAACTGCCGCTTTGGCTTTTATCTTCATTTCCTCTCCCGAAACAGGAACGGCTTCTGATACTGTCGATGCGTCTTCCACTATTGTAAGGACTCTCTCCTGCGGCATGAAGTTCTGGATACCCATAAAACCACCGGCTGCCAGAAGCACTGCGGTCATTATACCGCAAAGAGCCTTTTCCCACTTCTTCAATTTTCTTTTCACAGAATAACCTCCTCTCTCCTTAAATGTATGCACTGTATTATGGAAAAAGTCGGTTTATATTTTGTAAAGCTGCCACTGACATTTAGGTACTATATATTTAAGCTCATACCGTTTATCCATACCGTCAATAATGCTCTGGCATTCATATATTATGCATTCTGAACCTGCAATCCTGCTTCTGTGAGTATTTAACCTCTTATCCACCTTCACCGTGATTTCTTCACCGGAGTCCTCCATCATTTTGAATTTATACGGAATCGGAGGCTTATCGGCATATTCAAATACCACGATAGTCTTTATCGGCTTTGCCACGATCTTCACTGCTTATAACCTCCCATCATAATATAATTGCCATCGTTCACTCCGCCCTGCATCGGCTCCGTATCAGAATTGGCGAAGGTCCCTCTGAAAATACTCCTGTCTCCGAACATATTCCTGATTTCATCTACAGTTCTGTCCAGATGTTCAGCTTTCTCCCTTTCCTTCCTGTCAAATATGGAAAGCTGAACGTGTTCATCACATGTCAGCTCTGCCACAGAAATACTCATAGCCCTTACAGGCTCCCCCTTCCACATTTCTCTGATAAGCTGTTTCGCAGTATCATAAATTTCAGTGGTTGTGTCTATACTGCTGTACAGTCTGACCTGGTGGCTGTATCCGCTGAGACTGCTGCTTCTGAGATATACAGACACAAGACCTGCCGTTCGTTTAAGTTTCCTGAGTCTTGATCCGACTCTTTCACAGAGTGCCAGTACCTCTCTGAAAATCTCTTCTTCTGTTTCCATGTCATAGGGATAGGTTAGTCCGTTGCCGATACCCTTGCGTATAATTTCACTGTTCACTGTGACAGAAGAGTTGTCAATGCCATTGGCATATTCATATACCAGCTGCCCGTGGCTTTTCAGCAGGGTTCTCAGAAATACAGGATTCGCTTTTGCCAGATCTCCTATGGTCCTGATATTGAACTTCGCCAGTTTCCTCTCTGTGGCTCTTCCCACCATAAAAAGCTCTCTGACAGGAAGCGGCCACAGCTTCTCCGGCAGCTCATCATGCCATAAAGTATGCACCATATCGGGCTTCCTAAGCTCTCCTGCCATTTTGGCACAAAGCTTATTTGTTCCTATACCTATATTAACAGTGAAACCGAGCTCGCTTCTGATGCGATCCTTAATCTCATATGCTGTCTTTACCGGGTCCTTCACGACCGCCGGCGAGCATGTCATATCACAGAAGCATTCATCCACACTGTATCTCTGTATCACAGGTGTATATCCTGAAAGTATCTCATACATAGCATCGCTGCACCGCAGGAACAGATCATAATCGGGTGCAAACACCTGCAGATTCGGGCACTTTTTCCTCGCTTCATAAATACTCTCCCCCGTAATGACTCCATACTGCTTTGCCGGAATTGACTTGGCCAGTATAATGCCGTGCCGGTTCTCAGGATCTCCGGCTATCGCCGACGGAATTTCTCTGATATCTGTCTCACAGCCCTGCTCCAGCATGGCTGCCGCCGTCCAGCTGAGGTATGCACTGTTGGCATCCACATGAAAAACAAGCACACTCTTCACCTCCCCGGACATCTGTACTGCAGCTTCACTTTGATATATATATTATAGCGAACACGTGTTCTCTTTGCAAGTGTTAAAAAATGGACTTCAACATTTATTTACTGATCTGCCAAAGTCCATACCGATACATCATGTTATTTTTCACTGCACTTCTCATAGGTTCTGTGTGTTCTGTCATCAAAGCATGCTATCGTGACTTCCATTCCATATGACGGATTCTCTCTGAACCAGTCCATTATAGCATTCAGTGCAACTTCAGTAGCTTCCTGCAGCGGATATCCGTAAACTCCCGTGGAGATTGCAGGAAAAGCTATGGTGTGAATATTGTTGTCACGAGCAAGATTCAGTGAATTTCTGTAACAGTTTCCCAGAAGGACAGGGTCCCTGTCCGACCCGGAATAAACAGGTCCCACAGTATGTATCACATAATCGGCTTTCAGTCGATATCCCTTCGTTATTTTTGCCTCACCTGTTTCACAGCCGTTAAGGGTTCTGCATTCTCTGAGAAGCTCAGGTCCTGCAGCCCTGTGTATGGCTCCATCCACTCCGCCGCCGCCCAGCAGGCTTCTGTTGGCAGCATTTACTATACACTCTGTTTCTGACTTGGTTATGTCCATAGTCCTGAAATTTATTGTATTTGTCAGAGCTTTTTTATCTGTCATTTTATTATCCTCCTGTATCAGATACAATCATCATCCGACGGGTTCACATGTACCATCACATGCTTTACTTTCCTGAAATTCCTTTCGATATCATCCTTCACCTGATGTGCAATATCATGAGCCTGTCTCAGCGTGCATTTTCCATCTACACTTATCTCAACATCCACATACATCCTGCTTCCGAAGGCCCGTGTTCTGAGTACATCTGTTCCCATCACACGTTCATTTTTCATAATTGTCTCACGAATCTGTTCCTCTGTCTCCCGTCCGCACGAACGATCCACCATCTTACCTGTGGAATCCTTGAAAATTTCATATGCTGCCTTCAGTATAAAAATACTTATCAGCAGGCTGGCAATGGAATCCATGACAGGAAATCCCAGCATAGAGAATCCTATCCCGATGAAAGCGCTTACCGAGGAAAGCGCATCTGTATGGTTATGCCATGCACTTGCCATAAGTGCGCTGGAATCGGTTTTTTTCGCATAATGTCTCATGTACCAGAACATGATTTCTTTCGCAAAGATAGAACATGCTGCTACTATCAGAGCAGCTTTGCCGGGTACCGTAAGATCGCTGTAATTCATATCAAAGATATGTGTAAGTGCTTCGCTGCCTATCCCTAGTCCCATAAATACCAGAATCACTGACAGTATCACAGCCGCCACACATTCAAATCTTTCATGTCCGTAGGGGTGCTTATCGTCAGCTGCTTTTGAGGCCAGTTTAACACCTGCCATCACGATAAGCGTATTGAACACATCAGAAGCCGTGTGAACCGCATCACTTATCATGGCATGGGAATGTGCGAATATCCCTGCTGCCAGCTTGGCGATGGCGAGCATTATATTACCTGCTATTGCAACAAAAGATGCTTTGTTGACATCCCTGCGGAATTCTTCACTTACTGTATTCTGTTTTTCTTCATGTTCCATGCCCATGCAATCATCTCCTGTATAACAAATCTGGAGTCAGAAACATACTGATTTGACATGTTCTCTGCCGTATATTGAATTATATCACATTTTATCACGTTTGAATCACATTCGATATCTTTCCGAATATTTCACATATTTTTATTTTACATACTATTGGAACTATTTACCATATTATTTACAATAATATTTCGCAGTGCTACAATTTTATAAATAAGGGGTATGAGGAAATCTGACGTAAGAGGAAGGAATATATCATGTCAACAAAACCTCAAACTAATTCGAGAAATACAGTATTTCTCATCATCGCACTTATCGTTTGTATCGGTGTTGCGATTGCGTTCTGCCCTGCAGTAAACAAGAATATTGCAGAGGGAATGGCACAGCTTACCGGCCAGAGCATTGATACATCATCAATGTCCTATGATGCCAGAACTATATTCGATACTCTGTGCTACAACCGTTCAATCCATATCCTGGCAATGTTACTGCTAGGTTTCGGATTCCTCATGGTAGTGGTAAGAGGTCATGGATACAGCTCTATCACAGCAACTCTGCTGGCTGTCAGCACTGCAATCCCTGTTTACATGCTCATCAAGAGCTTCATGGGAGAAGGCTCCGCTCTCAGCATCGATGCTTTCATGTGGGCTGAATTCGCCGCAGCAAGTCTTCTTATCGCAATTGGTGCTCCCCTCGGGAGACTCACCATGGATCAGTATCTGCTGATGGGTGCTCTGTTCATACCAGTGTATCTGTTTAACGAATGGCTTATCCTCGAGAGCGGAATGTTCACAGGATTCCAGGATACAGGCGGCAGCGTCGTTATACACGCATTCGGTGCTTACTTCGGTCTGGGACTCGTAGCAACCACTGCAAAAAAATTCGAAAACGGCCCGTCATGTGAATCAGACAGTGTAAGCAATCAGTTCTCACTTCTGGGAAGCCTTGTTCTCTGGGTATTCTGGCCTTCATTCACAAGTGCCGTTGCTTCACCTGAACGCGTAGTGCTTACTGCTATCAACACCGTCTTCGCTTTAGCAGGAGCAACACTCGCTACTTACATCTGCTCCAAGCTCATCCGCGGCAAAGTGGACATCGAAGATATTGCCAACGCTTCACTTGCAGGCGGTGTTGCAATCGGATCAACATGTGATATAGCCAATCCGGGCATGTCAATGCTCATAGGTATTGCAGCAGGAATCCTCAGTACTGTAGGCTACAGCATAATCGCTCCTAAAGTACAGAAGCTTATCCGCGGCGCAGATACATGTGGAGTTCACAATCTCCACGGTATGCCGGGACTCCTCGGAGGACTTTCTGCCATCATTATTACAGGAAATGTCGGCACACAGCTGCTCTGCATGATCATCACAGTAGTTGTTGCATTCATTGGCGGACGAATCGTTGGTGCTATCGTAGGACTGCTCAGAACCAAGGACGAGCTGTACAGCGATATCGACGAATTCGGGCACTAGAGGGATCGTGCTCTGATTATTCGGTTCATAGATTCCTAAGGTACAGAAAAATAAATCATAAAAATATGAGGCACTGTCCATTGAACGTAATCGGACAGTGCCTTTTGTTGTTATATTGTCTTCAAATGATTTTTTCCAGCTCCAGTCACACTAAACCTGCTCACACCACGATCTCCACCCGGCTCCCGTTACATCTGTCCTTTGTGACCACAATCTGCCGGTCAATACGCTCCTTCAGCTCCGACACATGCGAAATAATACCTACAAGCCTGTTACCATCAGCCAGCCCGGCCAGCGCCCGGACAGCCTGCTGTAGTGACTCCTCATCGAGAGAACCGAATCCCTCGTCCACGAACATAGTGTCCAGCCTTATACCACCCGCTGAAGCCTGTATCTCATCCGAAAGCCCCAGCGCCAGAGACAGCGACGCCTTAAAAGACTCTCCGCCCGAAAGACTCTTCACACTGCGTCTCGTCCCATTGTAGTGATCAATCACATCAAGTTCCAGCCCGCTCTTGCTGCGATTGTTCTCAGATACCTGACGGCGCACCAGCTCGTACTGACCGCCGGTCATAACCATCAGACGAGTATTCGCCCGCACCAGTATCCTGTCAAAACACCTCATCTGCACATACGTTTCCAGCATGATTTTCTCTTTACCTGAAATATTCCCGTTGGCGGTATTTGCCAGCGACCTGACCCATGACCAGCGTTTCTCAAGCCCGGCAAGCTCCCGTGATTTGTTCCGGATGTTTTCAAGAGCAGTTCTGTTAGCCGCTATCCTGACATTCACCCGCTTTAACTCCTGTGAAATCCCCGTCTTTTTCATAGAAAGAGCACGCTTTGCATCCTCTTCACCCTCAAGGTCAGTTCCGGATCTGTCCCTCAGCTGTTCCTGCAGCTGCTGTATCCTGCCCGTAATTTCCGCAAAGGATTTTTCGGCATCTGCAAGCTCTTTCTCAGCTTTGTCAAGCTTCTCCTTCATTGCCTTTACCCTGTCTGATATCTGTCTCATAGCAGTCTGCACAGCTGACCTGCTTTCATACTTCAGACCACCCGCAATATTTTCAGCCTGCTTCCATAACTGATCAGAACCTGCCTGTGATGAGGCAATCCTCCTGTCCAGCTCCGATGCCGACTCATTTAGAGAACTTATGTAAGCTTCCTTCTCCTGAATCAGTTTCTCCAGCTCGCCCTTTCTTTTTATACGGATATCTTCCTCTGCAAGCTCATTTTTTAAAGCTTTTATTTTCTCATCCGTCTCTGCCAGAAGCATCATTACAGTATCTCCGGCTTCACTGACAGCAACATTTCCTGCAAACCGCTGAAGCTGATCTGCAAGGGTCTTTTCCACCGCATCAGAGCGGCCTCTTATCTCCCCGGCGGAAATACTCGCCTGCTGGACATCTCTCTGAGCTCGATCCCATTCGGACTTGGCATTCCTGAGTTCAGCCTCAGTCGGGGCAGCCTCGGATCTTACCGCCACATGAGGATGCACCAGCGAACCGCAGACAGGACACGGCCGGCCTTCCTCCAGCATCTCTCCCAGCAGGCCGGCCTGATCATCCAGAAACGCTTTGTTCTGCCTGTTATATACATCCAGCAGCTTTGCAGCCTCCGCCTCAGCACTGCGATACACATTCTGTGCTTCAGCAAGCTTAAGCTTCATATCTTCCCACGATCTTATATCAGCTATGCATCTGCTGATGTCAGCCTTTGTGCTTTCGACCTTTTCTATGTCATGAAGCAGCTTTTCCCGGCGGGCACCAGCATTTTCGAGAGATTTCTGCTCCACCTTCATTGCATCTATGGTATCCCGGGCCTCCATCAGCTTCCGGTCACATTCCTGCCGCATAGCAGTATCCTGCCTGAGCCGCTTTTTAAGGTTCCTGATTTCAAGTTCTGCAGCCTCAAGCTCATCGTATCTGGGCAGCTCTGCCTCCATGAGAGCAAGTCGTTCTTCCAGCTTCTCACGCTCAGATATTCCTGATCTCTCCGCCACAGCAGACAGCTCAGCCTGTTCACGCACTGCTGAAATTTCCCCAAGGCGCACCTCAGCCTCACTGAGAGCCATTTTTCGTTTTTTATATTCCTGAGCCTCCACTATCCTGGCATTTATCATTTCCAGCTGTTTTTCACAGATTGCGATATCGTCCTCCAGCTGCTTTGCCAGTTTCTCATCTGCTTCGGCAATGCCGGCAATCAGCTCCTCGGCATCTTCTGTCAGCATATGTCCTTCAGCAGCAAGTGCAAGCTCAGCCATCACCTCATCATCATCTGAAACAGCACCGCTGATATACTGCTTCACACTGCTGCGTCCTGCATCCACCTGACGCCCCAGTTCCGCAGCCTCTGCAGCAAGCCTGTCCTGAAAAGCTCTGAAATTACCTGTGCCGAAAATTTCCCGGAAAATATTCTGGCGCTCCTTCGTATCCGCCAGCAGCAGCTTCAGGAAATCCCCCTGGGCAATCATGGCAATCTGCGAAAACTGGCTGCGGTCTATACCCATAATCTCACGCACTGCAGCATCCACATCCCGCAGCTTCGTTATAACCGAGTCGTCAGGCATCACAAGCTCCGCCTCCGCTCTCTGCTTCGTGAATCCGCCGCCACGCTTTGCCGGTCTCTCATACTCCGGATTCCGTTTCACGCAGTATACCTTGCCGCCATACTCGAAGGTAAGCTCCACTTCAGTCGGCACATCAGCTGCAGCATACTGTGAACGCAGCATCCCGACCTCTCTGTTCCTGCCGCTTGCCTCACCATACAATGCGAAGGTTATGGCATCAAAAATCATCGTCTTTCCTGCTCCCGTATCACCGGTTATAAGATACATGCCGCTGTTTCCAAGAGCACTCATATCTATCTCGACTCTGCCCGCATAAGGGCCGAAGGCAGAAATCACAAGCTTCAAAGGTCTCATCTCACGTCCTCCCAGATATCACTTATAAGTTTCTCACAGAAATCCCTCTGCTCATCGCTCATGGCAGCATTGTTCTGCTTCTCATAAAACTCCGCAAACAGCTCCATCGGCGATTTCGTCTCAACAGCTTCAGCCGCCTCCACACAGCTGCTGCTTCTAGTCCTTTTATTGTCATAATCAAGTTTCATTATGTTCGGATAAACAGCCCTGAGTCTGCCGACAGCATCAGGAATATCATCCTCATCCGTCAGAGTCACATGGATATAGTCATCTGTCGCCGTCCCGGCATAACTGTTCCTGTCGGTAAGCTCCATATACGGTCCCTTTATTTCTCTCATATCATGCAAAGGAACAAGCGATGCAGTCCTGACAGTGACACGGCCCTTCGCGGCAAACTCCACAACAGTCACGGATTTGTCATGGGAGCATTCGGAAAAGGAATACTTAAGGGGTGTACCGCAGTATCTGATGTTATCAGCTCCAGCACTCTGAGGTCTGTGAATATGTCCCAGCGCAGTATAATCAAAATCCCCGAAAACCGCTGCATCAACATTGTCAGCACCACCTATGGAGATCTCCTCTGAATCGGAACGCAATGCTCCTGTCACAAACTGATGGGTCACCAGTATATTCCGGTGTGACGAATCCACGTTCATGTTTTTCACACAGGCACGAAGGGCATCAGTATATGAATCGATCTGCTCGTCCTTAAATAACCTTCGCACGCCGGCAGGCTTTACAAAAGGCAGCATATAAACATCAACAATGCCGTATTCATCCTCCAGAGAAACAGGTGCAGCATTCCCATCGTAAACAGGAGCCATGTGTATACCGCTTTTATCCATGAGCCGCGAACCGAAAGCAATACGTTCAGCAGAATCGTGATTGCCGCTTATAACAAAAACCTGCAGCCGCCGCAAAGCAAGACTGCAGAGGAAATCGTCAAAAAGCCGCACCGCCTCGGCAGGCGGCACCGGTTTATCATATATATCGCCTGCGATAATGACAGCGTCCGGCTTTTCATCATCTATAATATTGATTATTTTATTAAGGATATATTCCTGATCCTCAATCAGAGAAAACTCATTGAGACGCTTCCCGAGATGAAGATCAGACAGGTGTATGAATTTCATGTCCGTTTCTCCTTCATTTAAGCTTCTTATAGGCTCTGTAAAACAATATAGACGTCGTCATAACAGCACAGAAATCCGCTATCGGCTCTGCCAGAAAAACAGCAGACGATTTATCCTGCATGAACACCGGCAGAATAAATATAAGCGGGATAAGCAGAATCACCTTTCTCAGCAATGCCAGGAAAATGGACGTCTTCGCATTCCCCAGAGCTATGAAGGTCTGCTGACACGCAATCTGTATACCGAACAGCAGCATCGCCGCCATATATATTCTTATAGCGTGAACACTGTAGTCTATAAGCTCCTGATAAGATGTAAACGCCATAATAAAGAACTTTGGCAGAAACATACATATCACCCACATGGTCACAGTATAACAAAGAGAACATTTCAGCAGCAGACTGAAGGTCTGCCTGATACGTCCATAGTTCTGCGCTCCATAATTATAGCTTATGATCGGCTGCGCTCCCTGAGTAAGCCCTTGCACAGGCAGCATGGCAAACTGCATTACAGTCGTCAGGATCGTCATGGCACCTACCGCCAGATCTCCTCCATACTTCAGCAGCGAAACATTAAAGCATACTGTTATAACACTTTCAGTAAACTGCATAATAAACGGAGATAATCCCAAGGCTATACATGGCAGAATAACCTTCGGCCTGATTCTCATATTCTTTAGCTTTATTTTCAGTACCGGCTTCTTCGACGTGAGAAATTTAAGTACCCATATGGCTGAAATTCCCTGTGACATCACAGTCACCAGAGCGGCTCCCCTGACGCCCATTCCAAGAACGAATATAAAAACCGGATCAAGCACTATATTGATCACAGCTCCGATTATTACTGTAAGCATACTGGTTGCAGCATATCCCTGAGTTGAAATAAATGCATTCAGACCGATTGACAGCAATACGAATACAGTCCCAAGGCAGTAGATATCAAGATAACTCAGCGCATAGCCTATAGTATTGTCACTGGCACCGAACATCATTAATATAGGTTCTCCAAAAACGCGAACAACAGCTGTCAGCAAAACAGCTGTTATAATCAGCAGACTGAAACAGTTTCCCAGTATTTTCTCAGCATCATCCAGCTTCTTCCGCCCCATCATTATCGCTGCTCTCGGAGCACCGCCCATCCCCGCCAGGGCAGCAAATGCCGTCATTGCTACAACCACAGGCATTGCCACTCCCACACCTGTGAGAGCATCAGCACCTGCACCTTCAATATGCCCTATGAACATTCTGTCAACCATATTATACAGAACGTTCACTATCTGCGCCGTAATGGCAGGAAAAGCCAGCTTGAGAAGTAATCCCCGCACTGGCTCTGTTGCTAATCTCTGATTATCATTATTAATATTCTTATCGTCATTCCTGTGTTCTTTTTCAAAGTTTTTCATATTACTAAGTCTATCACGACTTAGTATGAATTGCAATGAAGAAGCATCGTTAAAACCTGCAGACTCAGATATTTTATAAGACTAAAACAATTCTTTAAGCTTCTGCCAGAAGCTTTTGTGTTCCTCCGGCTTTCCGTTCTGCCGGTCTGCGGAATTTCCCTGAGTATGCACCGGCCTGACTGCAGCTATTATTGCTCTGTTTATAAGCTCCTGCTGACAGTCTACCGCAGAATCCGAGATGGCCTTCTTCTCATAAATGCCGTCATACCGCAGATTTCTCGCCTTCAGGTTGTCCTGCAGCATCAGCTCCAGTATACTAATGATCTGTTCTCTGATTCTGCTGTCTCTTACCGGACATGCCACTTCAACTCTTCTGTTGAGATTTCGTGTCATGTAATCAGCTGAGGATATATACATCTTCATATCTTCACCTTCACCGAAGCAGTATACTCTGGAATGCTCAAGAAATCTTCCTACAACGCTGGTGATATGTATATTGTCAGTATAGCCTTCAACTCCCGGAAGCAGGCAGCAGATCCCACGTATTATCATATCGATCCTGACGCCCGCCTGGGACGCATCTTTAAGAGCATCTATAGTTTCTCTGTCGGTGAGAGAATTTATCTTTACCATTATGCGGGCAGGTTTACCCTGCTGAGCCTTGACAATTTCACCATGTATCAGCGAAAGGATCCTGTTTTTCATGCTGTTTGGAGCCACCATAAGCTGATGATATTCCCCGTTCAGATTGGCAATCGCCATGTTCTTGAAATAAACAGCCGCATCATTTCCTATTTCCTGATCTGCAGTTATAAGGGACAGATCTGTATATAACGCGGCAGTCTTCTCATTGTAATTGCCTGTTCCTATCTGAGTTATCCGTTTCACTCTGCCGTTGTCCATCATGGTTATCAGACATACCTTGGAATGGACCTTATAGTCCTGTATTCCGTATATTACCGTGCAGCCTGCATCCTCCAGACTCTCTGCCCAGTTAATATTGTTGGCTTCATCGAATCTTGCTCTAAGCTCCATGAGGACAGTCACATCCTTGCCGTTTTCTGCTGCTGTCCTGAGATAATCCACAAGCTTTGCCCTGCTTGCCAGCCTGTAAATCGTGATCTTTATCGAGATTACATTCGGATCATTGGCCGCCTCTTTTATCAGCTGCAGGAAGGGCTCCATCTGCTCATAAGGATATGACAGCAGCACATCACCGGACATCACCTTCTGCATCATGTTATCCCCTGTATTGAACCACGACGGCTGCTGAGGAGTAAATGGCTCATAGGTTACCTCGGAGGCAAGCTGTTTCGGCAGCTTATCCAGCAGAGGGAACACGTAGCTCATCTCAAGAGGCGCTCTGCTGCCGAAGATCTGCTCTTTTGTCAGTTCCAGCCTGCTCCTCAGGAATTTTTCTATCTTTTCGTTGATAGTGCCGTAATATTCAAGTCTGACAGGAGCAAGGCGTGCTCTTTTCTTCAGGATCTTCTTCATGTGATGCCTGAAGTCCTCATCCTCATCCACCAGCCTGCTGGTGTTGATGTCTGCATTTCTCGTGACACTTATGATGTTTTTGGCCTGTACCTTGCAATTGTCAAACAGCTTATCTATATGTTCATATATGATATCCTCAAGAAGCACATATTTTGCCTTGCCGTCGTGAAGACATTTGATTCTCTCTATACCCTGGGGCACCTGAACTATGCCGAAAGCCGTCTTTTCACTTATCTTAAGCTGCAGTATTATGTAAATAGCTTTATTCAGAAGATGTGGAAACGGATGATGACTGTTGATTATCTGCGGCGACAGGACAGGCTGCACATTCATTTCAAAATACTCTTCCAGTCTGGCATATTCATTTTCATCCAGAGATTTCATATCCCCATATACAATCCCCTTGTCTGCCAGTCTCCTCGTAACATCCAGATATATCTGGTCTTTTTTCCTGTAAAGAGGACGCACCGCACTGAATATGGCATCCAGCTGCTCCTGTGCATCCATACCGGTCTTGTTGTCTATCTGCGGCTCCGGCAGGAAAGTCTGATCATAGAGACTTCCTACACGTATCATGAAGAACTCATCCAGATTGCTCGTAAATATGGATATGAATTTGAGCTTCTCAAATTCAGGCACATTCTCCTCCACGGCCTCCTCAAGAACCCGCTCGTTAAAACGGAGCCATGAAAGCTCCCTATTCTGTGTATAAATCGTCTCTTTCATCTTTTCCCATCACTTTCTTGTATAAATAGCCTTCACGAACTCCAAAGCTGCTCATATGTATCTCGCGGCACTGACATTTCTTGAAAATAGTGCGCAGTATCAGCATTCCCGGTATCAGCGTATGTATTCTGTCAGGAGCCACCCGCAGAACCTTGCTGAGAGTCTGTTTCTCCTCGTCACGCAGCTCCTCCAGCAGATATTCCAGATTGCCGTCTATTATTATATTGTTCTCTTTTGACAGTCCGAAAATATCATTATTGAATTTTTTCACGGCTCTGATGGTGCCGCCTATGCCAATCATTACAGGAAATGGTCTGTTGTCGAGAAATTCAGCTTTTCTGAGTTCCTGCTCCACCTTCCTGCATATGGCTTTCGCTTCGCTTTTCTTAGGAAAAAGCTTGCTTACATATGTTCTGTACATTGATAAAGAGCCGAAATTGAGGCTGACAGCATCTCTGATTTTTCCTTTTGAGAAATATAGTATCTCTGTACTGCCTCCTCCTATGTCAACCATGATACCGTCATCAAGCTTCTCCGAATGAGCTGCACCCTCAAAATCAAGAACCGCCTCCTCGTATCCGCTGAGGACGTCCACATGCAGCCCCGTTTTCTCATAGATTGTGCTGACTGCCTCATCGCTGTTTGTTATATTTCGCAGCGATGCCGTGGCAAAAACATACAGCTCCTTTATCTGAGCAAAGGATGCCATTTTCTTATATGTGTTCAGCACATCACAGGCTCTGCTGATGCCCTTGTGGCTCAGTTCACCGTCATTGACATACCCTATAAGACCTGCCGTAGTTTTGTTGTTGAACAGTGATGTTATTTCTCCATGTTCCACTTTGTATATACAAAGCCTTATGGTATTGGATCCTACATCTATAACTCCGTACGTCATGCTTTGCCTCCCTTTTCACTAACACTTTATTCTATTATATATTTTACAGATCAGTGTTAAATCAGATATACATCAAAGTTATGTAAAATGTACGTTAAACTTGTCTGCCGCCTGTTCATAATTTACGGCAATAAAAAAGCCGGATAACTCCGGCTGGTATGTAAAGCGAGCATATAAAGTTCCGGCTGCTCACCTGATTATACAGGAATCTATGACTGCAAGTATATTCGATCTGCGATCCGCGTTATCTGAACCGAGCCCTGTGAACTGGGCTTTCATCAGCAGAATAATGTTTTCAGCCAGGATTTTTACCCTGTCTTCTGCCATATCTGCTACCCTGCCTTCTGCTATCCAGCTTGCAATAAAAGCTCTGACATCTTCAATAGATGTTTCCAGTCTGGCATCATACAATTCTCCGAGTTCAGGGTCATTGGCAAATAAAGTGGCTGTTTCACTGTAAAAGAACATATACTTTTCGTAATGATCAAAACATTCGTTTATGAGTGTTTCCAGTTCTTCACAATCTGTAACTTCTATGAGTCTTCCTGCCAGATGTTCGATTTGATCAAGCATTCTTTCTCTCCACAAACATCTGATCAGTTCTTCCTTGTTGGCAAAATAGTAGTATAGATTACCCGGGCTTATCTTCATAGCTGCAGAAATCTGAACAGTGCTTACATTAGATGCTTTCTTCTCGTTAAAAAGCTGCAGTGACACATCTAAAATTTTTTCTCTGGTTTTCTTCGATTTCATTTCTGTCCTCCATATCTACTCAATTGAAATCCATTTATTCTCCAGTTCGCTAACCGATTTTACTTTTTTGTCTTTCTTTAACTCCACCTTTCCATTTCTGAGTTTATCCATAACAGTATTATACTGTTCGTTATCAAATAATGTGAATCTGGCATTATCCATTTCAAGCATGATGCCATTGTTCTTTACGGCATAATTGAACGCAGTACCGCCGATAAACTTATCGTCTGCATATCCGTCTATAACATCTTCAACAGCCGCATCAACACCCTTCACTGCAGATGTCATCACAGTTTCCGACAGATGACTTTTATCTGTATCTGCACCGATAACTCTGCCGTTAGCCGCCTCAGCGGATCCGATGACAGCAGGAACGATGTCATCACCACACACGAAAATCACCTGTACACCGCTGCCGTACCATTCTGAAGCCAGTTTTCCCACCTTCTCCGACGTACTCTCATATTCATGTTTCAAAGATACTTTTGTTTCCGTTTCTTCAGCAGCAGCTGCTGCTCCCTGAAGGAATCCATATCCGTATCTTTTGATTTCAGGTGTATTTTTTTCACCGATAAATCCTGCACTTGTACAGCCATCTTTCACTGCCGCATACCCGGCAAGATAACCTGCTTCCTCTTCCGCGAAAACTATACTTATCGTATTCTCTGTCGTTTTGTATTTATCATCTGAATTATGAGGAACTCCATCCATCAGCAGGAAACGGATATCTTTATATTTCTTCTGTGCCTTGTACGCAGTCTCCTCAAAACACCTGCCCGGCAGAACGATGAGCCCTGCTCCCCTGTCAGCAGCTGACTGTATTGCTGCCATATATGCTTTCTCCGATGACTTTTCCGGTCTGAAGCAGTCTGCTCCAAGAGAATTTTCTGCGGCATATCGTGATACACTATCCCAGACCCTTTCTGTAAAAGAGTCCTCTGCTATCTCTTCAGAGTCAGCAATTACAGAAACTTCACAGCCTTCAATCACTGCAGGCTCCGTTTTTTCATCATTACTGCTGCAGGCAGTCAGACTCAGTATTGTTATCAACGCGATGAACAGTACAGCAATTTTTCTCATCTGAATATACCTCCGATTTTATCAAAGCTGGAATATGAGGTCGTACTGTTTCTATTTTAACAGCTTTTATGGCTTCTTCCAATGCTTTTTGAACTTTATCAGGATCATTGCCGTAAATTGTACATATAATATCTCCAGTTGCGACTTGATCTCCGACTTTATGCTGCAGTCTGATTCCCGCAGACAGATCTGCCATATCTTCCTTTGTTTCACGGCCCGCACCGGTGTGCTGAGATGCAAGACCAATTTTCATTGCATCAATCTGGACGATATATCCATCCTGCCATGCAGTCAGATCCATTCTGCAGCTTCCATGAGGAAGTACGGAGGTATCTTCGATCACAGCAGGATTGCCTCCCTGTCCAGCTATAAACTCTCTGAATTTTTTCAGCGCACTGCCATCTTCAAGGGCTCCGCGTGCCATTTTTATACCTTCCTGACTGTCAGATGCTTTTCCGCCAAGATAAATCATAAATCCGGCTAGGTTTACAGAAAGTTCAGTTATGTCATCAGCGCCACGGTTTTTCAGCACTTCTATAGCTTCCTCCACTTCGAGAGAATTTCCGACAGCCATACCGAGAGGCTGGCTCATGTCTGTAATCAGCGCCATAGTTTTCCTACCGGCCGCATTGCCTATTTCAACCATAAGTGATGCAAGCTTTTCTGCATCTTCTCTGGTTTTCATGAAAGCTCCGCTGCCGCATTTTACATCCAGCAGTATGGCATCCGAACCTGCTGCCAGTTTTTTACTCATTATACTGGATGTGATAAGACTGAGATTCTCTACAGTCGCAGTCACATCCCGCAATGCATATACCTTTTTGTCAGCGGGAGCTATCTGCCCTGTCTGCCCTATAACAGCAATTCCTTTATCATTCACCTGATTTATAAAATCCTGTTCAGACAAAGATGTTCTGAATCCGGGAATAGACTCAAGTTTATCAACAGTTCCTCCTGTAAAACCAAGTCCCCGTCCGCTCATCTTGGCAACAGGTACCCCGCAGGCGGCCGCTATAGGGCCTGCTATGAGAGTTGTCTTGTCTCCCACACCTCCGGTACTGTGTTTATCCACCTTGATTCCCCTGATATCACTAAGATCCACAGTATCACCTGATTCTTTCATGATCTGTGTCAGATCTACAGTCTCTTCTCTGGTCATACCTCTGAAATACACAGCCATTAGAAATGCGGACATCTGATAATCAGGTATTTCACCTTTTGTGAACCCCATAACCAGATATTCCAGTTCTTCTCTGCTGAGCATATCCCCATTGCGTTTTTTTGTTATAATGTCAACTGTATTCATGTCAGCTCCCCTCATAAAACATCTCTATTTCAGAATCAGACTTCTGAAGCTTTCTCCTATGGAAGTTTTCATGCCGCCATCTGTAAGAATATCTGTGACTGTCGCACCGATATCCGCAAAAGATTTCCTTGTTCCAAGATCAGTTCCGTTTTTTATCTGCTCCCCTGCAATCAGACCGAAAATATATTCTCTGGTATGATCCCATCCGCTGTGGACAGGATCATTGCCGTGATCTGAACATATTATGAGCATATCATCCGGCTTCATGGCATCCAGTATCTGCGGAAGCCTGCTGTCGAATTCTTCTATAGCTCCGGCATATCCGGCAGGATCACGCCGGTGACCGAATTTCGAATCAAAATCAACGAGATTGGTAAAGACAAGCCCCTCAAAATTCCTGTTCAGAGCTTCTATTGTTTTCGTAACACCATCATCATTGTTTTCCGTATGCACCGCTTCTGTAACTCCGCTTCCGTTAAAAATATCACGTATTTTACCTATAGCATATACAGTTTTACCTGTTCTGCTTACCAGATCAAGCATCGTTTCATCGGGAGGAGATACGGCATAATCTCTCCTGTCAGACGTACGGATTCTTTTCCCGTTTTTCATAATATAAGGTCTTGCAATAACTCTGCCGCATGAATATTCACCTTTCAGGAGTTCTCTTGCTTTACTGCATATGTCGTAAAGTTCTTCAAGAGGCACTATATCTGTATTGGCCGCAATCTGAAATACACTGTCTGCAGAAGTATATACGATCACTTTGCCTGTTTTCTCATGTTCATCTCCAAGCTGTTCTATTATCTCAGTTCCTGAGGCAGTACAGTTTCCCAGATATCCTCTGCCGATCCGGCGGCAGAATTCATCCATCAGTTCCTGTGGGAACCCATCAGGATAGGTTTTAAAAGGTACCTGAGTGTATATCCCTGCAATTTCCCAGTGACCTGTTATGGTATCCTTACCGTTCGATCTCTCCATAAACCGCCCGAAAGCTCCTGAAGGCTCCTTTACCTCCAGACGCCCTCCTGCTGCACCTGTTATGTTTCCCATCCCCAGCTTTCTCAGATTAGGTATCCGCAGACTGCAGCTGTCCAGTATATGACCCAGAGTATCTGCACCCTCATCGCCGAATCTGCCGGCATCAGGCAGAGCACCTATGCCGAGACTGTCCATAACTATAATTGTAACTCTCTTTATCATAATATCACCCCTCAAGCAGTTCAGGATATACAATCCTGATACGAGAAATTAAAATCTTGTACTATAAAACTTTTACCGGTCTGCAGTTAAGATAATCCAGAGAAATAAGCTGATAATCTACTTTGTCAAAGACACCCTGAATAGTATTCCTGAATCCATCCTCTCCATGGACATGTCCGTACAGTACTTTTTTTACACCATACTCCTCGAACAGTCTCTGAAATCCTGAATACGCATTAAGCTTCGATACAGGCGGGAAATGCATCACCCCCAGAATCTCATGATCTGATTGTTCTTTTTCCAGAAATTTTCTTGCTCTGGACAGGGAATTTTCCAGTCTCAGAAGCTCACGTTTATATATTTTCTCATCCTCTGATGTAAAATCCTCGTTATCCGGTGTAAGCCAGCCTCTTGTTCCGCATATCACAACACTCTCAGCCGGATAAAAATCATTCTGAACGAATGTGATACTTTCATACATTCTGTTAAGTCTGCTGATTCCTGACCACCACAGATCATGGTTGCCCTTGAAAATCACTTTATGACCGGGCAGAGAATCCACCCAGTCAAGGTCATACTTAGCTTCATTCAGTTTAAGTCCCCAGGATATATCTCCGGCAATTATCACCGTATCCTGATCAGTTATCTGTGCACACCAGCTTTTTCTGAGGCGTTCCACATGATTGAACCATCTGGGGCCATAGATGTCCATAGGCTTTTCGATACCGGGTGCCAGTGAAAGGTGCAGATCTGCCACAGCATATATACTCATCTATTTTAAATTCTCCATTTCGTCATCAGTTGTTTCTGAAACATTTTTCAATGATTTCTGTATTCCTCTTGTTCTTACTCCTACCAGCGTTTCAAGATCCTTCTGGGTCAGTTCCATTCTGTTCTGGGTCCTTGTAAGAACATCTGCAAACTTGTCAAACTCCGCCCTGACCTGAGCCAGTGTGTTCCACACCTCTCCGGACCTCTTCTGCAGAGCCAGTGATCTGAATCCCATCTGAAAACTGTTCAGCATTGCCGCCATATTAGACGGTCCTGCTATACTGACTCTGTAATCACGCTGCAGCGTTTCCATGAGCCCAAGTCTCAGTACTTCGGCATAAAGCCCTTCAAAAGGCAGAAACATTACAGCGAATTCTGTAGTCTGCGGGGGATGTATATATTTATTCTTTATATCTCTGGCAGCCTTTATCACTGCGTTTCTCAATCCGTCCGAAGCTGCTTTAACAGCTGCTCTGCTGCCGGTATCATATGCATCCTGCAGTCTGACATACGCATCTGCAGGAAACTTGGCATCGATGGGCAGATATACATATTCACCATCCTCACCGGGAAACTTCACCGCATATTCAACCCGTTCGCTGCCGCCTCCTGTGGCAACATTCTCATCATACTGATCCGGAGCCAGTATCTGTTCCAGAATAGCACCCAGCTGTATCTCACCCAGTATCCCCCTTGTTTTAACATTTGCAAGAACTTTCTGCAGTTCACCCACATCAGATGCAAGGTTTCTCATTTCACCCATGCCTTTTGTCACCTGCTCAAGCGTATCCTGCATCCTGCGGCTGATTTCTCCAAGCCTCATGTTCTGCATCTGAGCATTTTCACGCTGGTTCTCAGTAATCATATTACCAAGGTTTCTGAAACTGCTCTGCATCGTTTCAAGGGTTTCCTGACGTGATCTGTCTATCTCATAACGCACTTCCCTGCGCATGTCCGAAATACTGCCTCCTGCCGCCCCTTTTCCCGAAAGTTTTATAATTATAATGATCATCAGCACTACAGCAATGATCATCACCGTGAAAAGTCCTATCAGAATAAGACTCATGTTTTCCATCTTTATCCTCTCTGTTATATTATTATTCGCCTGCGGAATATCTGTCATTCATATCAGCTGCCATTTTTCCCACAGCTGCTCTCAGGTCCGGCGGCTCAAGCACTTCCACCTTTTCGCCGAACTGTACTGCCCAGTATTTCATAGCCTGCTTGTTTGTCACAGTATCTACCAGCAGATAATCTCCCTCGTCCCTTATACCTACATCGCGGCCGAGCCAGTCAATCACATCATTGATACCATCCGGCCTTACCTTCAGGATCACTCTCGCAGATTCCCCGGAAAACATATACACATGCTCCAGCATATGTTTTGACAGCCCCTGCCCATCTCTGAAATCCCTGAGCTGTTCCTTTGGTTTTCTGGCGGAATCCGTTATTTCAATACTGCTGATACGCTCGATTCTGAAATGAGTGACATCATCGTATCGATCATTGTTGCCTACCAGATAATACCTGCCGTTGGCAACAGCTATATAATATGGATTGACCAGATGTTTTTTATCGGTTGTTCTGTGAAGCTTTCTGTCTGCTCCGTACTTATTGTAAAAAAACGCTATCTTACTGTCAGCTTCGATTGCTTCGCCTATACATTCAAGATTCCAGAAAAGCTCATTGTTCTCTGCGCGTTCCATATTATCCAGGCTGTATACATGTTTCACTCTGTTCTTGAAATAAATGCTTGCCTGGCCTATAAGCTTGTCTATAAGTGAAGCGGCCTGTTTCCTGGGAATATATCTTGAAGCCAGCACACTGTCGATAAGCAGTCTGAGTTCACTTTCCTCAAAAGTTCTCCCGTCAAAATAATAGCCATCGCTGTCATACTCTATTTCATATCCTGCATCTCTAAGATCCCCCAGATTTCTGGAAACCGTCTTCCGCTCACAGATAACATCATAATCCCGTTTCATATAATCGATTATGTCCTGCTGTCTGAGCTTGTGATCGATGTCCGAGTATTTCTGAAGTATCTCCAGGATATATAATATATAGAGCTTCTTGATCTCTCCTCTGCTCATTTTTTATACCGCTTACTCTTCATCATCTTCAAACGCATAATCCGTATAAACTATATCAAGATCATGCAAAGCGCTGTTCAGTGTATTCCTGGCGGTCTGCACCTTCTGAAAAATCTCTTTGTACTCTGAAAATTTCAGTTCTTCTTTGTTTGCTTTTTTCTTCAGAGCAACCTGCAGCTGTATATATGAATCACACAGGCTGTTGAAAACCACAAGACATTTTTCGAGCCTTCCGGCAACTTCCTTTGATTCTTCATCTTCTGCAGGAAATTCTATCTGCCTGACATCGATGGAGAGAGCTTCCTTCTTGCACGATCTGAGATGCATGATATTTCCGTCATAATCCTTTTTTCTGAACATATTCTTGAACTTTGAATCTGCTATTATCTGAAGTTCACCTTCCTTGAACTCCTCAACCACATCTATATAAAACTTCTCTGTCATATCTATCAGCTGTTTTCTGTGATCCATGATTACCTCCTGAAATTGTTTCTGTATATGCTCTATTATTATACTCCTTTTCTCTCTTCAAGTCACCTAAAAGAACTATAGAAGCAGAAATAGCTATACCCATAAATATCCACGCTGCTGTCAGCATTATCAACACCTCACTTTCTTTCTATAACTGTATTATACAAAAGCAGGTGTACCAAAAATGTCGCATTAACTCCACTCAACTGCATAAAGTCCGTTATCATCAAAAAAAGAACTGTATCTATATACAATTCTTCTTCCGGACATATAATTATATGCTCACACCAGCCGTTTCATGACTTTATAGGCAATATCCTGTGAATACCCTCTGCTGACAATTCTTCTGCCGATTCTGGCCTGAATCTTCCTTCTCTCATGGTAATCCAGCTCATGAACATCGATCCCTGATACCACCTGTCTTCCGATTCTCATAGCTGCCTCAAACTGATCAGGTACATTGTCGAGCTCCTCATAAACGATTTCTATCACATCATGTGCGACGCCTTTTTCCGCCAGTTCACGCTTTATCCTGTCTGTACCTCGTCCCTTTTCGAAGCCATATTCGAAATAAAGCCTGCAGTACCGGGCATCATCGATATAGTGGTACTCCTCAAGCTCTTTTAAGGTTTCATGTATTTCATCCTCACCGAATCCTTTGCCCCGCAGATATTTTATCACCTGCTGCTTTGTGCGGGGTTTTATATTCAGATAGCTTACCGCTTTTTCTCTAACACCCATCAAAAACATCTCCTGCCGTTGCAGCCACACATGCTTCTCCCATATGAGATTTCAGTTCACATATAGCCTTGATTCCTGTACAGTGTACCGGCATCACTCTGTCGATTTTTTCTGACGCCACCTGTTCCACCACACGCTTTCTATCCTCTTCGGATGCACTGTAAAGATGCATTCCGGCCACAAGGACAGCAACACGTTCTCCCGTAAACATCGCCTTGCCCGCGTCCAGTGCAGATATCACTCCTCTGTGACTGCAGCCCGAGAAAATATAAAGTCCTTCAGGCTGCCTTATTACAAGGCACTGCTCGTGGGACATATCATCCTCTCGCATCTCACCATCAGCATCATAATAGAATTTTTCTGTCGGTCTGAACCCTTCTGCAAAAGGCACTGTGCCGGTTATACAGATATTCTCTGTTATATGCACAGGTCCGTCCGTCAGTATCAGACGCTCCTGCATTCTTTCTCTGTCCTCACTGCTCCATCTGATCCCGCTTGGGTCTTTTCTCAGGCCATCCTTCATCAGACCATAGGATTCTCTGAAAGCATTTTTATGAATGTATACCGGAGCACTGCAGTTCACTCTGCAGAACGCAGGAAATCCTCCTGTGTGATCATAATGACCATGGCTTGCCACAGCTAAATCCACTTCATCGAGGGGAACATTCATTTTACGGGCATTTTCAATGAGAAGATCGGTAGCTCCTGCATCAAACAGGATTTTTTTATCATCGGCTTCAATATATACGGAAAGTCCGTGCTCCGCCATAATGCCGGGATTATCAGTTTTATTCTCAACAAGAAATTCAAATTTCACAGTTCTCATTCCTCCTTTATTTCAGACGCCGTTTTTTTCCCTCCGCTCAGGCAGAGCCCGATAACACCGGCAATAATAAGCAATGTGCATACAATATGATACCATTCAAGAGGTTCGCCCAGTATAACGACTCCTGCCACGATGGATATAGCTGTCGAAAGATTGCCGAATATCGTGCCTTTTACAGCTTCCATCTTGCTGAGCATATAACTCATCAGGTGAGCTGACAGCAGTATGCAGCCTATTCCCAGATATGCAGTCGCTACGAAGACCTGCGGGTGCATCAGAGGAGCGAAATAATCTCCGAAAGACTCACCATTTATAATCGAGCTTACAGCAGCGGCACAGTTGAATACTATAAAACCGAGCATTACTATTGTAACTGTTATTTCGATCGGCCTGCAGTCATTTCTCGCATAGCGCATAAATACGTTGCTGAGTGCCATTGAAACGCTGGAAAGCAGCAGAAGAACCGCTCCCAGCGGATCCATATCCAGTGTACCTGCTCCCATCAGAATCATCAGCAGAAGAGCTGATACCGAAAGCCCCACGAATACATTCTCTTTCCATGTGGATTTTTCTCCAAGAAAAATAGATGCTATCACTTTGACGATAATTGGAATTATGGCAAACACAATAGCACCTTCCACAGATGTGGCAAACACCAGTCCTGCGACCTGCAGAGCCATGAATCCCACATAAAATGCAGCTGTCAGAATCAGCTTGCCTTTAGGTCTGCTTCCTATATTTGTTCTGACAATTCCTGCCAGCATCATTATTACGATAACTGCAAACGCAAAATCGTATCTGTAACATAAAATATTCAGACTGTCAGCATATGGCTGGCTTACTTTGATTCCAAGGAATGAGAATCCTACCAGAACTGAAAAGAAGACAGCTGCCGTATATCCTTTTCTTCTGTCTGATATTCTCTGTTCCTCCTCAGATAACCGTTCCTGTTCTATTTTTCTCTGCAGCATGAACAATACAATCCTTTCTCCAGCTGAAAATCAAAAAACTCCACATCGTCACGGTCTAAAACCGATGTTCCCTTCAATATCTCCTCAAGACCCCTTCCAGTATACTTGCAGTATGCCTCTTTTCTCGTCCACAAAAGAAAAAAGCCTGCACTGCCGGCCCTGTCCACATACATACATTCCTCCGGAGTGAAATACCTACGGCATATTGCAGTCATATCTGCACGGCGCTCCGTCTGGATGTCAACACCTGCAGGTCTGTCACTTATGAGACATACAAAATAATCTCCGCTGTGACTGACCGAAAAGAAAACATCCTCATCTGTATATGGTCTGCCCTTTTCCGTCCGGTGCACCGTATCAGCAGGGGTGCCATGTTCCGCCAGAGCTTTCATAATAAGCCTGTCTGTCAGCTGCCGGCCTTTCAGCTCTGGAAATAATGTTTTGTAGTTTTCAAAAATATACAGCTCCATAATATGTTTAAAAGGCGGTACATAATGTCCCGCCAGTCCTCTTTGTTATCTATCTGTTATTTATTATCCTGCTCCTTCATCCTGTCAAGTATACGTTTGTATCCTTCTGCTCCGTACACAAGGCATTTGTTTATTCTGCTGATGGTAGCAGTTGACGCTTTTGTTATACGCTCTATCTCGCTGTATGTCTTGTTCTCTGAAAGCAGCTTCGCAACCTGAAGCCTCTGGGAAATTGAATGTATTTCATTGATAGTACATATATCCTCGAAAAACCTGTAGCAGTCTTCTTCATCTTCGAGTAAAAGTACAGCTCTGAACAGTTCATCGATATCGTCCCTCTTGAATTTAGACTCGTATGCCATAACTGACTCCTTTCTGCCAAATATACTCCATGTAGATTATACCATTATGCAATAATTCAGTCAACGATTACTTTAGTGACTTAAAGTGTACATATTGACACCAATGTCTGACAGGTTTATAATATATTAGTTTTATATAAAGGAGATATTATGGTTTATATTTTACTGATAATCGGGTTTGTCTGTCTCGTAAAAGGAGCAGATTTCTTCGTCTCGGGAAGTTCTGCCATAGCAAGATATTTCAGCATTCCCACTTTTGTGATAGGTCTTACTATTGTTGCTTTTGGTACAAGCCTGCCTGAAGCGGCTGTGAGCGTGACTGCTGCGCTTAAAGGTGCCAACGGTATCGCTGTAGGCAATGTGATCGGATCAAATATGTTCAATCTTCTCATTGTTCTTGGAGCATCGGCACTCATCAAAGCATGTCCTGTATCAAGGGACACTCTGAAATTCGAATATCCGCTTTCTATCATCGCAGCAGTCGCAGTTGCCCTGATGTGTATAGGTAAAGGAAGCAACGCCCTTGTGCTGTCAAGGATAGACGGTGTGATACTTCTCTGCATTTTTGTTTTCTTCATTTTCTGGACTGTAAAAGGTGTTCTCATGACTAAGAATCAGCTGGCTTATGAGGGTGAAACCGATGACAGCGCAGAGCCTGCCATGTCTCCGGCTAAAGGAGCGGTATATACAGTCATCGGCATTGCCGGAATAATAATCGGAGGTGATGTTGTCGTGGACAGTGCAACGGAAATAGCAGCTGCTTTCGGCGTTGATGAAACCCTTATCGGTCTCACAATCGTTGCTATGGGCACTTCACTGCCGGAACTTGTCACCAGTGTGGTTGCAGCTTTCAAAGGAGAAACCGATATTGCTGTCGGCAATGTTATAGGTTCCAACCTGTTTAACCTGCTGTTCGTTCTCGGAATTTCAACAGCAATACATCCGATACACACGACAATGTATTCAGTTTTTGACTGTATGATACTTATAGCTGTCAGTCTGATAATATTCATTCCTCTTGCAAGAAAAAAGGAGCTCACCCGCGGCTGGGGCATACTCCTTCTCATACTTTACGCTTTATATCTTGCATACATCATTATGCGCACAATGTGATATAACTGTCATATGCCCGTGATAATATTCAGTAATCGCGGGCATCTTTTTTAAAACATGCTCAGGGCTTTCTGCAGCTGTTTATCCTCATCAGATTCATCATCGTTTTCCACTTCATAGTCAGGCTTGACTCCCTTCTCGTGGATTGCATTCCCATCAGGTGAGAAATACTGCATTACTGTGAGCTTAAGGGCTGATCCGTCGTCCAGCTTAGTAGTGGACTGTATTATGCCTTTACCAAAAGTATTCTGTCCCACCAGCTTCACACCATTGTCATGCAGCGCTGCCGCCAGTATCTCCGATGCGCTGGCGCTGTTCTCATTTATAAGCACCACCACCTCCATGTCTGTTTTGCCTTTTTCTGATCTGTAATCCTGCCTGTTTCCGTTTTTGTCTTCAACATATACCACGACGCCTTCATCAAGGAATTCATCAGCAATTTTTATACATGAATCCACTAGTCCTCCGCCATTGTTTCTGAGATCAAGAACAAGGCCGGATGCTTTCTGTGATTCAATATCATCAAGAGCATCTCTGAAATCATCATATGTACTGTCAATGAATGAATTTATTGAAATATACCCGGTATTATCATTCAGCATTTCATACTCGACACTGTGCTGCACAATGTGTTCTCTTGTGACTTTTATCTTTTTCTCCTCACCATCTCTGATATAACCTATCTCTACGTCTGTACCTTCTTCTCCCCGTATATCTGCTGCCATAAGTTCCATATCATCATATGTTTTACCATCCACCGAGATGAGGAAGTCTCCCGGCCTGAATCCCGCACGTTCAGCCGGTGAATCTTTCTGAACTTCTATTATCACATAATTCCCGCTCATATCTTCCGAAAAAGTTATACCCACACCTGAATACTCCCCAAGAGTCGATGCTTCAAAAGATTCATATTCCTCAGCAGTCATATATGCGGAGTATGGATCACCAAGACCTGAAATCAGACCTTTGCATGCACCATCTATCATTTTCTGATCATCTGTATCCATATAAAAATTATCCTGTACAGTCTGATACAGCTCATCAAGCTTGATATATCTGTCATTACCGTTATGACCTGCAGCAGCAATACCGCCTGAGACTACTGCTCCTGCCAGGAAAGCAGCAATAAGACATACTGTAAATTTTTTCTTTCCCACTTGCATTAGATTATCTCCTCAACTATAAATTGTGAACTTTCCCTGCCGTTCCAGCTGTTAATGCTGACAGAACCGAGAATATCAACCGGCCGACCTGAACGGAGTATATGTTCGAAATCATGAGCTTTCTGAAAAAGCACGCATTCGCTGCGATATCCGCTGTCCGACAGTGCAGTGAATCTGACATGTATTCCCTCAGCTCCCATCGGTTTGATATTTGCTATATGTACATGCTTCATAAGCAGGACAGGTCTCTGGTTATCCTGTCCGAAAGGTTCCATTCTGTCAATCTCTCTGGCAAGTTCGACCGTTATTTCTTCCGGGCTTATCTCAATATCCCAGTAAAGTGGATTCTCAAACAGTTCCGGGTTTTCTTCCAGCAGCAGCGTCATATCTTCATTGACGGCATCAGTAAGCTTATCGTAATTATCTGCCGTCATTGTAAGACCGCAGGCACTTCTATGTCCCCCGAACCTCTCAAAAAGGCTGTCGTGCTTTTTGAGAAGTCTGAATATATCTACCGAGGGGATGCTTCTTCCGGTTCCTTTGAGTTTTCCTTCTCCAGTTTCTGTCAGTATTATCACCGGACGGTTGTAATTCTCTTTGATTTTCCCGGCTACAATTCCTGCAATACCTTCGTGGATGTCATCCGCCTTCAGAATGATGAAATTCTCATCACCAGCTATCATGCCGATACAGCGTTTATATGCATCCTCCTGAAGCTTTTTGCGTTCCACATTGAGTGCCACAAGTCTGTCGGCTTTATTTCTGATTACGGTTTCATCATCTGACATAAAAAGCTCAACTGCTTCTGAAGCATGTGCCATACGACCGGCCGCATTGATATGAGGTGCGATTCCGAAAGCAATATTCTCCGAAGTAACATTTTTCAGGGAAATTTTCTCATTGAGGCATCTCAGGGATCTGCGCTGCCTTGCATTTATTTTGTTCAGGCCATATTTGACAATGGTTCTGTTTTCATCTTTTAATGATACGATATCTCCTACAGTTCCGACTGCTGCCAGATCAAGCACCTCTGTAACGACACTTTTCGGCAGACCTGCACGCTGCTGTATTGCCTGTACCATCTTGAATGCAATTCCGCACCCGGCAAGCTCTCTGAACGGATAGCTGCATTCTTTCTGCTTAGGGTTGATAAGTATGCAGTCAGCTTTTATGTCATCTATTGAGTGATGATCAGTAACGATCACTTTCATTCCCAGTTCTTTCGCATATTCAACTTCTTCATACGATACGCTCCCGCAGTCAACAGTTATTATCATTCCAGCCCCTGATACACGGATTTTCTTTACAGCTTCCTTGTTAAGGCCATAACCTTCATCAAACCTTGATGGAATATAATATGTGAAATTATCCGTCAGCATTCGTAATGCATTTGATAAAATACATACAGATGTGACTCCATCAGCATCATAGTCACCATATATGCAGATCTTTGTTCCGTTATTTATCTCATTTAACAGTAAATCCACTCCCGCTTCCATATTATGAAGCAGGAATGGATCATATGTTTTCCGGGGTCTTTCTGATAAAAACTCTGAAATATCATCCGGATCTGTTATGCCACGGTTTCTGAGAATATCGTTCAGTATTTCTTCTGTTTTTCTCATTTATTGCTCATTTCAATTACTGCAGATAGTCAAGAGGATTAACATAATTACCATTTACCCTCACTTCAAAATGGCAGTGAGGACCGGTGGAATTACCGGTAGATCCTGCATTGGCAATCTGCTGTCCGCGAGAGACTTTCTGTCCATATGATACAGAAAGTGATGAATTATGACCATACAGAGTTGTTATACCGCCTCCATGATCTATTATCACACAATTGCCGTATCCTCCATACCATCCGGCCATTATTACAGTACCGGAATTGGCGGCTACAATTGATGCGCCGTAGGATGCTCCGATGTCAAGTCCTGTATGCAGCTTGGAATAACCGTATATAGGATGTATTCTGTATCCGAAATATGAAGTGATCGTATGGCATGAAGGCACAGGCCATGCCATTTCCCCTCCATCGTATTTTGATGATTCAGAGGAGGAAGCTTTTGCCTCATTCCTGAGTTTCTCAGTAAGAGCATCTGCATCAGCCTGCAGTTCATCAATCATTTTTTCAGTTTCTTCATTTGAAGCTGCTATTTCCTTTTTCTTTGCTTCTACATTAGCTTTCTCTGTTTCAGTAGTTTCTTTTGATTCTTTCAGTTCAGCCTGAAGGGTTTCCACTTCTTTCTTTTTGGCCTCTACTTCATCATGAGCTTTCTGGAGTTCATCCAGAAAATCCTTATCGCTGCTGTATATTCTCTTTACAAGATCAAAATTTGTCAGGAATTCAGAGAAACTGCCTGAATCGAGCAGTACGTCAAGAAAACCTATTGATCCGCTTTTATACATTGTTCTCAGCCGGGCGTTGAGATTCTCGTTCTGCTTTTCGAGCTTCTTCTGTGCTTCAGCCAGCTCTTTTTCCAGCTTGACAAGCTTTTTCTCTCCCTCGGCAATTGCTGCACTTAGTTCTTCAAGCTCCTCTTCAAGTTCAGTAACCTGCGATGCCAGGCTCTTTTCAGTTTTCTCACCTTTTTCTAGTTCTTCTTCCTTCTGCTCGATCTTTTTACGTATATCGCTCAGTGAATCGTCGGCACATACGAATGTTGTCTGAACACACAGGGCGAAGATGATCATCAATGAAACAACAAATGCCAGTCTACTTTTTCTCATTCAGCATTCCTCCTTTACGCATCAAGGAATTTTCTCATGGAAATGATACTCCCGCATGCTCCTATGCTTATTCCCAGGGCCAGGAATATCCATGTGAAATTATACACAAGGAAATTCACCGGAACCATCGGCATGGACAATACTGAAAACACCTGATCTCCTATAACTTCTACTATTTTCCTGTACATTGCCGCTGAAACACCTACAGAAATTCCTGCAGATATTATTCCTATAATAATGCCTTCAGCAAGAAATGGTCCTCTGATAAACCAGTTTGTAGCACCTATGTATTTCATTATGCTGATTTCATTAGATCTGTTGAAAACAGTAAGCTTAATTGTATTTGATACGACAACCACAGATACTATGATAAGGAATACCATTATTACTATTGCTGCCAACTGTATGAATCTTGTCGCATCAAGGAGCTTGTCCACAGTATCTTTGTAGAATTTGACATCTTCCACTCCATCATAGGTCGCTGCGGTTTCAGCCAGTGATGTCGCCTTTTCAAGATCTGAAATCATTATAACTATACTGTTCGGCAGAGGATTCTCTTTGAGACTGTCAAGGAGATATGCATTCTTGCCCCATCTAGCCTTGAATTCATCCATAGCTGTCTCTCGGCTTTTATAATAAGCTTCATCAACACCTTCTCTGACAGAAATATCATCCACTATTGTCTGTGCATCCTGCTTTGTCATATCATCTTCAAGAAATATTTCTATAGAATCATAATCATTCTGTATCATCTGTGCCGCAGTATTGACATTGATGACCAGAATAAAGAAAATGCTCAGAATAAGCAGCATTGCTGTAATAGCAAAAATCGATGCTATTGACATTGTCCTGTTTCTGAAAACCTGGAGAAAGGCCTGTTTCAGAGTATAAAAAAATCTCTTTATGATCATTCCTCTTCATTGCCTCCTCTCTTGAATTTTGATCTGAAAGTGCGTTTGCTCTGAATAGTATCGGAGGTGAGATCCAGATCTGCCAGAGCCTCTTCATATCCGTATGCTCCGAATTCATCACGTACTATTCTGCCATGCTCTATTGCAATTACCCTCTTGCCCATTTTATCCACTATATCTTTAGCGTGTGTGACCATCAGTATAGTAGTTCCTCTCATGTTTATCTGTTCAAGCAGCTGCATTATCTCCCATGCAGTATCCGGATCAAGATTTCCCGTAGGCTCGTCCGCAATCAGTATACGAGGTTTATTGACTATAGCTCTGGCAATTGCGACACGCTGCTGTTCTCCGGCAGAAAGCTCGTCAGGGTACTTGTTCGCCTTTTCTGCTATACCTACCATGCTGAGAACCTGAGGAACATATTTTTTTATCAGTTTCTTCGGCTGATGAATTATCTCCATAGCAAATGCAACATTCTCATAGACAGTTTTTTTCGGGAGAAGTCTGAAATCCTGAAATACGATTCCTATATTTCTCCTGAGTTTCGGAATCTGTCTGTTCGACAATGTTGTGACTTCAGTTCCTCTTACCTTGATACTCCCTGAATCCGCATTGATTTCCTTGAGTATAAGCTTGATAAATGTGGATTTGCCTGCACCGCTCGGTCCGACCAGAAACACGAAATCACCCTTCTTTATTCTCACCGAAACATTTTCAAGTCCTACATTGGATTTATAATATTTGCTTACATTGTTGAATACGATCATATACGTTATGCCCCTTTCTTTAATGCAAAACATACATTAACATATTACAACATCTAGTTGTTTTTTTCAACATTTTAAAGCAAAATATGCATCATATCCAGGTATTTCGCCCTGTCTTCGTGACGGTTATGTGAAAGATTATCTCCTATTTTCAGTACTGGATTCTAAGCTCTATAGTATCAGGCAGCGTCTTCAGTTCCGTTTTTACCACTTCTGCAGGATAAGTTATTATCTGAGACAGTGCAGTTTTTTTCTGCGGATCCTCAAACAGCGCATATACGATAAGATTCTCTTTGTTGTCTTTATGTTCAACAGCTATTTTCTTTACAGATACCCTGAATCCGGAAGTCGGTTTTTCTCCTCTTGTCACTATTACATATATATCATCATCCACTTTACATGCAAGTGCTCTTTCCAGAGTTTTATACTCTGGTATTATTTCTGCTGCAATTTCCTGAGGCATTTCATTTTTCTCACACACCTCAAATCCTATTTTTTCCTCACCACCTGCAAACTTAAGAATAATCAGAGCCGCACAGATCCCTGCTATGAGAAAGAAAGCTGAAATCATCAGTAATTTTCTGCTTTCCCACTTTTTATTCGCCTTTTCTTTTTTCAAAACAAAACCCCCTTTATAACAAGTTCCAGATATATAGAACTTATTATCAAAGGGGGTGGTTTATTCCTTTTATTTAACGCTGGAGGACTGATTTCACCGCATTTATTATATCTGCTGAAGTCATTCCATATTTTTCTTTGAGCTGGTCTGGCTTGCCTGATTCCCCGTAGGTATCCTGCTGCCCTACCATGGCCATTCTGACCGGAGCACTCTTTACCACCACTTCAGCTACTGCACTTCCGAGACCTCCAACGATAGAATGCTCTTCAGCAGTGACTATGGCTTTCGTTTCTTCTGCAGCTTTTATAATAGCATCAGAATCAATAGGCTTTATCGTATGTATATCGATAACTCTGACATCGATTCCTTCTTCCGCAAGCTTTTCTGCTGCAATAAAAGCTTCGTTCACCATTATTCCTGTAGCAATAACAGTGACATCCTTACCTTCTCTGATGGTATTTGCTCTACCTAAGGTTATATCTGCACTCTCGTCATAAAACACAGGAACTGCCGCTCTTCCCAGTCTCACATAGCATGGACCGTACATTTCAACAGCCTGCTCCAGAAGTTTTTTCGCGGAGACACCATCCGATGGATTGATAACAGTCATGCCCGGAATCGTTCTCATGAGAGCGATATCCTCAAAGGTCTGATGACTTGCACCATCCTCACCTACAGTTATACCGGCATGTGTTGCGCATATTTTGACATTGGCTTTAGTATAGCCTATTGAATTCCTTATTATTTCGAAGGCTCTGCCTGTCGCAAACATGGCAAATGTGCTGGCACATACCACTTTGCCTGAAAGAGCCAGTCCTGCTGCAGCCCCGTATAGGTTCTGTTCAGCAATACCCATATTAAAAAATCTTTCCGGATAGGTTTTTCCGAATTCAGCTGTCATCGTTGACTTGGAAAGGTCTGCATCCATAACCACCAGCTCAGGTTTTTTAGCACCGAGCTCAACCAGAGCCTTGCCATAAGCCTGTCTCGTTGCCATTTTATCTGCCATTACATTTCACCTCCCAGCTCTGCTACCGCCTGTCTTGTCTGTTCTTCATCAGGTGCTTTACCGTGCCATCCTGCTTCGCCCTCCATGAAGGATACACCTTTGCCTTTAATGGTGTTGGCAATTATCATTGTAGGTTTACCCTTGCACTCTCTGGCCTTTCTGAAAGCATCCAGAATCTGTGTGAAGTCGTGTCCGTCAATTTCAATCACATTCCATCCGAAGGCTGCAAATTTTTCTGCTACAGGTGCCACCGTCATTACATCGTCGTTCTTTCCGTCAATCTGAAGGCCATTGTAATCGAGAATTCCTACAAGATTGTCCAAGCTGTTATGGGCTGCAGACATTGCAGCTTCCCAGACGATTCCTTCCTGTATTTCTCCGTCTCCAAGAAGCACATAAATTCTTCCCGGGTTATTGTCAAGCTTGTTAGCCATAGCCATTCCCCCGGCAACAGAAAATCCCTGACCCAGAGATCCTGTAGACATTTCGATTCCAGGAACCTTGTTCATATCAGGATGTCCCTGGAATTTAGAGCCGATCTTTCTCAATGTCATGAAGTCTTCCATTGGATAATATCCTTTAACTGCCAGTGCAGAATACTGTACCGGACCTGCATGGCCCTTTGACAGTATGAACTTGTCCCTGTTTTCCATCTTTGGATTTTCAGGATCCACATTCATTTCATCAAAATAAAGTGCTGTAACTATATCTGCAGCAGAAAGCGAGCCGCCCGGATGACCCGAGCCTGCATTATGTATGGCTTTAATTATTCCGATTCTGACTTCCGCTGCTGTCTTTTCCAGAGCTTTTATGTCCATAATGTCCTCCGTTTTTTTATTTTGTATGTAATGGGCTGCATACGCAGCCGCTTCTTACCTTATGATATTATCAGAACATGGTATTTTCATCAATACCAAGACTGACACTCAAAGCTTCATTTACTTCCGGTAAACGGGTTTTATCTATTGTTCCTATTCTTTCTTTTAATCTTCTTTTGTCTATTGTTCTGAGCTGTTCCAGCAATACTACTGAATTCTTTGTCAGGCCGTTTCCTTCTGCCGCAATTTCCACATGTGTAGGCAGATCAGCCTTATTTCTCTTTGAAGTAACTGCCGCGACTATTATCGTCGGGCTGAATTTATTCCCTACATCATTCTGAACCACCAGGACAGGCCTTACGCCACCCTGTTCGGAGCCCATTACCGGACTTAAATCAGCAAAATAAAGGTCGCCCTTCTTAATGCTCAAGTCCCTTCACTCCCTTTTGTTTGATTATATCGTTATTTCCCTATAATCTTCTTTAGTGCTGCAGGCAGTGCTTCTTCAATTTCTACAGCAGTCATTCCCCACTGTCCTGCTGTTTCAGCAGCTATATCGCCTGCCATTCCGTGAATGAACGCTCCGGTCTTCGCAGCATCAAAAGCCGGTATCCCTGAGGCGGCTATAGCTGCAATCACACCTGTAAGCACATCTCCGCTGCCTCCCGTAGCCATTCCCGGATTTCCTGTAGTATTAATATATGTAGATTCTTCTGCATGCGTCACCACAGTGCCGTTACCTTTGAGCAGAACACATGCCCCTGTCCTGCGGCTTATCAGTTCTGCCGCCTCTGTTCTGCCGAGTATGCTCACTTTATCTTCTCCAAATGCCTCCAGTATTCTGTCTGCTTCTCCCTGGTGAGGTGTAAGTATAACATCAGCGCTGCAGTTTCTCACTGCACTGAAATCTTCATCATATATGCAGATGCTGTTTATTCCGTCAGCATCTATAACCACAGTTCCGTCATAATTTTTAAGGATTCTCTCTATAAGCAGATAGTTCTCTTCATCAGCTCCCATTCCCGGTCCTACAGCTATGGAGCCGTAAATATCGAGTGACCGTCGGGAAAACCCATCAGGAATACTTCTGTCCATGCACGTAGCCTGAGGTACTGCAGTCTGTAGAATATTGAAAAGTTCTCCCGGGACTGCCGCCCTGACAAGACCTGCTCCAGACTTTAGTGCACCTCTGACTGACAGAACTGCTGCACCCGCCATTCCGACAGTTCCTGCAGCAATCAGTACCCGTCCGCATTGACCCTTATGTATATCCTCCGGTCGTTCCCTGATTAAAGTATTCACATATTCAAGTGTAATTAAACCTGTTTCTGCCATAAAATCTCCGATTTATTTTTCTCCAGCAGTCACCTGCGTTCATATTGAAATTCCCAGTACTATTGATGCAATCAGCAGATATGTCACAGCTGACACCATATCTGTTACAGACGAAATCATCGGCGTTGCCATCAGAGCCGGGTCGATACCCAGTCTTTTCGCTGCCATAGGAAGCAGTCCGCCCAGCAGCTTGGCAAACATGATAACAACAACCATTGATGCCGCTACGGTAAGTCCTATGAGAGGAGGCTGCCCGTCAATGAACACAACCTTCGCAAAATTAAAAACGCTGAGCACAAGACCCAGAATAACGCTTATGCGAAGTTCCTTCCATGCTACTTTCAATGCATCCTTCAGGTCTATTTCATCAACCGACATACCCCTTATCACGAGGGTTGCCGCCTGAGTTCCTGTATTTCCTCCTGTTCCCATCAGAAGAGGCAGATATGAAACAAGTATAATAACCTGAGAAAGAACCGCTTCGAATTTGGCAATAATACTTCCGGTGATCATAAGGGCGATAGTCATGAACACCAGCCACGGCAGACGGTTCTTCACATGTCTGAATACACCCATATCCAGATACTCCTTGTCCGAATCATCCATTACACCGGCCATTCTCTCTATATCCTCAGTTGTTTCTTCCTCAATGACATCAAGGATATCATCAACCGTTATTATACCTACAAGTCTGTGTTCTTTATCAACGACAGGGATGGCAAGGAAACCGTATTTCTTGAACATTTCAGAGACTTCCTCCTGATCATCGTATACGTTGACGTATACATAATCGGTATTCATCAGCTCAGATACCTTGCGGTCGTCATCAGCGACAACCAGAGAACGGAGCGATACGATACCTTCAAGCTTTCTCCCGCCTTTTTTTACATAACATGTATAGACAGTCTCACTGTCCATTGCCTCTTTCTTGATATATGCCAGAGCTTCCTTCACCGTCATGGTTTCCTGAAGACTGATATAGTCAGGTGTCATCAGGCTGCCTGCACAGGTTTCAGGGTAGTTGAGAAAAGTATTGATAAGTTTACGCTCCTCTTTAGGAGTCTTTTCGAGAATTTTATCAACAATATTCGCGGGGAGCTCCTCCAGCACGTCGATTTTGTCATCAAAGTCGAGTTCCTGAATTATATACGATATTTCTCTGTCAGTAATTCCTGATACTATCTCCAGCTGATCATCCGAAGGAAGATATGAGAATACATCAACCGACACATCCTTCGGCAGCATTCTGAAAATAATTATAGTCTTTTCTACACCGAGTTTTTCAAGTACTTCTTCAAGAATTTCGCCAATATCCACTTCATTGTACTTCAGTATCTCATCTCTGGCTTTGAAGTACGATTTTTCCTCCAGCAGTTGAATTATTCTCTCAAGATCTTCATCAAACTGCTGATTTTTAGCATCCATGTCCATAGATTCTGTCATGATATTGCCTCCTTTCTCAAATCAAATAGTTTTAATCGCCTTTTCCGGCTGCCAGCAAATGCTTTCTCATATTTGCTGCAAAGGCTTCCGCTCTCACTTCCACCTCCGCATCACCAGGTATGGCTCCGGCATCATTTGCCGTTTCCAGTATAGCAAATTTCCCCGGCAATGCAAAGGTTTTATTCATATTAAGACCGCTTATAAGCTGCTCTGCAACTATGTCTCCTCCGCTGTATCCCGACACAATAATGCCGAACAGGCTTTTATCATAAAACCTGTGAGTTGTAAACAGTGCAGTCATTCTGTTGACAAAAGCAGTCAGATTCGCACCTACCGCATCATTGTAGTTAGGACACACCATTACAAGAGCATCGCTTTCAAGAATTGCAGGATATACTTTTTCTGTTATTGCGCCTCCATAAAAGCAGCCCTCCTCTTCTCCGAAATGTCTGCAGGTTTCATAGGAACAGCCTCTGCAGTCCATTATCTGGCCGTTTCTAAGAGATATTTCCTTTATTTCACATTCCGGCAGATGTTTTCTTACCATATTCCAGAGAGCCAGAGTATTGGAAGTCCTGCTGTTGCTTGAATGAAGCACCAGAACCTTAGGGTTTGCTTTTTTTACTGGTTCGTAATTCAGAATGTTATTCACGAGTGCTCTTCCCGCTGCCATATATGCACCTATATTATCAGTGTGGAGATTCTGCGCCTGAATATTGTAGTTCTTAAGCGTTCGTGTACCTTCGACAAGAGGTCTTCCCGGGAAAGTGCAGCCTGCCTTGTTGGCTGTGAATACAAGGCTTCTTCCTGTAGATTTTGTGTAAAATTCACAGTTGCCGTCAAGTATCACTCCTCCTACAGAGCCTTCCAGTGCTTCGTGGTTCAGTCTGAAATATTTCATTATACTGTACCAGCTCAGGTTGATTCCTGATTTGCCCAGAGAAATTGTGAACAGAATTCTTTTATTCCTGAGATCAGCCGTTTCAACTTCCTCAACAGTTGTCAGGAGCCTGCATGAACACCCTTCGGTGCTGTATCTGATTATGTTTTCAAGCCGCTCTTTCTTGTTTTCCTCCGGACAGAAGGGATTAATTATAACAAGGTCTTTCATATTTTATTATGCCTCCCCTTAAAGCTTCTCAAGATTCCTGTATGCTTTTTCTATTCTGCCGAACAGTATATCATCAAGAGGCAGGTTCTCTATCTCTATTCCATCAGCAGTTCTTCTGTTCCTGCATCCCAGAAATGCGCCGGAACCGTCTTTACCGAAATATACAGAAGAATAGTTCCAGCCCCCTTTCAGAGTTTCCAGCAGTGATATCGCACCGGATGAAAGCGCCGGAGCAATATATGGTTTGAAACCGTCTGCCCTTGTTTCCATATTGGAATTCACTGTCAGAGCAGTAAGTTCAAGAGATTTCTCATGATCATAACTCGATACACTGTCGGCTATCACAAGATCTTCACCATGAGGCCCAAAAGCCCTTCCTTCATCAATATAACGCCTGAACCTGGCATCTTTTTCGGCAAAATACATTGCTCTGCCGTTCATAACTCCAAGTCCGTATCCCTGAATCTGATCATCATCAAGTCCACATTCCAGTGCTGCTTTGCACAGAGGATCCACAGGATCTGACACCACTGCGAAAATTCCTCCGAAACCTGATTCCGCAGCCTGTCCTGCATATATGGATACTAGCTGCTTATTTGCCTGAAGCTGAGCCATCCTGACATCACCTGACGTTCCTACCGGAGGGACACCTCTGGAGGCACAGAATATGAACATGTCACAGTCAAACAGCTCGTCCTGCTGAAGTATCCTGACATGAGGCATTTTCCTGCCGTCGGGGAACCATATCTGATTGATCTCACGTTCATACCTTCTCAGCAGTTTTTCATTCAGATCATAAATACCGATCTGAGAAACAACACCTGTTCCCAGAAGTCTCAGACCCATCAGAACCGTACCTCCCACGTCACCAAGAGCAAGAAGGTTCACACTTTTACCGCTTCTTTCTCCTATCCTGCGGATGCCTGAACTTAAATAGAATCCTTTATCTGTTCTGCCGGCTATTCTGCCACTGTATGCCAATTCACTCAAATATCTCATTTCAATGCACTTTCCAGTCTAAGTAATCTTTCCATATAATCAGCCATGTACACCGACGGCGACAGATTGAAATCGACTGCCACGCGGTTTGACCCATTAGGCATCCTCGGTGATATCACAGCATCTGATAAACGTTTTATTGTCAGCTTTCTCTCGAAAATATTCTGATATTCGTCCTCGAGGGTTCCGAAAATCTTAGCTGCATTCTCCAGGCTGACTCTGGAGAGCTCAAACACGGCCTCTCTGCTTGAATCATGCAGGAATCCCGGTGCGGCAAACGGAAGAATCAGGTTGATGGACGGGATAAGCCCGGCCTCTGTTTTTTCCTCGCTTCGCACACCGTCACCTCCGATAAACGGGCATAATGTTGATTCAACAAACCATGTCTTCAGATTTGGAATAAAATACGCACTTTCAACATCTCTTCCCTGTATCGTCATCAGATCTCTGCCATGTCCCGAAAGCAGCCCGGTGATCATTTTTCTTATCTCCAGACCGTTTTCCTTGAATATAGGATCCAGAGCCTTGATTCTGTAGCCCTTGTGCAGCAGATCATCCACCAGTATCACAGGTCTTCCGAAAGATTTGATGGTTCTTATCTGATCTTCTATACCTGCATACATCGGATATTCCTCTATAGTGAAGCTGTCCAGTGTAGGCGAGAACATTTTCTCCGTATGAAGAGTCTTGGTTACCGTGTTAGGCACAGCCATTCCCTTCAGTATCTTGCCAAAAGGTACACACATGCATTCACCCAGAGTTCTCACAGGCAGCGTGTGATTAGGAACATTGTTTGTCTTTGTCACCATATTCACGATTTTCTGATGCATTATCCCTGCATTGAAAGAAAGCACCAGATTACCCGGATTCAGACTGGTCAGAGCACGCTGCATTTCAGCATGAGTTTCTTCTAGGACATCCAGAATCCTCGGATTCGTATTGAAAGGAGCCTTAAGTACTGTGTCCATGTTTTCTATCATAGCTACAGGCTCCTTCATATTCACCTCATACACTCCCTGAGGCCTTCCGTCGATTATTATTTCTGTAAAGCCCTGCCTCATCAGCACATCTGTTATTCTGTGATTCGGCTTCCTGTCAAGGGGGTGGAACACAGCGTAAGTCACATCGTTTTCAGCAGCCTCTGCCAGCACCTCTGTCATTATTATCTGTATCAGATTTCTCATATCAGCCTTGACAGCACAGTAAAGAGCCCGGATGATTATCATTTTTCCTGTTGCCTTGGATCTGAGATATGACGCTATCTCAGCATCTCTGAATTCTTCATACAGCTGCCCTGTCTCAAGTCCGTTCACAGCTGCAAAAGCCGCAATTCTTCCGCTGCTGTCACGTATGACAGCCATCTTCACACGAGGATCATCAAGGTAAGCTTTCATAGTTCTGATATCAAGCCCGCCTGCACTGAGATCCCCTTTTACATCTTCCAGAATTGTACTGTCAGCTCTGCGCAGTGATTCAAATGAGATGTTTCTGATCTCAAATACATTTTTATACTGCGGCTCTCTTAAATACAGGCTGTTATCATATATGAAATTCTGTGCCACCGGATCTATCAGATTGGAAATATCACGTCCGTGATCTATGTTTTCTCTTATTCGTGTGGAACTTATATCTTCAAGGTAAACCGGCAGCTGCAGCTCACGTATTCTGCCTGACATGCGTCCATATGTCTCTCTTAGTACATTTTCATCCTTGCAGCCTCCCTCCAGAGTTTCTCTCCTGAACACTATATGGTTCATAGTATGGATAGAGTTTTCTGAAGGCTCGGCCTTGTATGACGACGCATTGATTACAACATCACTGCCTGCCACCATGTACAGATCTCTGTCGGGGAACAACCCTCTTAGTTTCCTCAGATCTTCCGGGTTCGCAATATTTACAGGAAAATCATCCGGAAAAAGGAATACATCCGCTTCGTCAGCCACTGACATGGATATTATCTGTCTTCGTATCATTCTCGCCTGGGTTTTCTTTGACCATGAGAATTCATCAATTGCCAGATAAACCTCAAACCCTTCATCTCTTATTGCCTGAACGATTCCTTTGTGGCTGAGGGAAAACGGATCGAAGGTTCCCGGGAAGAAAGCTATATTCCTGTTAACAGGAAGTTTCATTTCACCGCAGCTGAAGTTATACTCTGCAATAAATCTGTAAATGTGGTTCAGAGCAGCAGCATTTGTAAAAAAGTTCATATCGTACTCTTTGTACTCTTTGATGGATGAAATCAGAGTAAGCATCTTCTTGTATATCTGCCTGAATATATCAAACTTCTCATTCTGTGACAGCTCACAGCTTCCGAAAATATACTGTCCGATAACCATGAAGGCTTCCTGACTTACCACTTCATGATACGTAGCCAGACCTCTGAGCAGCATACCCAGCAGTCTTGACTGCCTGCTTATATAATCCTCCTGACTTTCTGCATTCCTGTATCTGTATGATGAGTATTTCTTAAGTACCTCGCCGACTGTATCAAGGGCCACCGATCCTATTCTGTCATTTGTACTCTGAATAAGTTCTCCCAGATTGTCGATAAATTCATCCAGTTCACCTGGCTCAAGATACAGCACCATTTCTCCTAGGTACTCGGGTATATACTTCGAAAATTGATATTCACCTATCTCAAGGCCCTTTGTAAGCTCTATGACAAGCTCATTTATCTGCTCTACCGGGAGAGTTTTTATAAGCTTTATCAGTCCTCTTCCTGCGTTATGACGTACAGTGACACGCTCACTTACTTTAAGAAGATTGGACAGATGTGTTGCCAGATGGAATTTCTGGGTATCCAGTCTGCCGTTTTCCACATTATCCAGCAGATATTCAATATTGATAATTTTTACAACCCATGGAGTCCCTACCTTCAGGTTTTCTCTCAGCAGTGCAGGAGTCACATTCTCAAGCTTCCTGCTGTCTGACAGTCTTGCCGGCACATCACAGTATTCATGCTTCAGATCTTCATCACCGATGTTATCAAGAACTTTCTGAATAAGGTACACTATACTTATACTTGAATCATGACGTCTGACATTATCTATTATTTTCCGAACATAATCCAGAGTATCCGTATATACCATTCCCAGCGAAGCAATATACTCTGCAGCACGCAGTGCACCGGTTTTTATTTCCACAGGTTCTCTGCCTGAAACCTCCGCAGCAAACCTGAGCACAGCAAAAGCCTTCTCGCTGCAGATTATTTCTTCAGGTACTGCAATTACAGAATCCAGCAGCACGAACACTTCACTGTCTTTAATATCTCCAGGATCAAACAGTTCAAAATAGATGTCCATAAAACTTTTTATGTCAACTTGATCGGCATGATCCAGGATTCCCTGCATGACTACTTTAAGGGTATATCCGATCCAGCTTCTATGCTGATCTGTCACTTTGTAATCCGGGAAAACTATTTTATCCAGATATACTTTCCAGACATCTGCAGCTTCGGTTCTGACAACACCTTTGGCATTCTCAGGAAGTTCCTTTCTGTATATATCGTCATATCTGGCTATGATAGTTCCCATGAGCCTTCCTGCCTGGCGTCTGATATCTCCTTCTCTATGCGACAGAAGATCATACAGGAAATGAAGAGTCAGCAGTTTCTCCTGTTTTGTCATATATGTGTGATACTCTGACAGTATATTCAGATATGCTCTCTGACTTTTCCACAGCTTCTCACTTCTGGCCGCCTCCAGCAGACTTCCGAATGCTGATTCATTGTTGAAAATACTCATTATCTTCACATTGTGCTCTATTGCAGTATATTTGATATTCTCAACGACCTCATTTCCCATCATAAGAGCATAGTTTTTCTTTTTTCTTCCTTTGTTTCTTCCCGGAATCTTGCTGATATCAGTTTCGACGCCAAGACTTACAAGATAATTCTCGAAATCCTTAAGTTTCGCGTAGACTCTTTCATATCTGTGTTTCTTCGCTTCATCCACATTGTCAAGCTTTCCCAGAATAACATCAAAGGCTTCATTAAGTGTGTAAAAGAACACGACCTCCTCACCATCTATCCTGCTGCTCTTTACTCTGAAATCCGCGTATATCAGGAGAAGAGACTCCACAGAAAGATTCTCAAGCTCAAGATCCCATGTCGAATGATTGCTGGCTATATGAGCTATCATAGGCATTTTTTCTCTCTTCAGCAATTCATCAGTATAATAGTAATGGAGATATGGTATTCTTCTCACTTCCTGCTGTGTACAGCCGTATTTACCGAGATCATGACCTGCTGCCGCTCCTGAAACAAGGGCTATATCAACAGGAACATCAGTATCGATAAGCTGCATTCCCACAAAGGTTGCTACATGATGCACGCCTCCGATATGACCTATAGTATTAAAAGGTGTAATCTCTCTGCTGATTCTCATGAATTCAGTTATGAAATTATCATCCCAGTATTTTCGGAATCTTTCATATTCCCTGGAAGTGATACACTCCGATGTATATTCTTCAGATATGAATTCAATATGGTCAGTCGGCGAAAAACCTCTGACCTCCTTCTCGTGTTCCAGCATCGCTCTGTAATTTACAAGAAAAAAGTAGGCTGCCCGCTGCCGTTCTTCTGTTGTATCTGCCGAAAAATTATCCGGATACATATGAGCTGTGGTAACATCACATATGTATCTGAGCCATCCCTGCTCGGGTTCAGAAGCCAGAATATCCAGCATCGGCTTCAGTTCGGCAAGAAGTCCTTCTGAGGAGTAATCACCGTTTTCCACCAGCCTGCTGATTTTCTTCTTCCACTGGTAATCCGCAAGCATCCGGTTAACAGCAGTCTTTGTCATTCCTGTATTTTTCAGAGTTTTTTTATTCAGCAGCATCTGCTGGGTCTGTCTGATAAAATTCATAGTCATGTTACTCACCTCTCTTTGTATTGTATAATTATACCACATATGCAATTAAAAAACAGAGATTTTAAGTGTGAAATTCATGTAAAGTGTATCTTAAGAAAGACAGTCGCGATGCATTTATCAGAAAATTACAACTTCCAATAACGAAGTTGAAATCCATTGACGGCAATTTAACAAAGTGATATATTTAGATTAACAAGGCATTACCAAACTTTGCGAATTTTATAAAAAGAGGAGAAAAAAAATGTCAAAAGAATATGTTGAAAGAGTCATCAACTGGGTTAAAGAAAGAAATCCGGGCGAAATCGAATTCCACCAGACAGTAGAAGAAGTACTTACTTCACTGGTTCCTGTTCTGGAGCAGCATCCTGAATACGAAGAATGCGCTCTGCTGGAAAGACTGGTTGAACCTGAAAGAGGAGTTACTTTCAGAGTAGTATGGGTTGACGATGCTGGTAAAGTACAGGTTAACAAAGGTTACAGATACCAGTTCAACAGCGCAATCGGACCTTACAAAGGCGGTCTGAGATTCGCACCAAACGTATACCCTGGAATCATCAAGTTCCTCGGATTCGAACAGATCTTCAAGAACAGCTTAACTGGTCTGCCTATCGGCGGCGGTAAAGGTGGTTCAGACTTCGATCCTAACGGAAAGAGCGATGCAGAAGTAATGAGATTCTGCCAGGCGTTCATGACTGAACTTTACAGACACATCGGACCTAACACTGACGTTCCTGCAGGAGACCTCGGTGTAGGCGGAAGAGAAATCGGATACCTCTTCGGACAGTACAAGAGAATCGTTGACAGATATGAAGGCGTTCTTACTGGTAAGGGCCTCTCATACGGCGGACTTCTCGGAAGAGCTGAAGCTACTGGATTCGGTATCGTATGGTATGCAGAAGAAATGCTGAAGGCTAACGGCGAAGACTTCAAAGATAAGGTTGTTGGTATCTCAGGATTCGGTAACGTAGCATGGGGTGCTGCTTGGAAGCTGAAGGATCTCGGAGCTAAGTGCGTTACTATTTCAGGTCCGGACGGATACATCTACGACCCAGATGGCGTAAACACTGATGAAAAGGTTGCATTCCTTCTTGATCTGAGATCATCAGGAAAGAACATCTGCGCACCTTACGCAGAAAAATTCCCTAACGCTAAGTTCTATGCAGGCAAGAAGCCTTGGGGCGTACAGCAGGATGAAGGCATCAAGGTTGACATGTTCATTCCTTGCGCTATGCAGAATGATGTTCACATGGAACACGCTAAGCAGATCGTAGAAGGCGGCTGCAAGTTCTACTGTGAAGGAGCTAACATGCCTACAACTAACGACGCTCTCAACTACCTCATCGAGAACATGACAGCAGTTGGTTCAGCTAAGGCTGCTAACGCTGGTGGAGTTGCTTGCTCATGTATCGAAATGGGACAGAACGCTGGTCACACTGTATTCCAGCACCAGGCTGTATATGATCAGCTGCACGACATCATGAGAAACATCTACAAGAACAGTGCTAATGCTGCTGAAAAATACTTCGGCAACAAGAACCTTCTTGTACAGGGCGGAAACATCGCTGGTTTCGAAAAAGTTGCTGCTGCAATGATGGAACAGGGCTTAGTATAATCAAGCAAAGTTTAAGCTTACATAACTAAAATAACGATGCCGTAAGGCATCGTTATTTTTATGTTTTCTTCATTATTTTTATAATACATGAAACTGTATCAGCTGTACCCTTCTTATTTTCTGACTTCAGACTGAAATACCACAGTATCATCCGCAAGCTTTCCTACTACTACAATGCTCTCTCCCTTTTCCTCTATATACAATCCAATCACATCCCCCAACCGTGCTTCCTTGGAGAAATTAATTGTAAAGTCACTGTACTCCTTACCTGCAATGATATCCTCAACCATATCAGCATATCGGCAATTGTTTGTGTGCTGATTGATATCAATGTCTTCCTGCACAACAACATGTTCTCCAGCATATACAGGATTATCAGCTCTGATTTTACCGATGCCGTCATCAAAGGCAGCTTTATCTATGTACTCATCGTCAAAATCAATATCTGTTTTTTCTATTCTGCGAGTTCTGAAATTAATGACACACCAGTGACTGATACCGGCAGCAGCAAGTCTGTCATCCTTATCATATACATAATAGTCTCTGTAAAATGTGACACCGCGCTTCGGTCTGGGATAGGTTTCGATTCTGTAGTGCTGCCCTTCTTTCAGTTCAATGTACTTCCTGAATCTCAGCTTTGACATCACCCATATCCTGTTATCTGCCATCAGCTCATCAAATCCTATTCCAAGCGCCTCAGCATGTGAGGTTGCAATTTCCTGGAATTCATACATCAGACTCCCGGCTCTGATGCTGCCATTGCAGCCTATATCTTCTGCTCCGACCTCGAAATCACCTGTAAATTTCAGCATTGTTATCTCTCTCCTTAATATCTCAGCATCATTCGCTCGAAACGGTCTGCATCTGCGAATCTGCCTGCAACTACTATCGCATCATCATTATCAAATGTGTCGCTGTTTTTAAAATCTGTTATTGTTATATCCGGTTCCTTCTCAATAGCGACCAGCTTCAGATCATATTTTTGAAGATGAAGCTCCTGTACAGTTTTTCCAGCAAATTTAGAAGTTATTTTTATTTCTGATACTACATAATCACCATTTAATCTCATAAGATCAATCGCTGTAGAGCCGAGAAGTATTGAAGCCAGCCTTGTTGCCGTATCCATCTCAGGATGTATTACGTCTGCTCCGATTTTCTCAAGTATCATACCGTGCTCCAGACTGTCCGCCTTGGCAATAACTCTGGGAACCCCCAGACTGAGCACATTGAGAGTGGTCAGCAGATTCACATCAACTTTGTCTCCGATACATACTATAACTGTTTCACATTCACCTATCCCGGCATCTTCCAGTGCATCTTTTGTAAGCTTGTCTATATACAGTGCATCCTGTACATAATTACGGATACGTTTGAGTTTATCTTCATTATTATCTATGACCATAACTTCGGCATCAGCATCAGCAAGAGTTCTGGCAAGTGCTGTCCCGAATCTTCCCAGTCCTATGATGCAGAATCCGGATTTTTTACCTTTTGACATTTTACCCTCCTATCCTATCATAACGTCCTCTTCAGAATATTTGACATCCGAAAGTTCTCTGTTAAGCCAGATCGTAGCAATGGTAAGCGGGCCAAGTCTGCCGATAAACATCGTGAACACAAGTACGATTTTACTTAAAACACATAATTCAGGGGTTATTCCCATCGACAGCCCAGTAGTGGTAAATCCGCTTACAACCTCGAACACGATCTCCTGCATTGAAAAATCCGGCTCGGTAAGGCTCATGAGGAATGCTGCTGTTATTATAACTGACAGAGCCATAGCGGCAACAGTAAAGGATTTCATTACAGTCTTATCCGATATATTTCTTCTGAAAGCACTGCAGTGCCGTGTGAGGATAACACTCACAATCCGTTTGAATATCACGAATGCAGTTACAGTTTTTATACCTCCGCCGGTAGATCCAGGAGATGCTCCGATAAACATGAGCACCATTAAAACCAGCAGTCCGGCGTTACTCATATCTCCCGTCGGCAGAGTCGCAAACCCTGCGGTCCTTGATGATACACTCTGAAAATAGGATTCAAGCCATGAGGCTCCGCTTCCCTCACTCAGCTTAATGAGCAGAGTTCCGGCAATAATCAGGAACAAAGTCACTGTAACGACAATTTTAGTATGAAGAGACCATCTGCGAAACGACTTTTTCTCCTTAAGCTCAGAAAAAACAAAAAATCCTATACCACCAGCAATTATCAGTACGCTGGTAACAATACAGAGCCAGATATCCCTGTTATAATCTGTCAGACTTCTGAAATCTCCCAGTATATCGAATCCGGCATTATTGAATGATGCGATGGAATGAAACACACTTATGCCGACAGCATCCAGAGTGCCGTAATCTCTGTAAAACGTGATATAGCTCAATGCGGCACCAGCCGTCTCAAACAGTATTGTCATATATGCAACACCGGCAATAACACGTGAAAGATCCCTGCCGGAATTAAGATTCAGCGATTCTTTAATAAGCCGCTGATTTCCCATACTCAGTCGTCCTCCTGCGGCTATAATCAAAATAACACCGATAACGGTTATTCCCAGTCCGCCTGCCTGTATCAGCACCGCCAGTACAATCTTGCCAAACACAGAAAGCGATGTTCCCGGATCAATACATGCCAGACCTGTAACACATACTGCACTTGTGGACATGAAAAGGCTGTCTGTAAAAGTGATTCCTTTACCGGTAGATGAAGACACCGGCAGCATCAGTAAAGCAGTGCCTGTAAGTATGACGACGATAAACCCGAAAACCACCATCCTCCTTGGTGCCAGCCTTTTTGATTTCACCAGTAATCCCTTCCTTTCTGATACTATGGTTATTCCACAGATTTAAGAGCCTCTGCCATATTTATCTTTCTGAGCTTGCGTCTCATGATCAGATCAACAATAAAAGCAAAGCACAATACAACAGCAACGGCTAAGCCATAACTCTGTATTTCTATTATTTCATTAAAAGAAACTGCATCTACTACTATTTTTGACATAATGAATTTATGTAAAAAATATCCGGCAGGAAGACCTGCAATAATTCCCATGATAACCAGTATCAGATTCTCTCTGAACACATATGCGCCTGTCTCCCTTGGATAGAAGCCCAGCACCTCAATAGTCGCAATTTCACGTACCCTCTCAGTGATATTGATATTGCTCAGATTGAACAGCACTATGAATGCCAGTGCACCGGCACATGCTATAACAAGAATAACGATATAGTTCAGGCTGACCATCATGTCATCTACACGGTTTCTCACATCCTCATTGAGAGAAATACCTATCACTCCATCGTAGCTGTTAATTTCCTCTGATACTGTTCTGAGATTTTTATTTTCATTTACCGACACAAAAGCTGTTGCCGGTTCATATTTCTTATCGAATATATTCTCATAGGTATCATCATTTATGAATATATAATTCGAAACATAATTTCTGTAAATACCGGTGACAGTCAGCTGTACCTTTTCGGTATCATCATATTCGACAGTGATGACATCTCCCTTCTTCACACCTGTCATTTCCGCCAGCCTGTTATTGATAACAGCATCGCCTTCATCTGGATACTCAAGGGTATTCCCATCTTCCGAAAAGCTGACTGCTGTGCATATATTTTCATCGCCTGTAACCATCAGACTTGCTGATTTGACTGCCTTTCTGCCTCTGAGATTTACGGATGTCTGCTGAAGTACTGCTATATTGTCAATATCATCTCTGAATTCCTTTTTGAAATCTCTCAGATTGCGCTCATCAAGCTCGTCAGAAAAAGCAACTGTCATATCATACTTTTCAATTTCAGTATACTGGTGATCAGCAATTCCCGCAACTGAGTCGTTTATTCCGAAACCTGCAAGAACAAGTGCTGTACATCCTCCGATACCCATTATCATCATTATCATTCGCTTTTTATACCTGAGTATATTCCTGGCCGAAACTTTATGAAGAAACTTCATATGATTCCAGATAAAGCCTATGTGCTCCAGAATAATGCGTTTTCCAGCCTTCGGTGCCTTTGGCCTCAGTATTTCGGCAGGAGTATGCTTAAGCTGGCCTCTGCATGCAAAAAATGTGGTACCGGTAGAACATACCAGAGACACAATTAATGAAATTACAGCCAGAGGCAGATCAAAATAATATTCGAGAGGTGCAAAACCGAACATCATTCCGTATGCTATCCATATAGCATACGGGAAGAACTTTGAACCCAGCATGAATCCTGCAATGCACCCTATCAGAGCTGCAGATCCGGAATATATCATGTATTTCCACATTATTCTGCCGTTTGAGAAACCCAGCGCACGCAGAGCACCGATCTGAGTTCTCTCCTCTTCTATCATTCTGGTCATTGTGGTTGAGCATACCAGTGCTGCTATAAGAAAGAAAAACACAGGAAACACTTTAGCAATGCTGTCAACTATATCCGAATTGCTCTCAAATGACGAGAATCCCATATTGTCATCTCTGGTCTGCATGTACAGTTCAGGCTCTTCTATTTCTTTCAGTTCTTTCTCTGCATCTTCAATCTTTCTTTCTGCCTGTGCTAGTTCAGCTTCAGCGTCCCTGAATCCGGCTTCTGCATCTGCCTTCCCCGAATAATATTCAGCATATCCATCATCCAGCTTTTTTTCACTGGATTTCAATTCTTTTTCTTTTTCTGATATCTGTTTAAGCCCGTCATCTATCTGCTCTATTGACGTTTCAATGGTCTGAATCTGTGCGGCAATGCCGGCTGCAGTCTCCGGCGGTGTTTCCGGAACAGCCTGTGCTGCCTCCAGAGCTGCCTGTGCTTCAGCAAGACCTGCTTCAGCACTCTCCTTTTTATCCAGCAGGTCTGATTTGTTTTCACTCAGGGTCTTTTTGCCGGATTCCAGTCTGCTTTTATTCTTATCCAGCTTTTCCTTAGCCTCCCTCAGTTCAGCCAGAGCATCAGCCTTCTCTCTTTCATAATCATCTCTGCCGTCCTGAAGTTCTTTTTTGGCTTTGTCGATTTCATCCTCTGCTTCTTCTATGATTTCATCATATCTTATCTGTCCTCTTTCTTCAGCAGCAGCCTTCACTTTATCTTCAGCAGCAGCTATATTGTCATTATATTCATCACTGAATATAAATCCCTGGTTACGGCATACTACAAACATCTCAGTGAAGTATTCAGAATCAAAACTCTTCTCTGGCAGATAAATATAAGCAGTAATACTGCCGTCTCCCAGAGAAGTTGTGCCTCTCTCGGTTTTCATCAGATAATAAGGTGATTTTGTTATTCCTACGATTTTGTATTCTCTGTATCTGAACAGATCCTTCGTATCCTTGTCATTCTCATCTGTCACTCTGACAACCTTGCCTATATCATCTTCTGTATAGAAGTGATCGTCCGCCAGACATTCATCACCCGCCTCCGGCATCCTGCCGTACTGTACATCTACCAGATTCAGTTTCTCTGTTATCATATGAGCTCTGAGTACAATTGAATTGCCCCTGCTGTCAGCTGAGAAGAAATCTTCGGTTATGCCGGCTTCTGCAAAACGCACTTCATCATTATCTTCAATGGCTTCTTCATCTTCCTCCGTATATCCGTATGTAGATATGAGCCTGAAATCATACATTCTCTGCTGCTCAACATATTCATTGCACGTTTCCATCATAGAAGCCTTGGTATTCTTGACGCCTGCGAAAAAACCGACCCCCAGTGCTATTATTGCCATAATGGAGATATATCTTCCCATACTTCCGAATATCGTCCGTCTTATATTCTTGTTGTAGGTTTTATTTGACATACGGCCGCCTCTCTGCTTTACCATTCAATATCTTCAATAGGTACAGAATTTTCGTTCACATGTATGGAGTCCACAGTACCGTTCTTGATTTTAACGACTCTGTCCGCCATTGCTGTAAGTGCAGAATTATGTGTTATTATAACCACAGTCATTCCGTTCAGTCTGCAGGTATCCTGAAGCAGTTTGAGAATGGCTTTACCTGTCTCATAATCAAGGGCACCGGTAGGCTCATCACACAACAGAAGCTTCGGATTTTTGGCAAGTGCTCTGGCTATGGCTACCCTCTGCTGCTCACCACCGGACAGCTGTGCAGGGAAATTGTTCATCCTGGCCTTAAGTCCGACCATTTCCATTACCTGACGGCTGTCAAGCGGATCCTTTGACAGCTGTGAAGAAATTTCAACATTCTCCAGTGCGGTCAGGTTCGGTATCAGATTATAAAACTGAAATACGAAGCCTATGTCAAAACGTCTGTAGCTGGCAAGCTGCTTGGTATTAAGAGAAGAAATATCTCTCTCATCGAGAATCACTCTGCCCTCGGTCAGACTGTCCATTCCTCCCAGAATATTAAGAAGGGTGGTCTTGCCTGCCCCGGACTGTCCTACGACGATACATATTTCGCCTTTTTCTATCTCAAAACTTACGTCATGCAGAGCTCTCACCTCGACATCACCAGTCATGTATACTTTGCCCACATTCTCAAAAGTTACAAAAGACATAATTACATTCAGCAGACAACAGATATATCCGCTTACTCCTTTCAAAGTCTTGTTTTATTCTACTATCTTTTTCCGTATTTATCTATATAATACCAGTAAATTTTGTTTTTTACCTGATGATTTATTGTTGTTTTTTTCGTATAGTGCTATAATGAGAATTGTATCGTTTCGGCACATGTAAAATGCCGCAGTGATAAAAAGAAAGGAAGGAAGTTAAAATGTTTGAAACCATCAAATATGAAGTAAAAGAAGGTATCGCTTATGTAACTGTCAACAGACCGAAAGCAATGAACGCTCTCAATACTGAAGTTCTTGGAGAACTCCATACAGCATTTGAGCAGGTCGCTGCTGACGATGAAGTAAAAGTTGCTATTGTTACAGGTGAAGGTAAAGCTTTCGTAGCCGGCGCAGATATCGCACAGATGAAGGATCTTGATGCCGTTGCAGGAAGAGCCATGATTGCCAAGGGTCACAGTGTTATGAATCTCATTGAAGCCATCGATAAACCTGTTATCGCTGCTATTAACGGATTTGCTCTTGGCGGAGGCTGCGAGCTTGCTATGGCCTGTGATATCAGAATAGCTTCAGAAAAAGCCAAATTCGGTCAGCCGGAAGTAAACCTCGGAATTATCCCTGGCTTTGGCGGAACTCAGAGACTTCCTAGACTCGTAGGCAGATCAATGGCTAAATACCTGATCATGACTGCAGAAATGATCGGTGCTGAAGAAGCGAAGAATATCGGTCTCGTAGAAAAGGTCGTACCTGCTGAAGATCTTATGGCGGAATGCGAGAAAATCGCCAGAACCATCATGTCCAAGGCTCCAATAGCAATCTCTGTTGCAAAAACCGTTATCAACAACGGCTACAGCCTTGATCTGAGAGCAGCTTCAGCTCTGGAAGTAGAAGGCTTCGTAGCACCTTTCGCATCAGAAGACAAAATGGAAGGCATGACAGCATTCCTCGAAAAAAGACCTGCAGAGTTCAAAAATAAATAAACTGCATAATCTACGATTACAAGCCCCGTCCACTTCGGGCGGGGTTTTCTGTTGACACAAGTGATATAATATAAATATAGAATTATTTATAGAAAGAGGACGGTAAAATGGATGTATCAGTTATTATTTCCGGGCTTGGCCTTATTGCTGCGCTGGCAGGAATGGCAATTCTTATCTTCAAACGTGTCTCCCCTATCATAATCGGGCCGCTGGCCGCAATTCTGGTATGTCTGACAAGTGGCGAACCCCTGTTTAAAGGAGTCACAGAAACATACATGTCAGGAGTTACAGGTTTTTTCCTTTCATATTTCTTTATTTTTCTTCTCGGAAATATTTTTGGAAATATCTATCAGAACTCAGGTGCCGCAGCCAGAATCGGCGACATGATATCAAAGCGATTCGGAGCAAGACACTGTATGCTGGCATGCCTGATATCAGCTGCTATACTAAGCTACGGCGGTATCAACAGCTTTGTAATAATATTCTCGGTATATCCGATTGCCCTTAAGCTTTTTGAAGATGCCGATATTCCTACATATCTGCTTCCAGGTATAGTCTGCGGAGGCATGTGGACCTTCGCCATGACAGGCCCTTTCACTCCGCAGATACCTAATATCGTTTCCATGCAGTATCTGGGAACACCTTCATATGCAGGACTTCTTCCTGGACTTTCCGGCGCAGCCGTCATGGCAGTTTCCATTGTGCTCTTCATGAAGCACGCCGCGAAAAAGGCACGTCTCAGAGATGAACACTTCCAGTGGCCTGATGAGGTCAGACGTATAGACAACATCGATAACGCTCCCGGAGGGATTGTCTCTGTAATTCCTATACTGGCCGTGCTGCTCATATTCAATATAGCCAAGCTCGATATAGTTATATGTCTGCTGATAGGTATTATTCTGGCGCTGATTCTGTTCTGGAAGCATCTTCCGAAACCTGAAATGCTGGACATGTTCAACAGTGCTGCAGTCACTTCCATTACAGTAATCATAAATACTGCTGTAATCGTAGGGTTCGGTTCTGTAGCTAAAGCGACACCGTTCTATTCATATGCTACAGATGTGCTGCTTAACTCCGATGCCAACCCTTATATCGTTGCAGCCTTTGGCGCAAATATTTTCGCAGGAATACTGGGCTCCGCATCAGGAGGTATAGCCCTTATGTATGAAACTCTCAGTGATGCATTTCTTGATTATGCAAATCAGGGATACAATCTCGGATTCATCCACAGATTATGCTCCGACGGCTCCGGGGGACTTGACTCCCTGCCGTGGAACGGATCTATCGTTTCAGTATTCGCGATATGCCACACCACCCACAAACTTTCATACAAATATAATTTTGTTACCTGTCTGGTAATACCGGTTGCCGCAACCTTCCTGGTAGCACTGCCCCTTTGTATTATTTTCGGCTGACCCTGGTATTTTACATCACAGACAAATAAAACGGAGGAGATTATATGTCAGAAGTAATACTTGAAAAACATGAACATACAGCAGTTATAACCCTCAACAGACCTGAATGTCTCAACGCACTGTGCGTTTCCTTCATGAATGAAATCAGCGATGCCCTTGATCAGGTGGAAAAGGACCCGGAAATATATACTCTCATCATCACAGGTACCGGTCGGGCCTTCATAGCCGGTGCTGATATAAATGAAATGTACGGCAAAGACAAGGATGCCATATTCGCATGGTCAGGAGTCGGAAGCACTCTTAATCTGAGGATCGAAACCATGGCGATTCCTGTAATTGCTGCTGTCAACGGTTATGCACTGGGCGGAGGTCTTGAGCTTGCCATGGCCTGTGATATCAGAATTGCTTCTTCGGATGCCATGATGGGGCTGCCTGAAACAAGTCTGGGTGTTATCAGCGCCGCCGGCGGTACACAGAGACTGCCCGCCATTGTAGGAGAAGGCATCGCCAGAGAAATGATATATACCGGCAGGAAAATTACTGCCCGGGAAGCTCTCAGGATTCATCTGGTAAACAAAGTGACTCCACCGGAAGAACTGATGCAGGAAGCCATGAACATGGCTTCTGAAATTAACAGCAGAGGACAGCTGGCTGTACGTGCAGCTAAAAAAACCATAACCTTCGCCAGGAGCTCAGGCATTGAAGAAGGCTGTATGTACGAACGTGAAATCTTCAGTGAACTGTTCGGGACGGAAGATCAGAAAAACGCCATGGGTGATTTCCTGAACAAAGAGAAGAAAACAGAATTCAGGAACAAATGATTTCAGAAGAAAGGTATAAATATGTCAGTAAAATTCATCAGCGCCCGGGAAGCGGCAGAGCTGATTCAGGACAATTCCACCGTAGGAATCGATGGTTTCATCGGTTTCTGCCTGCCAGAAGATATACTTGGAGAAATAGAAACACGCTATATTAAAGAGGGGCATCCCCGTGCACTTTCCATAGTAAATGTTGCGGGACTTGGCGGGGACGGTAAAGACAGAGGAATAAACCACTTCGCCCACAAAGGTCTTATGCGCCGTTTTCTGTGCAGCAACCTCAGCCTTGCACCAAAGATATATCCCCTCATAATGGATGACGCATTTCCGACATTCATGCTCCCTCAAGGGGTACTGTCCCATATGATGCGTGCTATTGCTTCACACAAACCAGGAGTTATCACTCAGGTAGGGATGAAAACCTTTGTGGATCCCAGAATTGACGGCGGATGCATAAACAGATCCGCCAGAGAAAGCGGTGAGAAAATTGTACAGCTTCTTAACCTCAACGGTACAGACTACCTCTTCTACCCTGCTTTCCCGCTGGACATCGCCCTTATAAAAGGCACCTGTGCTGATACCCGCGGCAATATTTCTCTGGAAAACGAGGCAATACATATAGAGCAGTTTGAAATGGCAGCAGCAGCCAGAAACTCAGGCGGAATCGTAATGGTTCAGGTAGATAAAGTAGTGCCCCACGGAGATATCCATCCCCAGAAAGTCGCAGTTCCTTCATCTCTTGTCGATTATGTCATAGTCGGCAGACCCGAAAATACCGGTCAGCACTTTATCGGAGACTGCAGCCCTGTTCCTTCATGGTGCGGCGATGAAAAAATACCTTTTGACGATATAAATCCGGTGAAATTCGATCTCCATAAAATTATATGCAGGCGAAGCTGTATGGAAATAAGTGAAGGCGATTTCATTAATCTTGGTATCGGCATACCTATGAATGTGTCTGAAATCCTCAATGAAGAAGGAGTGATAGAACATATCTCCTCAAGTATCGAATCCGGTGTTACAGGAGGCGTTCCTGCTGCCGGACTTGCCACAGGTGCAGCATATAATCCTGAAGCAATCATCAAGCAGCCTGATATATTCGACTTCTATGACGGAGGCGGCATTGACTTCGCAGGACTGGGTGCCGCCGAAATCGATATACATGGCAATGTCAATGTCTCTAAATTTGCCGGTAAGGTGACTGGCCCCGGAGGCTTCATAAACATAAGTCAGGGAGCACGCAAGGTATGCTTCATGGGTACTTTCACTGCAGGCAGCTCTGACATACGCATAGAAAACGGTCGTCTGAACATAGTTCAGGATGGTCCCCACGTCAAATTCAGAAATCAGGTCCAGCATATCACTTTCTCAGGGGAGCATTCCCGTGAAAAAGGAACTCAGCAGGTATTATACATCACAGAACGTGCTGTTTTCACTTTGACTGACTACGGTCTCACACTGATTGAAACAGCTCCGGGTGTTGATCTTCAAAGAGATATCATTGATAAAATGGAATCACGGCCTCATATTGCTTCTGACCTTAAACTTATGGATGCAAGGCTTTTCAGACCTGAACCTATGAAGCTGAAGCTCAGGTGATCATCAGTGCTTTCTCATTACAAAATACGCCAGTATGACTGCAGCAGCCCCTGCAGTCATTTTTCCGATTATCATAGGCAGAAGCATCGCCTGATTATATGCTGCGGTAAATCCCATGTGATCCCCCAGCACATAAGCACCTGATACAATAAATGCCACATTCATGACCTTGCCTTTATCATCCATGTCTTTTATCATACCCAGCATAGGCAGACTGTTAGGAAGACTTATGAGGAAACCTGCAACAGAAGCTTCATTTATACCGAATTTTGAACCGGCTTTAAGCAGAGGTTTTCTGAGCATTCTGGTAAGAAAATGTACGAAAGGAAAGGCACCTGCAAGGGTAATCCCGATATTGCCCACTATGATAAAAACCTCCTTGAGATCCATGGTTCTTCTGAACAGATCTATCTCTGCTAGAGTTGACAGTATTCCTACTGCCAGACCGAAAACGCTCAGTGCCACGATAAACTTCCCAAACCATATGAACCCGCTGATGACAATCCGTTCCCATTTCCACATTCCCAGTGCAATAGCAGCAGAAAGCAGTGCGACCGGAACTGTATTGACAAGCACCATTTCAGGTGAGAATCCGGCAGACAGACCACCTGCAACAACACCCGCCGGGATCGTTATCATACCCAGAAGAATCCCTTTGGCAAACAGCTTCTTATCTTCGTTTTCTATTATTCCCAGAGCTACCGGTATAGTGAAGACTATTGTCGCTCCAAGCATGGAGCCTGTAATTATTCCGCTGAGGGCTGCCGCATCTGCTGAACCGGCAAGCTCTTCGGCCAGGGGCGCTGCTCCCATATCTATGCCAAGCAGCATTCCTGCAAACATGGCCGGATCTGCATGGATAAACTCAAAAACGGGAACTATAACAGGCTTGAGCATATCCGAAAACACCGGTGTAAGAACAAGAATCCCCGCCATGGAAAATGTCAGCGGTCCCATGGAATCTATACCTTCCCTGAATTTCTGCCCCAGCCCGAATCTGTTGCCTGCAATACTGTCCATTGCTGCAATCAATGCGAAAAACACCAGGATATATACTATGACTTTATTTATAAAGATATTAACACGCTCCTTTTCGCAAGAAAAATGCACCCCCGAAATCCGGGTGCATTTTTCATTATAATCATTATAGTTTTATCCACTGAAATGATGCTCTGCTATGCTGTAGGGTTTGCCATTTTAGGCAGTCTCTCTGATATTACATTCATCAGGCTGTCAGTGCATTTCAGCGGATCTGCAAATCTGCCGTCCATGACTTCAGCAAGCTTCGCATCCGCAGGCACCAGCACTCCGCCCAGAACCTCACCGATTTCAGCATACTTATATGCCGGTACATTGTTATCCATTTCTATTGAAATGTCACCGGTATCTTCCCATTCACATTCTACTTCGAATATGTGAGAGATTTCCGCAGCGACTTCCCAGTTGCTGAGCAGTATATTTTCGTCAATGGCAGCTTCTATCAGCTGAAGCCTTCTCTCAGTATTGGTATATGTACCATCAGTTGATGCGAACCCGGTTCCCGGTATTACAACATCTGCTCTGGCAGCAAGTGAAGTCATATGGGTATCACATACTGCCAGGAAATCAAGGGCATCTGTATCGATATCTGCTTCTTCTCCGAATACAACAAGAGCCTTAATGCCGTCAAGGGCTTCTCTGCCGTCTTTGATTCCCAGATCTATAAGTCCCTGGGAATTATTCTTGGCTTTTATCTGGAGGATACCATCTCTAGGGCTTCCGATATGTCCGCCGGCAAGTGCTATATCCGCCAGAAGTGTTGCTGCTTCAGTTGTTACAAAATTCTGACTGAATACGATCATTGCCTTTCCGGCATTCAGATACATATCAGCTACTTCCTTCGCATCATCGCTTACCTCTACATCCTGAAGAGAAGCTGAGAATGCTTCAAATCCTTCAATGTTCTTGCCTCTGCCGCTGTCTGCTACAGCTCTGGCAACAGATTTAAGGAATCCCAGATTGTTATCGGTGTAAACCTCCTTGGCAAGAAAATCCATATGCTGCGGATATTCTGCCGGATTGACAAGTATAACCTTCGCACCTACCTGTGCTGCCTGTCTGAGCTTTAACTGAATCACCGGATTATCCACGGTATTGAATCCGGCAACAAGAATAACTTCAGTTGAAAGCAGCTCATCTATTGTGTTCGGTGATGCATCATGACCTATAACCGGTGCTATTCCGCTTTTTCTGTTGTTCATACAGAAAATTTTCGCGCCCATAGCTTCAGCCATAGTTTTTATTGCATAGGCCTCCTCATTGGTATATCTGTCTGATACTGCTACTCCCACAGCGTCCTTTGAATATTTTGCTCCGGCGGCCTGACATTTCTTGGCGATCATCACAAGAGCTTCATGATAATCTGCTTCCCTGAAACCGCCGGCATCCTTGATCAGAGGTTCTTCAAGCTTATCCTCCAGCATGGAGCAGTC
>JALEQY010000047.1 GCA_022763735.1 Clostridiales bacterium
AATGGAAAGCTTCTTTGCAACCCTTAAAAAGGAACTCCTGTATAGGATTCCAACATACAAGATGAAGATGGATGAAGTTAAAGCAATCATCTTCAGGTATGTCTTTGTCTACTACAATCGGATAAAGATATACACTTCAAATCCGGATGGCCTTCCGCCGGCAGCTTACAGAAGACATCTGGAACAACCATTAGCTGAAGCTGCATAATTTTGTGGGTTTAAACACTGCACAAATATTGACAATTCCAATTCTTGAATTCTCGACCACACTTCGGACACTTCCACATAAAAAGTTCCCTCCTCGTTATTTCTTTCGATTATCCATTTGCAGCAATTGGTAAATTCCATTGTTTCAAATCCTTTGTTGCAAAACAGTAATACTTTCATTTTTTCATCCTTCTAACTTGAAAATTATATCATGCACGCGCTGTAAATGTGTAGCATGAACGTAAATCTTGCAAAAAGAACGTGTGGATGCTGCAGAGGGGCTTGCATGGTGGAAAAGGTTTGAAGATAATTGACGTTATAGCAATAAAAAGATATAATCTAAATATAATAATGCTATATCATTTATGGAGGTTTATCATGCAAATCAAACCATCAGCTGCGATCAGGCAAAATTACAATGAGATTGCAGATATGTGCAGAAAAAGTGCTGAGCCGGTTTTTCTTACAAAAAATGGAGAAGGCGATCTGGTAGTTATGGATATCGAAACTTATAATAAAAGGGAAAAAATGCTTCAGCTTCGTGAAGAACTTCTTGCTGTTGAAGAAGATAAAATGGCAGGAAGAACGGGATGCAGCATTGATGAACTGGAATCATATCTTGATGACATCATTGAAAGGGCATAAATTATGACAGCAAAAAAAGCATATAAAGTAATTGTTTCAGACAGAGCGAAGCAGATGCTGGGGATGCATATCAGGTTCATCGCACAGATAAGCAAGGAAGCTGCACGAAAGAAGAAAAAACAACTTACTGAAGCGATACGTTCACTGGCGTTTATGCCTCAGAGATATCCTTTTTTTGAAAACCCGTATATACCACATGGTAAATATCATAAAATGTATGTGGAAAGCTGGTATCTGGTTTTGTACCAGATTAAAGATGATAGAGTAGAGGTTGATTATATCGTTGACTGCAGGCAGGATTATGAATGGCTGCTTTAGGCATGTTTAGGTGCAATGCGATTATAGTAAGATAATGATATTCGGTGAAGCTATTAGAGTTAAACAGATAAAGATTGAATTCAATGTTACAACGAAAATCAAAAGATTTGTATATGTATATCTGGATAACACGAAGCGCTCGCTTGCGGTGCTCGAAAACATACCTGGCGTTGATCGTCGGACTTCTCTACGCGTATTCAAATATCAAAAGTCTGAGGGAAGCGAAAGCGCGATTGCTTAAGAGGTAACTCAATTTAAGTTAAGCTTGATGAAGCCTATATGGCTGATGCATTAAGCGAGATTAGGTATACGGAAGATGACGTCTTTGGAAGGGCAAGGAAGAGGATAAATGGAAAATAAAAGAATTGACTCTGTTTCTTGCCAATATTTATAGAAGGTGAACTTAATGGAGATTCGTGTACTGAAATATTTTCTTACAGTGGCAAGAGAACAGAATATTACCAGAGCGGCTGAGGTGCTGCACATAACTCAGCCAACACTTTCAAGGCAGTTAGCGGCTCTTGAGGAAGATTTGGGAACAAAACTCTTCACTAGAACGGGAAGAATAATTAGACTGACTGAAGAAGGTATATTGCTGAAAAGGCGTGCCCTTGAGATCCTTGATCTTGAAGAGAAAACAGTTGAGGAACTGCGTAATCATGAAGAACTCATTGAAGGAAGTGTCACCATAGGATGTGGTGAATTCGGCGCAGTGGAATCTTTGTCAAAAATTTGTGAAACATACAGAGAAAAATATCCAAAGGTTCAGATAAGGCTGTATACGGCAACTGCTGATGTTGTCCAGGATCTGATGAAACAGGGGCTGGTGGATATTGGTCTGCTGATGGAGCCGGTCGATACATCTGAATTTGAATATATCAGGCTTCCGGAAGCTGATTCATGGGTTGTTACAATGAGGCCTGATGATCCCATGGCTCAAAAGGATGTAATAACAAAAAATGATCTTCTGGATAAGCAGCTGATACTGCCGTCGCGTCTAAACATTCAGAGCGAACTTGCCAACTGGTTCGGAAAAGACTTCGAAAAGTTGAATGTAGCTTTTGTGACTAACCTTGCAACAAATGCTGCAGTTATGGCAAAAAATGGGCTGGCATATCCTGTAACTATCGAAGGTGCAATGAAATTTTGGAGAGAAGATCTTCTGATAAACAGAAAACTTTATCCTGAACTGATTTCATATTCAGTGCTTGCATGGAGAAGAAACATCCCATGTTCAACAGCGACCAGAAAATTTATAGAAGAAATCAATGCCTTTAAGGCATTAACAAAACCATATTAAAGGGTATTGGACATAATAAAATGCTGGAATTAAAATAAATGCAGAAGTGGTAAAGAGTTCCACACATCTGCATTTTTTATTTGAGAGGAGGCAGAATACATGAGTAACACATTAGTGGCATATTTCAGTGCTAGCGGAACAACAAAGAAAGCAGCAACAAAAGTTGCAGAGGCAGCGGGAGCTGACCTTTATGAAATCAGACCGAAAGTTCCTTATTCTGAGGCTGATCTGAACTGGATGGATAAAAAGTCACGCAGCAGCATCGAAATGTCTGACAAAGGCTTCAGACCTGAGATTGCAGGGGGCGATGCCCATATAGAAAAATATGATACTATTCTCATCGGTTTTCCAATCTGGTGGTATGTTGCGCCCACAATAATCAATACATTCCTGGAAAGCTATAATTTCTCCGGAAAAAAGATAATTCTGTTCGCAACATCAGGCGGCAGCGGATTCGGGAATACACTGCGGGAGTTAGAGTCTTCTGCAACGGGTGCACAGATTTCTGAAGGAAGAATCCTGAACAGGGCAACGGCTGAGGATATTCAGAAGCTGATTGAAGAAATATAAAAACGCATCGGGAGGTTTAGTATATGATTTACAATGATTTTCAAGGACTGAAGCTGTCAGCCCTCGGCATGGGGAACATGAGGCTTCCTGTTCTGGATGGAAACGATAACAACATTGATGTTGATGCTGCAAAGGAAATGATAGCATTCTGCATGAACTCGGGCATCAATTATTACGATACAGCTTATGGATATCACGGCGGTAATTCGGAACTTGTTGTTGGGCAGCTGCTGAAGAACTATGAAAGAAGCAGCTTCTATCTGGCATCTAAGTTTCCGGGATACGACCTCTCCAACATGCCGAAGGTCAGAGAAATCTTTGAGGAACAGCTTGAGAAATGCCAGGTGGAGTACTTTGATTTTTACATGTTCCACAATGTCTGCGAGATGAACATAGATGAGTATCTGGATCCGGAATTTGGAATCTTCGATTACCTGATGGAGCAGAAGCAAAACGGCAGAATCAGACATCTTGGATTCTCTACCCATGGCGATATAGACTGTATAACAAGATTTCTTGAGGCATACGGTGAGCATATGGAATTCGGTCAGCTTGAGCTTAACTATTTTGATTACAGATTCCAGAATGCAAAGGGCAAGGTACAGCTGCTTGACGAGTGGAATATTCCCGTGTGGGTAATGGAGCCGGTAAGAGGCGGTCAGCTTGCCGCGCTTTCACCAGAGGCAGCTGACAAGCTGAAACAGGCAAGATCTGACGAGGATATTCCAGCATGGGCTTTCAGATTCCTTCAGACAATTCCGAGTGTAACTGTCACTCTATCAGGTATGTCTGACATGGAGCAGCTTAAGGCAAATATCAGTACTTATGCCGAAAGCAAGCCGCTGAATGAAGCTGAGATGCAGCTGATT
>JALEQY010000052.1 GCA_022763735.1 Clostridiales bacterium
GTAATGAACAATGAACCGGCCTTCGAGAAATTTAACAGATTCGTTGTGGACAGCGATGAGCTCTATGCAATCAACAGCATGTATATCAATGGTACCGTACTAGTACCTGAAGGCTACCCTAAAACTCTGAAAATTATTGAAGATTTAGGGTATCCTGTAAAACTTGTAGACACTGAAGAATTCAAAAAAATCGACGGCAGCCTCACCTGCCTTTCACTTCGATTTTAGCTTCAGTAAAGAGATACAGCCTGAAACCCATACTTGATGCTTGTGGGACTGGGGAGAAAAATACAAGAAAGCTCAGAGCTCTAACGAATAAACATAATCATCCATATAAAATCCTGAGCCGATATCATTCTTCTCTGTCCGTCGCTGACAAAGAAATACTCGCTGCCGTGCTCCAGCTGCTCCTTTATTGCAGCTGGAGTCTGGAATTTAGCGATCATATAGTCGTTCTGCGCTTTACCGATGATGGGGTCAAAATGCTCCCGAACTATTTCGGTTGCCATTGCTGACATTTCTTCAATCTCTTTTTCATTCGTTAACGTCAGTTTTTCAAAATATATCATACTTATTCCATTGTTTTTCCTCATTATATATTTTGTGTCTCTGACCTTTTCACATTATATCACAAAAACAGACCGCATCTATTCGAAATAATCATCAAATCCATCCATGTCAAAATCGAAGGCTTCGCTGTCAAAACCGAATCTGCAATTATCGAAATCGCCGTTCCTGTATGGTTCATCGTCTGAAATATATGTATAATCATCTACGTCATTATCACTGTAATCTTCATAATTCCAGTCGCTGAAGCTGTATTCTGAACAAGTGCTCATATCAGTTTCAACAAGCATATCTTTTTCTATCATAAATGCAAGTATATAAAATACTCCCACATCTGTGAGATGCTCTGAGTACCCTGTATCTCCCGGTCTCAGATCAAGCCCCAGAAACGGTTTGTTTCGATATATGTCATTCATCACACTATTCACATCAGATTCATCATATATCAGTTTTTTAACAGCTTCTTTAATGCCTCCTCTTTTTCTTGATGCTGTGCTGAGCAGGAAATACCCTTCCACAAACCGGAGGAATTCTTCTTCAACTTCCTGTGCTCTGTTCGCATATAAATTATCTTTTGGGGACAAAATTCTTATTTCTCTATATTTTCTTTCCAGTAATTCCAGCTTGCGGCTGCCAAGCTTCATCTGCTTTTTAAGTTCAGGATATCTTGTAATCACCTTATTTCTGATATTCCTGATTGTTTCATTTCTCTGTTCTCTCTGCAGTTTCTTCTCTGTGCTGCGTATGTCAGCTGCTTCTCTCCTCAGTTCCGCTATTTCCTCATCAAATGTACCTTCATTACCCCATCTGACCCTCGCTTCATCTACTGCTGCCGCATAATCCGCCAGTTTATCCAGATTCTGTGAAGAGCTGCAATTTTCATTACAGCTCTCCTCTCTGAGTTTCCTGATACTTTCGATAGTTGCCTGATCAATGATGTTTCTCACAATCAAATTTGCAAACACCTGATCAAATTTCATACACTGTGAATTTCGGGGAATGCGTGCAATTGCCCACAGAGCTTTATTATAAAGTTCACGTTCCTTTTTCCTGTCATCGTTATAGTTCATAAAAAACAGAACTGCACAGGCGATCAGTGCAGCAGGCAAAAAAACTGCTACTGACAGAATTAACAGGAGTGAATCAGTTTCCAATGATTCCAACAGCTCCCTTGAGGCCCACATAATTGCGATAAAAACACCAAATGCTACCATCAGCTGAGTAAAACCATCGTCGTCTTTTTCTGTATACCCCGTCAGATCCTGTACATATTCTTCAACGGTTCTATAGTATCTGTCTCTGGAATACATATCAATACTTCTCCTCTTAATGCATTCTGACTGTTAATCAAAATCATAGTCGTCCGGATCCAGCCCGGCATCTTCAAGTGCCTCGCGACGCTCATCTTCATCCATCATCGAAAGCTCATCCGGGTCAAGGCCTTCGTCTTCCAGTTCAGAAAGCTTTTCTTCCTTTTCTTCTTCTGTGAGCAGTTCATTCAGAAAAGCCAGCTCCGCAGCCCTTTCTATAAAACCCATTTCACCATCTTTGTTAAAATCAAACATGTCTCCAAATAATCCTTTTGACATTTTCATATCCTCCTTTGAAACTCTCAATACACTACTTCCTCTTCTGTATCTACAGTTTATCATTATCTGAGGGAGAAAAAACTCCCTGAAACCTGCATCTGAACGCAAATTCCAAGGGATTATCAATATTTCATACTATTTCTGATATTGTCCAGCCATTCCCTGAACTCATTTACAACATGGTCAGGTCCTTTGATTTTAACTCTGGCTCCAAGTCCCACCACCCATCCGAAGAACTGCCCGCTCACGGCAACCTCGTGGCTTACACAGAAGTGTTCATCATCAGCTTTCCGGATTATGATATCCTTACCGAATCTATCTATAAAAGCACCTATCATGCTGTTTTCACATTCAAAGGTCACTTGTTCTACCTTGCCTCCATACATGCCGAAGGTGCATTTTGCAAACCTGGCCAGATCAAACTTATCGAACTCGGACTCACCGGTACGTTTCTCTACCGTAAGCTCGATTCTCTGCATCTTGTCAACGCGGTAATGCTTGACCAGCCCCGAGAAATCATCGAAGCCAACCATATAGTAGTTTTCATCATCCCATGTAAGCGCCCACGGACTTATTACGAACGGCCTGCCTTCATTGCGCGGAACAAGTTCCTTTTCGATGTTCCACTTGAAGTATATGAAGCTTATTTTTCTGTCCGACAGAATGGCTTCCTGGATTTTGTCCACATTGTAGTAAATGCTTTCGTTCGGTGTCTTGATTCTGTTGGTTATGTAAACATGACGCTGCAGCTGCTTCGCTTCATTGATGCTGGCAAGGCTCTCCAGCTTTCTGATCAGTTCTCTGGATTTTTTCTCTGTGATGAACTTGGAAGACTGAACAGCATCCACCAGAAGCTTCAGCTCCGGCAGCTCAAACTTGCGGCTTGCAAGATAATACCCCGCCGGCTTCTCTTTGGTGTAAATGATGTCCATGCCCCATGTCTTCAGGGTTTCAATATCGTCGTACAAAGTCTTCCTGTCTGCTTTGATTCCGTTGCTGGCGAGCATTTCAATGAACGCCCCGGTTGATATGCGGTTATCCTCATCACTTTTCTCAAGCAGCTCATCCATTATGTAAAGCGTACGCAGCTTGTTTGTCGCAACTCTGGCCATTTGTGCAGCCTCCTACTGACCCCGATTTTCTACAAATAACTCCGTTCCAAGTATATTCACCAGCTTAATTGTTTTTTGAATCTCAGCAGTTGGTTTGCCACGTTCAACATCAGAAATAAAAGTAACGCTCAGACCTGTAAAATCTGACAAGTATGCTTGTGTATATTTCAGCTCTTTTCTTCTTTTTCTGATTGCCTGACCTAATAATTTGGAATCTGTAATTTTCATAATCTCTTGTATGATGTTTATAGAAGCGAAAACACCATATTTCCTTTCTTTATAGACCTCATAGAACTTGTCGAATCCTACTGTATACTCCGAATCCCACAGTTCATTGAATTCCAGGAGAATATCCCGGGCAACTTCGCCCTGTTCAGTGGAAACAATTCTGGTATTCCATTCAACATTACTTGTAAGTGCTGTTTTTGTCAGGTTTGAACTTCCGGTTATTATTCTGTAGGTCTCGTCCTTCCTAAAAATATATCCCTTTGTATGGAATCCGGTATCTGCGGCTTCTGAGTCATACATTCTCAGTTCAATATTGGTAAGCTCATTAAGTTTTTCAAGAGCTCTTGGTTCACTGAAGTTCAAATAATTGGTTGTCAATATTTTACCCTGAACACCCTTCTTTTCAAGTTCCTTTAACGCAAGAAGGAGAGGTGTGATTCCTCCCATGGTAACAAAAGCAACACTAATCTGAAACTCCTCGCATCTGAGCAGCTCGTCCTCTATTGAAGATATTACCTTTTTCCCGTCCTGCGGCTTATTCGATACAAATGAAGGCCTGTACTCTGCATTCGATGCCAGATTGCTATCTACAAAAGCAGTTTCAAAGCCTTCCCTCATTTCATAAATTCTTGTTGTCATTGAAACGCCTTGTCCAAACTACTTTATTTTACTTTTTTTGACATAATTACATTAACCCATCTTAGATCCCTGCCATTAAAGTTGTCGCCGGTAATCCATACAGTCATTTCCAACTTTTCTATATCATCTCTTACTACCTCTAACAGGTGATTAACACTTTGTTCAGTTGCACATGTAAAATGTCGTTCCTTTTCATCATCGTAATCACTCTCTCCATATTTGAAACATGTATATAAAATTCCACCGGGTTTCAAAGCCTTTATAACCTTCGGTAGTGTTTCTTTGAGCTGATTTCGTGGCAAATGATGCAGAGAGGAGCACGCCCATATTCCTTCAAAAGCGTTGTCGTAATCTAAGTCCTGAAACATCAGGCATCTAACCGAAAGGCCTGTATATTCTGAAGCAAGCTTACATAAATCCATAGAACCGTCAATCGCGGTTACTTTATAGCCCATTTCAATGAAAGTTTTACTGTCCCTTCCACTGCCGCAACCAAGATCAAGTATGTTTCCCTTATCAGGAATCCTCCTGATAAACTTTTCCATAACATTGCTCATATCCACATCTACAGTCTGCTGTGCATATTCTTTTGCATTATCAATATAGTATTGCAACGTCTTATCATTATCATTCATGATTCCACACCCTGAATCCCATATTCATTGCCGAATCATAGGATGGTCTCAATATATTATATAATTGCTCTGTAAACCTGGACTTGTCAAGTTCCGTGCTATACAGTTTGTATCTTATTTCTTCGTTGTTTACGTGCTCTTTAAGGCAATCATTTGCAGCCTTCTGCAGATGCTTGATACCATCATACTTCCAAACCGCCTGATGCGCGTTATACTCCGCAGCTGCCAGACGTGGAAAATATATATCCCAATCCGGCAGATTATTGCTTTTGGAGCTGTTGACTGTTTTCGTAGTCGGCACCAGATTCCACAGTTCATCATGAGCCACATATGACCATGGAACAAAATGGTCTATGGAGATGTCACCTGTTGTCATAATATCCCCGGTATATATATTTCTTATTTCAGTTACCTCAATGACCGACTTCCAGTACCTCTTTGCTTTGTTCAGCTTTCTTTCCTGTGGTGCAGAAAGCTTGTCTGCTATTCCCGGAACGCTCGGGTTTCTCTTCTGTAAATAGTGAATCAGGCTAAGTTCCAGCCAGCCTCGTATAATTTCTATATTCTGCAGCAGATACTCTACCCATAGCGGATCCACCTCTATGACGGAGCTGATGCCGTTGATTGATGCAAAGTAGTACATCAATCTTATATTGGCGTTTATCTTACGTGCAAGTGCTTCAGGACTTCCGTACCATTCCTTACGGTTAATATCTATATCATAAAACGGTGCCTGCAGTCGGTATGGAACATTTTTTATCAGTTCTTTCTTGTACCTGATTATATTCCTGTCTCCGCTGCTTCTCAGATAAGCAAGCAGTTTATCTCTATTCTCGGATGGGATGAAGTTCTCCTTGTCAAATATGTATTTAACTACCTCTTCAAGATTGTCCTTACTTCCATTCGGACCAAGCTGCAGATGATATGCTGTAACCATGTACCATGCATCTGCTATCATCTCATTGAGTATATCGTCAAATGTAATCCGTACTTTCCCGTCTTCCAGATTCTTAAGCAGTCCTTTAAACCAGAAGAACTTATAGCAATTCGTAGTATTATCAAAGAGTCTGCTGAAATACCCTATATTCAGTTGTGAAGATTGTGGCAGTTTCATACGATTCTCCTTATTCACAGCTTTCTGCTTTAGTTCTCATTCATCCCCTGTTCTAATATATTATATCATTCCAAACTGGCCATCGCAATTTAAGCATCCGTTCAGCTAGTCAAAAAACGCCTCTTTTGGAGCATTCCCATAAAACATGCGCTCCTTTTTCAAAGAGGAAAATTTGATGTGATTATATTTTAATTCTTTTCCTATATTTCCAGACAGACATTATCACAGTTCTTCATTTTGTATTCAATGATTCTGTCTGCTGTACCATACTCCATAAGCGACAGAACTGAGCAGATCAGGTAATCAGATGAAACTATAACGATCACCCTGTGACCTTTAGCCAGTTCCTTTATTTTCGCCAGCGCAGCTTCAGCACGTATATTCAGATCATCACCGCCATAAACTTCACGAATAAGTTTCGGATTGCTTCTAACCTCTATAGCTGTTTCCTTGTTATATGTAGTCTCCTCCAGGCTCCCTGTGAATATCTCGTCAAATTCAGGGTAGCTGGTTATATTGTATTCCGGATACGCTGTCTGCGCCGTCTGTATAGCCCGCTTTTTACATGACGCATAAACCGCATCAGGCTTTTCAGGGATATTGCCCGAAACTGTGGCCGCCTGTTCTTTTCCAAGCTCTGTCAGAGGATAATCCCCTCCCCATATTTTATTGATATTTGCCTCTGACTGTCCATGACGGACCATATATACTTTGCTCATTCTGATTGTCCTCCCTATATAATGCAGAAAGCAGGGTTTTTACCCCACTTCCATTTAATTAGAATTTTATTTCATACGATAAATAAAGCCTATTCTCGTTCTCAACCTCACTTCTTACTGATGCTGAGGCTTTGATTTTCAACTTACCTAATACAGCATCGATACCCGCTGCTGCATCCAGACTCAAGTCATTGCCTTGATGGTATTTGAAAATAAATGACTTCCCAGTAGTTGGATTGGATCCAAACTGGTGGTCTATAAACTGTTCTACATCCAGATCGCCCTTAAAATACGTAAGATTAGGTCTCACCGGATTATTATGACCAGGGAATGTTGATTCGGCGGCCACCTCTATTTCTTTTAAAGAACTTACTGATACATTAACTTTCTGCTTACCGATATTTTTTGCCTTTCCGGTACTGTCTGTATCATCATTACCATATGCTGTACGTACAAAACGTTTAACTTCCTCTTTATAAACAATCTTCACATACTTCGCACCAAGGCAATTTGCTATATCTATTAGCTCTGCTACACGTGCTTTTTTTATGTATTCAAAATATGAGTTAAGAGAAATATACATATTCTCCACATATGGGTTTCTCAGGTATATAATATCCGAGGTGTTCGGGAAGAAATCCACTTTCCCTTCAGGATATTCTCCTTTGATAAGTTCAACCACCTTATTTTTTGCAATTATGCTGTTAAAGCCTATAGCATTTTTACATGCTTCCTTTGCAAAATGAGGGTTACGGTCAATCAAATGGATTAGCCTAGGAAATCTGAACCATCTTTTGCTTTTTCCTTAACTACATCAGCTGCAATATCAAGTTTTTCTTTAGCAACTGCTATTCCATCCTTAAACCTTTCCTTAAAGCCATCTTTGTTAAATGCCATGATATTCTCTCCTTTTTCATATAATTTTTATTCTTACTACAGAGAATGTGTTTCACGCGTTATATTTTTATTAATTCCATAACAAAATCGGTCTCTTATTTATAACTCCACTTGCCTCCGTCTATGTTTTCCTTAGCTACATTATATCACAATGTCGCCTCGATGTGATGATGCGGTATAAATGCCGGCCGCGTTCATCT
>JALEQY010000053.1 GCA_022763735.1 Clostridiales bacterium
GTAATGAACAATGAACCGGCCTTCGAGAAATTTAACAGATTCGTTGTGGACAGCGATGAGCTCTATGCAATCAACAGCATGTATATCAATGGTACCGTACTAGTACCTGAAGGCTACCCTAAAACTCTGAAAATTATTGAAAATTTAGGGTATCCTGTAAAACTTGTAGGCACTGAAGAATTCAAAAAAATCGACGGCAGCCTCACCTGCCTTTCACTTCGATTCTAGCTTCAGTAAAGCAGTCATCACTTTGTCTATGTCTTCATCAATACAGACAGACCGGCTGCTGATCTGAAATGGAGCCGCTGCTTCTCCGTAATTGATACATATGTATGATGCTCTGCTGTTTGCAGCAGTCATCTGCCAGAACGGATACTTTATGATGCCGGGGGTGTTTCCACCCACCCCCAGCTCAAGAAGCAGGATACGCCCGTTACCGTGCTCTTTCAGAAAGGCTTCATATCTGCCTGCCGCTTCATACCATCCTTTATCCTGAACGAAAGTATCGTCGCTTCTCAGATTCATAGCCATAGGTGCTCCGCACACGGGACAGTACGGAACAAGTTCAGACGGAACCTTCATATCCTCCTGCTCGTCAAGCATTCTCCTGACTGTGACTTCATTGTCATAAGTCCTGTCATGGCATGCCCTGGAGCACTGCCAGAGCCCATAATCCCCCTGAGTATAAAACAGCCTCCTCTTATCAAAGCCTGCACGCTGGAACTGATGGTCCACGTTGGTCGTAAGCACGAAATAATCAGTTCCTTTTACAGCTGTACGCAGCTTATCATATACCGGCACCGGTGCATCCACATACCGGTTGTAAAATATGTGGCGGCTCCACCATGCCCAGTACTCCTCCAGAGTTTCAAAGGGATAAAACCCTCCCGAATATATATCCGTGATACCGTATTTCTCGTGAAAATCCTGAAAGTATCTTTCAAATCTGTCACCACTGTAAATAAACCCTGCCGCTGTGGATAAACCTGCACCTGCCCCGATAAGAACCGCATCCGCCTGTTTCAGCTTCTCCTGAAGCATTTCAATCTGCTGCGAGAAGCTTACGATAGATTCGTTCATCCTGTTCTGTAAACACATTAAAAATCACCTCTGTCTCACTTCCGGTTTCGGCCTTATATTGCCGTACTGCTCTGATTGCCGTCTCAGCGGCCTTTTCACCGGGAAACATGAACACTCCCGTTGAAATGCAGCAGAAGGCTATGCTCGATACGTGATTTTCATCTGCTTTGCAAAGACATGAACGGTAGCATGTTTCCAGCTGTTTTATGTGGCTGCCGGTCAGTTTCCCCTGTACGATAGGACCCACTGTGTGGATCACATAATCGCACGGCAGGTTATATGCAGGTGTTATCTTTGCCTGTCCGATCGGCTCTTCATATCCCTGACGTTCCATAATTTCCGCACATTTCAGCCGCAGCTGCACTCCTGCATATGTGTGGATACAATTGTCTATGCAGTTATGGCACGGATGATAGCATCCTGTCATTCCGCTGTTTGCTGCATTGACTATGGCACCGCATCTGAGAGTTGTTATATCACCCCGCCACATATATATACCCGGCTCAGCCATCCGCAGTTCATCCAGTCCGGTGATTCCCTTTGCCGCCAGTTCCTCCTGCAGATATGCGTCCTGAATCTCCAGAAATTCCATGCAGGCAGCACCGGGAGGACGTACATTCATAAGTGCCCTCAGAAGCATCTTCTGGTCGTCAGCGCTCTCAGGTATCTGCCTGTTAACCAGTGAAGGATTTTCCTGCAGCAGCTGTTCTATTAAATATATTCTGCGTTCATTCTGATTCATTGTCCTAAAACTCATATGGTGGATTCCCCGAAAAGTCGGCAATCACACCGTGTGCATTTTCCAGATAAAATACCCCAAAAATCGGATTGTCTGCTGTCTGATACTGCTCCTTGACAATCGGATTTTTCATGATGATTACCTCCTCATAAATTCAAACCATTTGATTTTTTCTTCTGACAGCTTTATAATATGGCCATACAGACAGAATGTAAAGTAAGCACAATATTGTGCTATAGTTACCTTAAGGAAACTATTGGAGAATTGGAGGCTTTATGGAAGACAACAAAAAAATCGCAGACACTTCATCAGGAGATTTACCGGCATGCCCTGTGGAAACAACTCTGACTCTTATCAGTGATAAATGGAAGGTTCTGATTCTGCGTGATCTCATACCGGGAACCAAGCGTTTCGGTGAACTGAAAAAATCAATCGGCAGCGTTTCTCAGAAGGTACTGACGTCACAGCTCAGACAGATGGAGGCAAGCGGTCTTCTCTCTCGTAAAGTGTACGCCGAGGTTCCTCCGAGGGTGGAATATACTCTTACTGAACTTGGGTACAGCCTGAAACCCATACTTGATGCTATGTGGGACTGGGGAGAAAAATACAAGAAAGCTCAGAGCTCTAATGAATAAACATAATCATCCATATAAAATCCTGATCAGTTTTTCAAAATGTATCATACTTATTCCTTTTAATGAGTAATAGTCATTCTGATTATTGTATTACCAGAGGTTGTTCAGCTTATATAGATAGTTCTTTCTGTCAGTATCTCCGCCTGTTTTCACATTTGCTCTGTAAAAGCTCACATACCATGTGTCTGCAGTTTCATCATAGAACAGGTTCTCAAGTTCATAAAGCTGTCCGCTGGTTCCGCTCCTGACTTTCATTTTACCAACAAATGTACCTCCCAACGTTCTGATGGTTATCATATTATATTTTCTGCTGTTTTTAAAACTCTGTACGTCATACATATACCCGCCTTCAGTGTATAACCCCTGCGGGAGAAGCTCTGATTCGTTTTTCGTTATTTTTATTCTCTTCTTAGTCTTGAAATCACTGCTGTAACTGATGATTTTATTCGTATAGCTGCGTATCTTGACTATGTATCTGTTTTCATTTTTATTATACGCCAGCCCCGCAATTCCTTTGTATTCTTCCCCGATAAAGCTGTCACTTATACTGAAAGTACGTGTGCCTGTCTGTTTGAGAGTATCTGCATTAACAAAAACTGCTTTCTTTTTTCCACCCTTTCCGCACACAGCTATAATCCTGTTCGTTTTCGGATTATACGTCAGTGTATTCCCATGACAGTGTGAATCAACTGGTTTTGAAATCTTAACCACTTTCATCGTTTTAAGATTTACCTTCACAACCTTGATTCTTTCTACATCACGGTTATATAAAGCCATGTACGCGTATCCTCCATAGGCACAGGCACCCTGAATGGTGTCATATCCCCAGGTTTTCTGTCTCGCAGCCTTTCTGACATCCCAGCGTTCTTTTCCTGATTTTATCAGAGTGAGTGATGCTGTTTTCTGTACAATAACGGTTGCACTTACTTTTGATGAAAAAGTGTCGCTTTTCACCTTGAAATAGTATTTTTTCCCCGGAGTAAGCTTTCTGACATTGTATGATCTATTATGGGTTGTACCGACCTTCTCAAGTTTGCCGTCCACCACCTTATACACAGTAAATCCGCCTTCATATCCGTCATCAGCAGTCCATGTAAGCTTAACAGTTCTGTACTCATCTGAAACTGCCTTAAGGTTGTGGACAGGATGATACACCGGCTCTGTCTGAATATCATCTTCGCTTGAACTGTTGTAAGAATATGTGCTTGCTTCACTTATATTTCCTGTCATAAACATTGAGCACGCTATCATAATTGCTGCAATCACAATAAACGCCCCGCTCTTTGCAAGCAGATCTGATTTTAATGTTCTGCCCTTTTCACCCATTGTTCTGCCTCATTGTATATCTTGTATCTTTGACTTTTTCACATTATATCATAAAAACAGACCGCATCTATTCGAAATAATCATCAAATCCATCCATGTCAAAATCGAAGGCTTCGCTGTCAAAACCGAATCTGCAATTATCGAAATCGCCGCTCCTGTATGGTTCATCGTCTGAAATATATGTATGATCATCTACGTCATTATCACTGTAATCTTCATAATTCCAGTCGCTGAAGCTGTATTCTGAACAAGTGCTCATATCAGTTTCAACAAGCATATCTTTTTCTATCATAAATGCAAGTATATAAAATACTCCCA
>JALEQY010000055.1 GCA_022763735.1 Clostridiales bacterium
GCTGTTTTGATCCAGTCATCCATGATATTTTTGTCCCAATTATAGGATGGCAGGAAGCCCTCTGCTGCATGTCCGTCAACGCACCCTCCGGATCCGTTGAGTGAAGTGTCTACTATTACATCGTTTGCAGCCATTCTTTCTTTGACATTTAGTGTAAGTTCCTTGAATGCAGGAAAATCTTCGGGTATCACAGCAGGTGCTTTTTTCACAACAAGAGCCTTGAGGTTCTTGGAACCCATTACGGCACCTACACCGTTTCTGCCGTTGGCTCTGCTGAGTCTGTGCATGATTGCCGCGTATGAAACGAGGTTCTCTCCTGCAGGTCCGATTATCGATGATTCGAACATTCTGTGTCCCAGTTCTTCTGCAATGGCATCTTCAGCATCTCCGGTCACCATACCCCAGAGCTTTGAAGCATCACGAATTTCAACGTCATTACCATCTATATAAAGGTATACAGGTGAATCTGCCTTGCCTTTGAACACTATGGAGTCCCAGCCGTTGCATTTTACTGCAGCGGGGATAAAACCGCCAACCTGGGAGTCACCGGCTGTTACTGTGAGCGGGCTTTTGGTAGTTACGCACATACGGCTTTGTCCGCTGATCGGTGTACCGGTAAGGGGTGAAACCGAGAAAATCAGCATGTTATCCGGTGATAACGGGTCAACATGGGGATCCATTTCTTTGAGCATGATATACATGCCGAGTGCGGACCCTCCGGGGTATTTTCTGTAGGTTTCAGCATCAAGAGTTTCCACTCTTGTCTGCGTTGTGTTCAGATCAACATAAAGAATTCGTGCATTTTTTATCATACGTATCTCCACCTTTCATTATAAACCCGGTCTGTCCGTAAGAAGCATGGACAGACTTCGCCTTCAAAATGCACAAAAGCCCGTCTGCGCACTTTTCTACGCAACAATCAGCAAGTAAACAGCAAATTATGAAGTTAAGAAACATTTGCAGTTAAAAAAATTGCAATAAAAAAGTGCGCAGACAGGCCTGATAAAAACTGAATAAGCATCAAGTCTCCTTCGCACAATGGCAGGCAGCAGAATCGCTTCTGTTACCCTAACGTTCCCGCCGGCATCGTGTGTCGAACGGGAATCGGAGTATATTCAATTGTTGCTATGCTAACATTTTACTTCCGTTCAGCAGTAAATGTCAACTCTTTTTTGATGTACCGCGCATCAAGGAGCATTGCCATGGGAGATATAGAGAAGCTCTGCTTACTGGCTCGGAAATATGTGGTGCCTATCATGTGGTCTCATGGATATCCCAGCATCCATATGATAATAAACGAGCTCTTCAAGGGCGTGGATGACGAGGAAATGCCGAAGCATTCGTTTGCACGGGACGGACGCCACGGCAACAACATGCTGTATAACAGGATATATGACATGGGCTATGATCCTAATCTCAGGATTGTTGATGATGGATTCACGAAGGTGTTCGAAAGCAGGGAAGCGGCCTATGCCGATCTTTCGGGTCTCAAGCCGATCAGAGCGGAGCTGCTTCAGGAGAGATACGATGTGTTCAGAGCGAACGTGGACAACTTACATGTGGTGGTTACGATAAAAAAGAAACGACAATAAAACAAAAAATTCTTCGAAACAATAAAAAATATTGTCATAATAACATCAGATATGGTAAAGTAACAGTGGAAATATGAATACGACATAAGCTATTCCGAACGTGAAAACCTACGAATATGTAACAGGTATCTGTTGTGTGCAGCCAGCACTATGAAAATCAGATTTATGGTTGAACGTCGATGGGTAATGCCGGAAACAGCATTGCCTCCCGTATTTGGAAAGGAGAGCTGAATAAATAGTAATGCTCTTTCTGTTTCAGAGAAGAGCTTTATTTTTTGCTGTAGATTGTGGAATGAACGGGTTTGTTCAAATTAAAATAATCAGGAGGATATTATGTTTAAGCACAAAAAATTAGCGGCTGTTGTTATGTCGTTGATGATGGTTATGAGCTTGATGCCGGCTATGGCATTTGCCGAAAGCGGATTAGATGGCGTGAAAATCAAAGTCAATGGCGGAGGATCTGAATTCAATATTGAAAAAGGCAATACTATTGAATTGAAATCTGAAATTACAGGCATGGGTGATACACCGTATCATATTCACTGGGAAAAAACAAACGGCAAGAAGTATTATGCTTTTGTCAATGATGCAGAAGCGTCGATGGTATCGGGAAGCTCTGTTACAATAAAGGGAATAGATGCAAGTGAAGCCGGCAACCCTCCAAAGTTAACAATAGCGGTAGTGGAAGGTGCGGAACATACTTCATCATGTCCGGCTCTTTCTGACATTAAAAACAAAAAAGATCTGACGATTAATGTTGTTGACAGCACAGAAAAAGAAGAATATTCATATGGGAAGCAGGGTAAAGATACAAATAAGCAATCTCTTGAAATGACATCACCGAATAAAATCACCCAGCTTTATCCTAATTCTGATGGCCAGGAAATAACACATTTCATGAACAGAATAGACACTCCGTTTGAGGAAAATGAGCCTGTAAAATTTACTTTTATAGTAGGAAAAGGCATGGGAAACAGGTTCAACGAAACAGATTTCATAGATTATGCTGTTCAAACGATAGTGGTTACTGATAAAAATAATGATACAGTAGCCAGCTTCAGGAAGGGAAACATAAAATTCCTCGGGCAGAATCAGGACGGAACAAGAAGTGTAAGTATCCAGGTAGAAGGATTGGCACCGGGGGAATATACTTTGATATTCGGCAAGGAGTTAAAACCAAGTAAGGACGGAGCTGAATTGGGAGTTGATGTAAGTTTCCAGTTTCAAATTGCAGGTACAGCACCTGTAAATCCGGACAATGAGCCTGCTGATGAACCGAATAATGAACCTGCCGATACACCTTCAGATACACAGGATACAGACAGTAATACTGAACAGGATAATACCGCCAATGCAGACAACGCTGTCAGAACAGGTGATGAAATGAATATTGCTCTTCACGTATGCATTATGCTTGCGGCATTATGCGGAGGGGCAGTAGTTTTCGTTAGAAGAAAAGAACAATAACAGTTGATTGATGCAATACATACAAAGGCTGCTGAACAAAGCTCAGTGGCCTTTTTCTTAAAGGGTGCAAAATGAAAATATCAGAAACACATATAACAAATAAGCTGATGCTCATAATGATGGTCATAGTTATGGCCTTTTTTATGGCTTCAGCATCAGTGGTTTATTCAGCAGACAATACATATGATTATCAGCCGGAGGATGCGAAAGCAAACAACACCAACAGTATGAAAATGCTGGCTCCGTCAGACATATCATTTCAGGGCAAAGAAAATGGATGCTACATTAACAAGATTAATGGAAATATTGATGGTGCAAAAAAAGAAGGTATAAAATTCACTTTCTCTCTGACTGCCGGAATGAGTTCTTTTAGTGAAGAAACTTTTATAAAATACAACATGCCTCAGATAACTATTTATGATTCTGAAGGGAATATTGCAGCACAGTACAGCGAAGGCAACGGCGCCCTCAGGTATCTAGGGGAGAATCCCGAATACAAAGATGTCAGGGCACTGTCAGTTGGTGTTGATCAGGGCGTGTTGGACTCCGGAGACTATAAAATTGTTTTTGGTAAAAACATCCGTGGTAACAATGAAGAAAAAGTATTGAGATCAGATATTGTTTTTTATTTTCATGTAAAAGCGAGTCCTGAACTGAAAGCAATGATAAGCCAGGCAGAGGAAGTATTGGCAGCTGCTAAAGTGAGTGAGACAGAACCTGACTGCTACCCACAGAGTGCGGTTGATAAACTGAGAAATTCTATACAGACAGCTAGAGCAAAACTGGGAACAGCCGATGAGGATAAGGCATCAGAAGAACTTTATCAGGCGCTGAAGACATTTAAGAATCACCGAAATTTCAAAGTGAACAGCTTCACCATATCGGATATATCGGAGACTGTATCTGTGGGAGACAGCGGCAAAGCAAGTGCTTTAATTGCAGTAACGCCTGATGAAGAACAATATAAAAAAGTTGTGTGGTCGGTGGTTAAAGACATGGAGAGCAGTCTGGCCGCAGACAATATCATCATTGACAGACAGACAGGCAGATGGATTGTTTCATATGCCGGAACAGTATATCTTAAAGCAGAATGTATACAGAATCCGGAGATAAGTACATATAAAAAAGTACGTGTTGATTCGCCTGAAGGTGTTATTGCAGTAAACTTATCTGACAAAGATACAAGGCTGAAAACAATGGTAGAAAAAACCGGAAATTCAGCCGGCAATGTGAGAGCAATTAAGGTTTTCACAACAGGTACAGGTGCACTTGTTTCTGAGGATATTAATTATTTAAAGAGCTTGAAAAATCTGCAGACTATGGATCTGAAAGATGCATATCTGCTGACGATCCCTTCAAACGCTTTTGAAGGGAACATTCAGCTGAAAAAAGCAGTATTGCCAAACACTGTTACGAGCATTGGCGACAAAGCTTTTTATGGATGTACAAATCTGCAAGAAATTGAAATACCATCCTCGGTTGCGGAACTTGGCAGCAGTGTTTTTGCCCAATGCACATCAATGCCAGATACGTTGAGAATAAATGCAGTCAGCCCTCCATCATTCCCGAAGGACGGAATTCTGGGCAGCAATATTAATACAATCCAGGTACCATATAGATGTGCATTGGATTATGAGAGTGAGAGCGGATGGGATTCTCTGAAAATTACTGAGAGCGAACAGCAGAAATTACACATCAAAGTTAATGCTTCAGGAGAGCTGGAAACTTCAGCACAAAATGCACTGAAATCGCAGAATCTTACAGATGAGCAGATAACAGACCTTATAATATCCAGTCCTGAAGGGGTGCAGCTCAAGAAGACAACGGATGTGGATTCATACCTAAAGACACATTTTCTCAATGCAACATCCATAGATTTATCAGGTACCCAGCTTGAAAGAAATAAATGCAATGCCAACACATTCAAGAACCGCATCAATCTGAAATACATGATGCTTCCGGAAACAACTGAAAACATAGGAAAACAGAGCTTTTACGGATGCAGAAATCTGAAAGAAATAGCAATACCAAAATGTGTAACAGCGATAGGAGACGGTGCATTCGGCGGATGCATATCATTGAACAGCCGTATCGTTATCAATGCAGTAACGCCGCCGGATTCTGACGGCGCAGTATTTCCATATCATGTAAACACTATACTGGTGCCTGCGAAGAGCGTGGACAAGTACAAATCATCCAGCAACTGGAGACAGTATAATATTTCACCGCAGACGGAAATAACATTGAGTGCAAGTAGTATTTCAATAGAACCATTTGCTGATAAAACGATAACTGCAAGTGTGAAAACTTATGGGAACGGTGAGGAATTTCTGTTTTGGGAATCGTCAGACTCAGGTGTTGCATCAGTATATAAGACAAACGGCATGTCAGCTACAATTAGAGCTAATAAACCGGGAACTGCAGCTATTACAATTTCTAATATAAGCGGGAATGTTAAAGCCAGATGCACAGTGAAAGTTAAAGCATTATCAGCGAATACCTCTTCAAACACATATAACAGTATTAAAATTTCATGGAGTGGAATTACAGGCGCTGAAGGCTATTACGTTCACAGATATTCGAGCTCCGGGAAACTGCTTAAATCATGGCGCATCAGTAAATCCAAGAGAAGCTTTATTGAAACAGGCCTTTCAACAGGCACGACATATTATTATAAAGTCAGAGCCTATAAAACAGGTCGGACAAGTGTCTACTCATCACTGAAAACAGCCAAACCGATGCTTTCCAAGCCGGGAACACTTACTGTCAGCAGGCTGTCGTCTTCATCCATCAAGGTGAAATGGAAAGGCGTTTCAGGAGAAAATGGCTATTATGTCTACAGAGCAGCTTCAAAAAACGGTAAGTACAGCAAGGTTGCAACTGTTAAGATGACAGCTGCCAAATACCCATATGCCAGAATCAAGGCTGCCAAGGGCAAGACATATTACTATAAAGTGTGCGCATACAAGAAAGTGGGAAGTAAATATGTTTGCAGCAGCTATTCAAGCCCTAAGGCATATAAGTTGAAATAATGGCATCAGCAGATGCGACAATTTTAATATCTCCCCAACACCACGAAAGGACGAAAAATGAGAATATATATTTGCGTAGATGATACAGACGATCTGACAAAAAGCACAAGTACCGGCAAAATTGCTGATATGATTGCACAGGAAATAGTAAAAATGGGCGGTACCATGGATAAAGGGATAACACGGCACCAGCTGCTGCTCCACGATGACATAGACTACACCTCGCACAACAGTTCAATGTGCATGGTGATTGATATCGAAGGTGTGGAGATATCACAGATGCAGGAAGCTGCGGTTAAAGTACTAAAGGCCAACATGGCGGAGAGCTCAGATCCGGGGCTCTGCTTCTGCAGACTGGACCAGCTGGAAGAACCGGAGCAGCTGATTGCTTATGGTAAGAGAGCACAGAACGAGGTTATACAGAAACAGGAAGCTTATAATCTGGCATCGCAGATTGGCGGCACTGTACTTGAAGAGTACGGCGGTACAGGCTGCGGAGTTATCGGTGCACTGGCAGGAATAGGACTCAGGCTTTCTGGCTGCGATGGAGTTTTCAGAGGCGGCAAAGGCGGAAAATTTGATGGACAGACCCATACAGTTGCAGAGTGGAAGGAGCTTACGGACATCGAATTGTTCCTGGATTTTGACGGGAATGTTCTCAGCGAAGAAGATCAGGTTGAAGTAGGCGATCAGCTGAAGACATCAATGGTGGATCACAAGGTGACGCTGATAGCCTCCAAAAAGGGCGACCACTATAAGGCATGCAAGAAAAAGGAACTATATCAGGGTGACAAACGAGTAACAACATGGACAACAGCCTGTGACAAGTTCGAACAGGATAATGATATCGAAGAATGCTATGATGATTCGGAAAATGCATGCTATAACTGCCTTTACAGGAGATGGACAGCAGAGGGCTATCGCTGCGTTAAATAACCTGCTGAAGCAGATTCGCAGACCATTAAAGCTGAATCAGATAACATAACAGAACAAACGAGGAAACAAGAGTGACAGCAGAACACAAAGAACACAATTTAATAAAAACGGCAGTGCTGATAGTGCTTCCGGTCATTTTCTTCGTCGGCACTATCTGCATAGGCAGATACAGCGTCAGCCCTGTTGAAGTTTTTAAAAGCTTTGTTGAAGCGATTACAGGTGCTGATATGGGCATCGACGAGAAAACCTACGGAGTGGTGATGAACCTGCGATTCCCCAGAGCAATACAGGGAATACTTGTGGGAGCATCATTGGCAGTAAGCGGAGCATGCTTCCAGAGTCTGTTCAGAAATCCATTGGTATCAAGCGGGATGCTGGGAGTGTCCAACGGAGCAGGCTTCGGAGCTGCACTTTCCATATTACTGTTTAACAGCATGTTCATGACATCCGTCTTTTCGTTTGGCTTTGGCGTGCTGGCTGTAATACTGGCTTACCTTGTGGGGAAGGTCAGCGGAGGGACACCGACAATAACACTGGTGCTCGGCGGAACTATCATACAATCGATTTTCTCTGCACTGCTGTCACTGATAAAATATGTTGCAGACCCGTACAGCCAGCTTCCTGCAATTACGTTCTGGCTTATGGGAGGTATGGGATCAACTAAAACCACAGAGCTTGCTTTTTCTGCAATTCCAATGCTCATCGGCATCATCGGGATGGTATTGTTCAGATGGAGACTCAATGTGCTTTCCATGGGTGACAGAGAAGCCAAGACCCTGGGGCTTAATGTAGGACTAAATAAAGCTATTGTAATAGGATTAGCAACACTGGCAACTGCAGGAGCAGTCTGCGTCAGCGGAGTTATAGGCTGGGTAGGACTGGTGGTTCCGCATATGTGCAGAATGGTGATCGGAAGCGACAACAAGTGGCTCATACCGGCAGCGATTTCAATAGGTGCATGCTTCATGGTGTTCGTGGATACTATCTGCAGAACCATTACGGGAGCGGAGATACCACTTGGAATAGTTACGGCGATTGTAGGCGGCCCGTTCTTCATATACCTTTTGAAAAAAACGAAAGGAAGCAACTGGTGATAAAATGAAACTGATAGAAGTACGCGACGCAGCTTTTACATACGACAATAAAAGAATGATATTTGACGGGATAAATTTTGATGTGCAAAAAGGGGAGATTCTGTGCATCATAGGACCTAATGGATGCGGCAAATCTACTCTGATAGACTGCCTGCTGGGGCTCAAAAAACTCAAAAGAGGTCAGATTACTATTGGAGGCAGGAATATGGAGCAGCTGAAGCCGAGAGAGTTTGCAGAACATGTTGCATACGTTCCTCAGGGACACAAGACGACCTTCGCATATACAGTGCTTGATGTTGTGACCATGGGCAGAACATATGCAGCTAAAATGTTTTCGCCGCCAGGTCAGCAGGAAAAGGCAATAGCCCGTGAGGCACTGAAACAGGTGGGACTCGAAGGATTTGAAGATAGAGAATATACAAAGCTTTCAGGAGGAGAGCTGCAGCTGGTGATAATCGCCAGGGCGATAGCACAGCAGTCGCAGCTGCTAGTGATGGATGAACCGACAGCGCATCTCGACTTCACCCATGAACTGACAGTCATGGAAATCGTTGCGAAGCTGGTGAAGGAAAAGAAAATATCGATTATTATGGCTACCCATTTTCTCAATCAGGCGTATTATCTTGAAAATGCAGGTGTGAATACAAGAGTGGCACTGATAAACGGAGAAAATTTCGCACAGCTTGGAAGGCCTTCAGAGGTTCTCACGACAGAAAATCTGGAAAAAACATTCAATATAGTTGCAGAAATAGTATCAGACGGAAGCGGTGTGAGAAAATATATCCTCCCGCTGCGGAATAAGAGGTAAATATGAGAAAGAAACAAAATGTAATAATAAGCATAATACTGACGCTGATGCTGGCACTTACCATTACAGGCTGCGGAGGAGACAGCAGCAGTGCTCAGGCAGACAGGACGGTAACTGATTGTTTGGGCAGAGAGGTTGAGATTCCTGACAATCCGCAGAATGTAGCGTGTCTTTATGCCACTGCAGCTCATATGATGGCGATGCTTGATGAAGGTGACAAAATAGTCGGATGCCCTAACGGTGTCAAATCCGACGTTCTGATGCAGATGAAATATCCTGGAATCACTGAAACTGCAACTCCTCATCAGGAAGGCTCCGTCAATGCAGAGGAACTTCTGAGAATAGATACGGATCTTGCGCTGGTCAGCTATTCTCTGGCAGCCAGTGAGGGTGAAATGGCTAAGCTGGATGAGCTGGGCATACCATATGTGGTAATAGATTATACAACCATAGATGAGCTCAGGACGGCTGTTAAAGTTGCAGGAGATGTGTTTGATAAACAGGATAAAGCACAAGAATATCTGGAGTTCTTTGACGATACGCTCACGATGGTGGATGAGAGGCTTGCAGATGTGGATATGAAGGATGCTCCCAGCGTATATCATTCGGTTAATGAAGCGATCAGAACAGACCCGGAAGGCTCTATCTGCGGGGAAATAATGGAGAAAGCCAAGGTGGAGGATGTTTCTATCGCAAAGGGAACGCTTGCCACAGGCAAGAACGCATACGTGACACTTGAGGAAATCTATAACTGGGATCCGGATGCTTTTATTGCCAACGAATATTCCGTTACAGATTACATTTTGTCAGATTCCAAGTGGAGCAGGCTTACAGCCGTGAAAAATAAGAAGGTGTATACTTTGCCTGTGGGAGCTACCAGATGGTGTCATCCGGGCTCAATGGAAGCTCATATGGGAGTGCTGGCAGTAGCACTGCAGTTTTATCCGGACAGATTCGATGATTTTGATATGAAGAAATACACCGCTGATTATTACGAGAGTTATTTCGGGCTGGAGCTCGATGACAATACAATAGACAAAATACTAGCAGGCGAAGGAATGAGAGCATCAAATTCTCCGGTTCAGTAGGATACCGGAATATCGATATAATATGATCTTCAGGAGGTCAGAAGGAGGAATCCTCAGATGGAACAACAGAAGCAGGAAATAAATAAATCCGCAGAAGCTGCTGGTGAACAGCAGACTGCCAGACCGTCGGTAACGGAAGAAATGCAGAAAGCTATGCAGGCAGTAATCGGAGAGCTTAAGAAGGTAATTGTCGGTAAGGATGACATCATCAGGAAGGTTCTGATGGTAGTAATCGCAGGAGGACATATACTGCTGGAGGACGTGCCCGGAGTAGGTAAGACTACCCTGGCACTGGGACTTTCCAAGGTGATGAATCTTGATTACAAAAGAATGCAGTTTACGCCGGATACGATGGCAAGCGATATTACAGGCTTTTCCATATACAACAAGGAAACAGGAGAGCTGGAATACAAACCGGGAGCAGCAATGTGCAATCTGTTTCTGGCAGATGAAATCAACAGAACTTCAGCCAAGACACAGGCTGCATTGCTGGAAGTAATGGAAGAGGGCGGAATGACGGTTGACGGAGTAACTCACAGAACACCGGATCCGTTCGTATGTATCGCCACTCAGAACCCGCTGGGAAGTGCAGGTACACAGAAGCTTCCGGATTCACAGCTAGACAGATTCATGGCGCGTCTTTCCATGGGCTATCCTGATCTAGCTAGTCAGGTGGATATCGTCAAGCAGAGACAGCTGACGGATCCGATGGACACTGTAAGACCACTTATCAGTGCAGCTCATATCAAAGCTATGAGAAAAGCTGTACAGATAGTACGCATGGAGGATGAGGTAATCAGATATGCCGCAGAGCTTTGTGAGAAGACGAGAAGTGCAGAAGCTGTGGAACAGGGCGTCAGCCCGAGAGCAGTGCTGGCACTGGTTCAGATGGCTAAGGCGGCGGCACTGATGGACGGCAGAGATTATGCGATACCGCAGGATGTCAAGAGTGTATTTATTGACGTTTGTGCCCACAGACTGATTCTGACCGCCAGAGCAAGGATAAGGAAAGAAACCGAAGAGAAGGTGCTGCAGGGCATTATGGCAGAGGTTAATCCTCCGCAGATAATAGATAAGAAGAAAAAGCAGGACGGTAAAGATGCTTAAGAACAGAGTGTTTTATGTGCTGCTTCTTGCAGCCGCGGCACTGATATACATTTTTACAAATACATACTATACATTGACATTGTTGGCAGTCTGTGTAGTGATGCCGGTGATTTCACTTGTGCTTATGCTGATTGCAGGAAGAGAAATCGCAATAGAACTGGAACTGCCGCAGACTGCAGAAAAAAAAGCGGCGTCACTCACATATCGTATAAGTAATCCGGGGCGTTATCCTGTAGCCAGAATAACCTTTCAGATCAGGCTGGAAAACCAGATGACCGGAGCTTTCAGAGAGCGAAGAGTAAGTGCCACTGCCGGAAGCAGAGAAACTGTGACCGCAGAGCTTTCGCTGCAGAACAGCAAAGTGGGGACAGTGGTAGTATCTACAAATAAAATACGTGTCTATGATGCTTTCGGACTTTTTGTTTTCAGGAAATCCGATCTGCCGGATCAGGCAGTTATCATTTATCCGGATATGCGCAATGTTGAGGTGCATATGGAGAATCCGGTGGAAAATACCGGAGACGGCAGCAGATATTCACCTGACAGACCCGGTCAGGACGTAAGCGAAATTTTTGCTCTGCGTGAATATGTACCGGGGGATGAGATAAGAAAAATCCACTGGAAGCTTTCAGGTAAAACGGACAGAACAATGGTCAGAGACTTCAGTCTGCCTTTGAACTATTCGGTATTTCTGCTGCTGGAGCTTACACGGGGAAGCGAGGAACTGGTGGATGCACAGGTTGAGATCTTTCTGGCACTTTCCAGAACCCTTCTCGAGAATGGAATCAGTCACAATATGGGCTGGTATGATGCCGCAGAAGAGCGGTTCAATGTTGAGGAGCTTGATGATTTCGAAGAGCTGGAACTGGCGGCAGCAGGAGTGCTGTCATCATATGCTGTAGAAGAAAGCGGCGCGGCTCTTGACTTTTATTCAGCCAGCGGGTACCGCAGCAGAAGCAGCATACTGCTGTATGTGGTGACAGAGCCCAAGACTGATAAGATTGCGGAGCTTGAGGTATATCAGCGGATGAAGACGATTCTGATTTATGAGGATGAGACCGCTGCCAAAACTGCGGAAGAGGAAATAGAAGCTGTTACTGTTTCAGTAAAGGAGGCTGCCGGGAGCATGCCTGAGATAATAGTATAGACAGCATTTAAGAGGCATTATATATATGAATTTGTTCAACAGACAGCAGGGGTCAGCAATGGATCTGATCCAGATAACAGATGCAGGTGAAGGCCGTCGTATTCTGAGGGCCTTGTTTGAGCTGCTTCTGACCGTGGCAATGTCTGTGGCATGCTGGTACACGTACTTTTCCATGTTCCCTAATCCTGTCAATGATACGGTGTCGGTGCTGCTTATCGTTCTGCTTCCTGCAGTGCTGTACTGTATATGCAGAAGACCACTGCTGGGACGGTTTATGGTGTTCTATATTTTTCTCATCATAGCGGTGTTTTTCGTGCTGTTCTACAGCTCTGTATGGAACGGGTTTCTGGTGATGGCCAATATCGTTGTGGAGGTGCTGAACAACCAGCTGGATGCGGGTCTGATACCATTTGAGCTGACAGGAGATATTGCTGACTGGAACAGGGATACCATGATGGCGCTTATCCCTGTAATGCTGCTCAGCTCTGCGGCAATTGTCTACAGTGTATATTATAAGGAACCGCTTATAGGCTTTGTAATGACAGCACTGCCCGTAATTACAGGGCTTTGCCTTAAAGCGGAGCCGTCAGTGTGGCTGCTGGCACTTATGCTGATATGCTGGACGGGGCTGATGGTGCTGTCTGCCGTTGCAAGACCTGCAAGCAGCAGGAAACGAAGGGTCATATACATACAGAACCCAAGACAGTCAACATTGCCGTACATTTTCATGAGCATAACACTGGTGATTCTTATGGGATATATACTGGCCTTTTCGGGTGATGAATATAGACCTCCGCAGAGTGTGGATGAAGCGAAGAAGGCTGTGATTGCTGTAGAAGAGCATATCAGATATGACAAGCTTGGAGGCGATGATATAGACCAGCTGGGGAGAGGTGATCTGACAACGACACACCCAATGGAATATACTGATAATACGGTCCTGAAGCTTAAGATGCAGATGCCTCAGCCGATGTATCTGCGAGGCTTCGTGGGAGGCAGTTATGCAGACGGCAAATGGACAGAGGCCGAGGATGGCGCTTATTCCGGTGAATATACAGGAATGATGGAATGGCTTGAGCAGCAGAATTTCTATCCATGGATGCAGCAGGAGAGGCTGTATCGCATGTCACAGAACTACGATTTCGTATCGGTTGATGTGACTAATGTAAACGGCAGCAGCAAGTATATATATCTGCCGTACGAGGCTGCACTGACAGGCGATACATTGCCGGACAAGTTAAAGTACGAGAAGGATTGCGGAGCCCTGGCGAAGGGTCTTACCGGCCAGAGGGAATATATTTTCAAGGCGTTTCTGGCGCGTATGGAGGATTATGATGAACAGAAAATTGCCCAGTGGGTTGCCGAGGTGAAGCAGAGTCCCGATTGGGATGAATATGCAGAGCCTGAAGCTGTGTACAGAAGATATGTGTATGATACATATGTGTACGTTCCGGAAAGGGAACACGAGGCGCTTGCAGCCGTTGACGCCGACAAATGCCTGGGAAAGACGATAGCGTACACTTTACATCACATACGTTCGGTTTTTGATGAAAAATATCAGTATGACATCGAGTGTGAGGCAGCCGGCGAAGGTGCAGACGAGCTGGAGAATTTCCTGCAGAAGGGCAGAGGCAACGATATGCATTTTGCGACTGCTGCGACGCTCATGTTCAGGTGTGCCGGAATTCCCGCCAGATATGCTGAAGGATATTATCTGTCCCCAAAGGAAATGCAGCTCTATACGGAGATGAGCGATATCAGCTATGACGTGCTGGATTCCAACGCTCACTGCTGGGTTGAGATATATATTGATGAAATAGGCTGGTTCCCTGTGGAGGTGATACCTGGCTTCTATGATATGGAAAAGCAGGAGACCAGTGAGGTCCAGGAGGACGAAAAAATAGAAGAAGAAACTAATCAGATGTATGAGGATCAGGCACCGGAAGATTCGGAGCCGGAGAAGCATCAGGAGGAAGAACCTCAGCATATCAATCCTCTGATTCTGCTGATACTGTTCATTTTGCTGGCAATTCTTATTTATGAACTGGCGGGCAGAAGGCACGTGAGAAAAAGGAACATGATATTTGAGACAGTGTATAGCGATGCAGTGGTATATGCTATGTACAGGCATGTCAGCAGACTTATGGCGTTTGATAAACATAAGCTGCCGGCAGATCCTTATGACAGACTTGATGAAATATCAGCATGCTATGACAGCAGTGAAATACAGAATGCAGAAGCTGGCGAAATGATGAACTTTGCCGAATTCCTGAGACTTGTCAGCAAAGTGCGCTTCGGCAGGGTAAGTCTGACAGAAGCTGAACACAAAAAAATGGCCGCTTATGTGAAATACACAGGCAGCCGGATTTATAACAGACAGAACCGTATCAGGAAGCTGATAATGAAATTTATTGTTTTTTACGTCTGATTATGATAAATACCGCAGTGAATGCGATAATCAGAACGATAAGAACAACAGCCGCGATACGGGCTATGGAAGCCGTATCAGGCCCTGATTCTTCAGATACGTCATCAAGACCGTCTTTATTCACCGGGACTGAATTGGCGTTTTCGCCTGAAGCTGTTTCATAGGTGACGATATAATCGCCCAGTTCCTTGAGTATCTTATTTTCTTTGTCGGTGTGCTGGATACCGGTGGTAAAGGTTATCGTGTGTGCGTTGTCAATGGTGGTTCCGTTCTTTGCCATAACAGTATTGTCAATGGCTATGCGGTATTCCGATTCAGGATTCAGATCCTCTGCGGGCTGGATGAAAACCTGTTTTCTATAGTCTTTCTGGACCTGATTATCGGGGAAGATAAGTTTGATGGCAACTGCATTGCCGTCTGAGTCTGTCAGATGGAAGCAGAGCTTGTTGTTGGCCAGGACGGTGACATTGCAGATGTTCTTGTTGAAGTTCAGCTGTATGGTTTCGTTGAGAGCAACATTCTGTGCTCCATCGGTTATGGAAGCACTTTCAAGGGTAAGAGGAATATCTTTGTTTTCTCCGTTTCCGGAACCGTCACCGGATCCTGTTCCGTTACCGCCGTCGGCAAAGACCGGTGAAGCGGCAAATGCCATGATGATGCACAGCAGAGCAGTGATTATGCAGGATTTTTTATGATTTAACATGAATTATCTCCTTAAAATATTTAAATCTATCATACCACATATGGAGGAAAAAATGCGCAGGCTTTCCAGGATAACCGGAATATTTTTAATATTGATAATGCTGTGGATTTCAGCGGCTGCTATAGTAAATGCAGATGTATGGGAATTCGGCTCAGATGGACCCGGTAAAAATCCTTTTACACCTAGAGGCTATCTCGTGGATACAGAAAAAGGACAGCACTGGCTCAGCAGTACATATGACAACAGTGGGTTTTATGTGCGCTATAGCGGAGTGCGTAACGGGGTTGACTATCTGGAAGCTAAAAAAAGCGATGGGAGCAATTATACTTTTTATGCTATGACTGACAGAAATCCGTGGCCTAAGGATTCGAGCCGTGTCGGATATGGTCAGAAATTTCTCTTTGCATATAAAAACGGCAGGAGAATATCGGATTTTAATGATTATGTACAGACTCCCGCCACACGTGGAGACAAAGTCGATCCTTCCGGTCAGGGAACATGCTATGTTTTTAAAATTGAAGGCTTCGAGCTGGAGCCGGGGTGTCTCTATGAATTCGGTTTTCTCAGGGGAATGCAGGCAAACAATGGGATTACTCTGGTTCTTGCTGAAGATAAAAACGGCAATCCGATCGGATATATACAGGAAACTGATGAAGGGCTGACCTCTGAAGAAAGATCAAAGTATATGGATGAGAGATATGATGAATATGAATTTATTTCCAGCTGGTACAAGAACGAAAACGGCAGTGGCTATACAGTGAATACTGTACCTATGCGTTTTACATTACAGACATATGCAGATATGACTGAATGGGAAAAGGCTGCGGATAAAGCACAGGCGTGGCTGGATTCCGTTACGGAGAAGGATTTCACATCAGGTAAATATAAACGCTCTAATGTGGAACAGCTGAGAATATTGCTGACGAGTCTTAACAAGAAGGCCAAGGATGAAGTGCGTTTTAAACTTCAGCCGGCGGCAAATGCCAGCATAAAATCCATGAAAAACGAACTTAATGCCATGCTTCAGAAGGCTCAGAGTGATAAGCCAGAGCCTGCGGATATCAGTTCGCTGGAGGCAAAGCTGAAGGAGGCTAAGGCACTATATGCCAAGACAAGTGTTAATGTTGGTATAGATATCGGACAGTATGGTCAGATCGAGGTGGAAAACCTGAAGGAGGAAATTGATAAGGCTTCGAAGATGGATAAGTATTACCCTCAGAATGTGCTCAATGAAGAGGTTGAGGCTCTTGATTACGCTATGACGGAGGTGCTTGCTTCCAAGGTGATGGAGGAGATGCTCGTGTTCTATGATAAGGTTACGGGCATTTATGTGGTGGCTCCTGTGGATTCGTTGCCGGAGGATGCCAAATTGTTCGTCAGAGTCATGGGAACTGAGACCGATGATTATAAATCGATGGAAGACAATCTATCTGAAAAAGAAACAGAAGCGGTTTATTACAGGATACAGTTTTATCAGGGAGACAGGAAAATACAGCCGACAAAAAACGTTGAGGTTCAGATGCCTGTTCCCGATATTATCAGCGAGAAGGGAAGCACTGTTTATTCTGCAGATGCTAAGGGAAATCTCAGAAAAATGAATTCTGCTAAAGCTAACGGTATGCATTTCTTCAGGACAGAGAAGCTGTCAGCCTTCGTTCTGGCGGGAAGTACTGCATCAGAGGAGGAAAAAGCGGAGGCAAGAGGTAAGAGAATGAGAGAGCTCATGGCCCAGAAAAAGCAGGAACAGGCAGAGAATAAAGAAACTCGTCTGGAAAAGGATAAAAAGAAAAAAGAGGAATTCAAAGATCCGCTAAACAAGCTGCTCAAGAGAAATGCCAATACAGCAACTTTCAGCAATGATGTACGAAAAGAAACAGATCCGGTTGTACTGATTTTTGTCGCTGTGCTGCTGGCGATTGCTGCGATAGTGCTCGGGACACGGGGCATTATGGATATCAGAAGAGACAGAAAACGTTGAGAAAGAGAAAAAAATAATGAAATATGATGTGATAATAGTAGGTGCCGGGATACTGGGATGTCTTACAGCCCGACAGCTTATGAAATATAAACTTGATGTGCTGGTGCTTGACAAAGAATCAGATATAGGAGAAGGTGCAACCAAGGCGAACTCGGGTGTGCTGTATGCAGGGTTCCATCCTCGAGGCGGAAGTCTCAAAGGGATATCATGTGCCCGAGGAAACCGTATGCATGAAAAGCTGTGTGATGAACTGGATGTGCCGATGGAATATACAGGTTCACTCTTCGTGGCTTTTCATGATGAGGGTATGGAAGCTATACGTGAAAAAATGAAAAAGGGCCAAAAAAACGGCGTGCCTGACATGCGCATGATCAGTGGTGATGAAGCGAGGGCTATTGAACCGATGCTTTCAGAAGATGTGATTGGAGCTATGTATGCGCCGACAACAGGTATTATTTCCCCGTTTAAACTGGTGCTGCATACTGCACTCAATGCCGCTGCCAATGGTGCTCAGTTCATGTTTGACACGAAGGTGGATGATATAAGGCGAGAAGAAGGTAGCTATACTGTTAATACAAACCGCGGTGATTTCAGGGCATCGTTTATTGTCAATACGTCTGGTGAAGGAGCAGCAGATCTGGAAAGGTTTGTCAAACCGCGAGATCTTGAAATAAAGCCAAGACGCGGAGAATATCTGGTGTTTGACTGTCCGTCGCCGATACACCATGTTATATATCAGGCACAGGAGAATGATGAAAAAGGAACTCTTCTGGCACCGACGGTGGATGGCAATATGCTGGCAGGTCCTACCTCATACAATGCCCGCAGCTATAAATGCACAGAAACGACACAGGAAGGGATCGACCATATAACTAATGTTGCGAAGAAAATCCTGCCGGAGATTGATATGGGAACGGTTATTGCATCCTTTGCGGGAATACGAGCAAATATAGAGAATGTACCGAAAGAGGAAAAGGATTTCGTTGTACGTTTAAGTGCAGAACGTTTTGTAAGTGCATTGGGAATCAAGAATCCGGGAATGACAGCATCACCGTATCTCGTTGAGAAAATAATAGAGCTGCTAAAGGATGCTGGGCTTAAGTGCGAGGCTGATAAGAAATTCGACCCGATATACAGAGCGAAACCGCTGTTTCTCAAGACATCCCCTGAAATACAGGCACAGCTGCTGGCAGAAAATCCTGCTTACGGCAATGCTGTATGCCGATGTGAGGGAATAACAGAGGGTGATATCCTTTCGGTACTTGATTCACCGCTGCCTCCCCATAATATCAACGGTCTCAAGAAACGCCTGAGAACAGGGATGGGAAGATG
>JALEQY010000063.1 GCA_022763735.1 Clostridiales bacterium
GCACTCATTACTGGGAAGTATTATTGATTGCACGCAGACAGTATATGTGAAGGATGGTCCGTACGCAGAACTGGAGTACAGCCTGACAACCTGTCGTTTCGGATGGGTGAAAAGTTTTATTCTGAAAAAATATCTGGATGAAAAAGATAACTGGCATAGCTTGAAGTTTAAAAATATTACGGAATCAGAGAAGAATATGTGGCATGCCGAGACGGTGTATGAAGGAATAAATAAAAGTGCATATGTAAGGTTGGTTTTATACGAAAACAGTATTTTATATATCAGCAACGACCAGGTTAATTACAGCCTGCAAAATACAAAAGCAGTAATAGACGCGCTTGACCTGCCGTGATAAAATAAAACCAGAAGATTCGAACAATTCGAATCAGAACAATAACATAACAGAATATTAAACATAAGGATTATGAACAGGAGGTGTATCATATGCTGCATGAAGTTAGTTTTCTTTCGTACAATGAACGTGATAATGTACAGGGATGGATATATGTACCGGCAGCAAAGGTAAAGGGAATTGTACAGCTGGTTCACGGATTCGGTGAACATTCCAGAAGATATCTCCACATGATATGCAAAATGATGGACGCCGGCTACATTGTTGCAGCAGATGATCATGTGGGGCACGGCAAGACAGCCATCGTCAATGACACCTGGGGAAACTGGGGACACAATGGAGCGCAGACGATGATGGAGGACGAGCACAGGCTCAAAGAGCTGGTTCAGGAAAAATACCCGGATATCCCGTATTTTATGTTCGGACACAGCATGGGCTCCATCATAACACGTCAGTTTATTGCAAAATATGGTGACGAACTGGCAGGAGCAGTAATCTGCGGTACTGTAGATCCCGATGCAATTCCATGTGAAGAAGGAATCAGACAGCTGAAACCTCTGGTTGAAGCGGGTAAGGGAGATGAAGCCGATCCTGAGCTGCTGGGAGCACTGCTCGGAGGGCTCTTTGCGCGAATAGAAGAAGTTAAGCTTGGCAACGAATGGATATGCCATGACGAATATGTACAGCTTGACCATGCCAATGACCCGTTTGACGCCTTTACAAGACCTACTTCAAATGAAGCTCTGTTGCAGTTCATAGAAATGATAGATGAGGTTAAAGGGACAGAATGGGCTGCGAAAGTGCCGGCAGCGTTACCTTTATATAACATAGCAGGAGATGAAGATCCGTGCGGTTCATACGGCGAAGGTGTGAAGCAGGTGACAGGCTGGCTGGAGGAAACCGGACATAATGTTAAAACTAAGCTGTACGAAGGATATCGCCACGAAATACACAACTATAACGATATAAAGGATGAAGTTGAAACAGGAATTATCGAATTTATGAACGAGGTGATAAAATGATACCGACAAGAGAAGAAGCAATGACACTTTTGGAAGAATACAATTCGGATCCTTTTCATATCAAGCATGCATTAATAGTAGAAGGCGTGATGAAATATTTTGCACGAAAGCTCGGATACGGAGACGAAGAGAAGTTCTGGGGTCTTGTGGGACTGTTGCATGATCTGGATTTTGAGAAGTATCCGGAGCAGCACTGTATCAAAGGGCAGGAATTAATGCGCGAACGCGGCCTGGATGAGAGGATAGTGCGTGCGACGGCAAGCCACGGGTATGGTATTACTGTTGATATCAAGCCAGAGCATGAGATGGAAAAGGTACTGTATGCCACAGATGAACTTACAGGTCTGATAGGGGCAGTAGCAATTATGCGGCCGTCAAAAAGCGTTGATGATCTGGAACTGAAATCAGTAAAGAAAAAATACAAGAATGCAAAATTTGCAGCTGGATGTTCGCGCGAAGTGATCGAAAAAGGTGCGGAAATGCTGGGATGGACTCTGGATGATCTGATTTCTGATACGATTATTGCAATGCGTGAAATCGATGTAGTGGATTAACAGTAATCGAGCCTGTAACATCAGAGGAACAGCAGAATCGAATTCTGAGAGACGTATTTAATCTATAAAAATTCATCTTTGAAAAAACCTGAAAATTCCGATATAATATGTATGAAGCGCGTTGTACAGTGAAGATAAAACTGTACCGCGCGGTTTTTACGTGTATATAGTCTGGAGGTATGAAGAGTTGATCACAAATGAATTTGAAAAGGGAAGCTGTGTAGTATATGGAACAAACGGGATATGTGTGATTGAAGATATAACAGAAATGAGCTTTGAAAGAGGCAGGGAAAAAAGCAGATATTTTGTTCTCGTACCCGAAAACAGCAGAGGATCAAAAGTCTATGTTCCTGCAGATAATGAGAATCTGATGTCAAAAATAAGGCCTCTTATGACAAAAGAAGAAATAGATGAACTGCTTACAGGAATGCGTGACAGGGAATTCGCATGGGAAAAGGACAGGCGGTTCAGGACAGAGAATTTTCATGAAATAATGGTAAATGGTGTAACTCAGGAGCTTCTGCTGATGATCAGATGCATTTACATGAGAAAACTGGAACTGGATCAGGTGGGAAAGAAGCTGCCGGCAGCGGATACCAATACTCTGAAATCAGCCGAAAAGCTTGTGGAGGAGGAGTTCTCCCAT
>JALEQY010000083.1 GCA_022763735.1 Clostridiales bacterium
TGTTCGACAAGATCGACAGAGTAGACGTAAGAGACGGTGACAACTACGGAAACACTGATTCAGACTTCGGATTCTCAGTATGGACAACTATCGAAGAATGTCTGCAGCCGCCTGTAATCTGGGAAAAGAACGAAGAATTCCCTGAAGGACACTGGTTCTGTACAGAGCAGTTCTCAGAGCCTGAAGTATTCAACTTCCCTGGCGGAATCGGCGACGTAGAAGTAGTAAACGTAGAACACGAAGAAGTACTGCTGGTACCAAGAGAAATCGACTGCAACAGAGTAACATTCAAGTATGGTGTGCCTGCTGACTTCAGAAAGAAGCTGCTGGTTCTCCACGAATACGGACTCGCAGACAAGAGAACAAAGATCAAGGTTGGCGATGCAGAAATCACACCTAGAGACTTCGTATGCAAGGTAATACCAAGCCCTGTAGATGCAACAATGACAAGGACAGGAAAAGGCTGCGCAGGAACATGGGTAACAGGCTGGAAAGACGGCAAGTACAGATCAGTATACCTGTATCAGGTAGCAGACAACCAGGAATGCATCAAGAAGTATACAACAAACTCAGTAGTAGCACAGACAGCAGTAGGTCCTGTAATCATGATGGAACTTATAGCTAAAGGTATCTGGAATGATGCAGGTGCATGGGGTCCGGAACACTTCGATCCGGATCCGTTCGTAGAAAGACTTGCTAAGTACGAATTCCCTGCAGGAATCAGAGAAATGGATTCAGAATATGCAGACGCTATGAACGAAAAAGCTATGCTTGATCTTCTGGCTAAATAAGACAGAATAAGTTACATATTAACTGATAAATCATGTAAACAGGTGCAGAGTCGGCGGGACTGCCGGCTCTGTGTTTTTAGGGGAAAGTTGAAAGGAATACGTTAAAAGATGTCAAACAAAAAGAAAATCTCGGTTTTTGCACTGGCCATGATGATATGTGTTACAGTTGCAGGTGGGGGTTTCGGGATAGAGGATCTTGTCGGTTCAGTAGGACCGGGAATGACGATGCTGGTGTTTATACTGATTCCGTTTGTATGGTCACTGCCATTTGGCCTTTCGTCAGCTGAACTGTCTTCAGTATGGCCGGAAGATGGAGGGATGTACACCTGGGCAAAAGAAGGCTTAGGAGAGAAAGCCGGATTCGTCAGCGGATGGTGCTATACTATTGCAGGCTTTGTTGAGCCGGCCACTTTCGCTGTTCTGAGTGCAAACTATATGAAAATGCTGCTTCCGATTGAAGTCAATGATTTCACATACTGGTGTTTATGTGCAGCTCTTATAATTGTGTTTGCCATTATAAATATCATCGGCATCAAACTTGTAAGTAATCTGGCAACAGTTATTACAATACTTGCTATCATACCATTTATTATTCTGATCGTTCTGTCTTTCATGAATATTGAATACAGCCCTGTTGAACCGCTCAAGCCTGAAAACATGTCTTTCCTTGAAGCAGCAGGTCAGGGACTCCTTATAGGAATATGGTTCAATACAGGATTCGAAACAATTTCCACCATGTCAGGCGATATACAGGATGGATCAAAGAAAGTGCCTAAAGCGATTGTACTTGCTATTCCTATTATCTCAATAATGTATATATTATGGGTGATGCCTGCACTGTCGGCTGTCGGCAACTGGCAGGACTGGTCATCAGAAGGTCCGCTTTCATTTGTTGAAATCGGTGAGATTCTGGGAGGAGCTCCTCTGAGATGGGCATTTGTTGCAGCAGGTTCTCTGGCAAGCATGATGATTTTGTGTGAATATATACTGGCATATGCATATCTGATGAAAGCTTTCGCAGAAAAAGGACAGTTCTTCAGGATTTTTGCCAAGGAACATAAAAGATTCCATACTCCGTATGCGGCTATCATCATAATGTCAGTTGTAAGTATTATCCTTTGTTCATCGGGGAGTTTCATTGAATTTGTCGGTCTGGCATCGATATTATATGCAGTACCGGTTATCATGATGTTTATTTCAAATATCAAACTCAGGATCAAGCAGCCGGATATGGAACTCGATTTCAAAGTGCCGCTCCCTAATAAAGTTTATATTGTATATCTCTGTTTCCCTATAGTGATATACGGCGCGAGCATTTTTGCAGATAACTGGATTGTCGGACTCGGACTTGCCGCAACTTCGATACCTGCATATATTTTCTTCAAGAAAATATACAGTGGTGGCAGATACTGGGCAGAATGTCAGGAAAAGCAGAACAGATTGTCTGAATAATATTGATGCGAAAGACTGTTTTCAAACATAGCTTAAAACATATGATAAAATGGGGCTGATTTAATTAGCTCCATTTTTGTAATTTTATGGGTTTTATGATGGCGAAAAGCCTTGCAAATAAAGGAAATATGGTGTTATAATGAAATAACATTATATTTAATGGGAAGAAAGGAAGTACTGAACATGAACAGAAAGAGGTTGTTTTCACTGATAATTTCATTCCTGCTGGCAGTAACATTTGTGATACCCGCAATGACGGATAACAGTTATGCTTCTGTAAGCATAAGAACTTCGATGCCGTCATATACTTCTGCTGCAGGCAAGGCTTATTATTACAGTGATAATAATCTTTTTTACAAATACAATCTGGGTCCTGACCGCCAGTACAACAGATCATATGGCGGATATGTGGTAGGAAACTGCACCTGGTATGCATACGGCAGAGCAAGTGAGATTCTCGGACACCCGCTGAACACTGCTTTCAGGTGGAGCGCCAGCGAGTGGTGGAATACAAACAAAAAGGGAAATTATTATCCTTACGGGTCGACTCCGAAGGTAGGAGCTATCGCATGCTATGGAACACATGTCGCAATTGTAGAGAAGGTAGTGAACGGCAAGCCGTATGTATCCGAATCCGGATGGAAGGTTTCGTCAAGCAAGCCGTCATCTGCTTCCAGTCTGTATTTCCATTATGGAACTCCATGGAGCAGCAGCCTTAAAGGATATATATACATACTGGATTCAGCCAGAAGAAAAAATGTTGATTACAGTGTCAAAGTTTCTGTAAATGATCTGAACATGAGGACAGGTCCCGGTACAGGTTACAGCAGAGTAGGATACATAAAGAAAGGGACTTATGATGTAACTCAGGAGTGTGGTGACTGGGTAAAACTTGAAAGCAACGGATACTGGATCTGTTCAGATTATGTGACAAAACTTGAAAAGATGGAAACTGTTGTCGATTCAGGTACTTCAGTCAACTATCAGATTAAAATCAGTGTAACTAATCTGAATATGAGGATAGGTCCCGGTACAAACTATAAGAGCAAGGGATATATAAATCCTGGAACACATACAGTAAGTAAAACCAGCAACGGATGGGGCAAGATAAAATCCAGCGGGTACTGGGTATCCCTGAATTATACTTCAAAAGTCAGCGGTTCGGAAGAAATGTTATCCGTCAGCAGCGGAAGAGATCTTTATACGGTCAGAATAAATACTGCAGCGCTGCGTATGAGGACAGGTCCTGGAACAAATTACAGCAGCAAGGGACTTGTCACATATGGTTCAAAATATGTTATCAAGGATACCAAGAACGGATGGGGTCAGCTAAGGACAAACAACAGATGGATCAAGCTGAGTTATACTGTTCCTGTCGGCAGTGAATACAATGTCAAGGTTAAATGCAGTGATCTGAATATGAGGACAGGTCCTGGAATATTATATAAGTCTAAAGGATTTATTAAACCTGGAACTTACACTATTAAAAAAACCAAAAACGGGTGGGGCAAACTCAAGAAAAACGGATACTGGATAAAACTGTCCTATACGACAAAAATATGATCTGATGAGAAAGATGTTTTTACCGGTAAATAAAAAAGAAATGAATGAGAGAGGATGGCAGCAGGCAGACTTTGTTCTTGTGACAGGAGATGCTTACGTTGATCATCCTTCTTTTGGTACAGCGATAATAAGTCGAGTACTTGAATCCTTCGGATATAAAGTTGCAATACTGGCTCAACCGGAGTGGAAAAATGCGGAGGCTTTTAAGACCTTCGGGAAACCTAGACTGGGGTTTCTGATAAACAGCGGTAATGTCGATTCCATGGTGAATCACTATTCTGTCTTCAGACACAGGAGAAAGAGGGATGTGTATTCTCCGGGCGGCAAGGCAGGCAGACGTCCGGACAGGGCGGTAATCGTATACAGCAACAGAGCGAGGGAAGCATACAAGGATGTCCCTGTAATAATAGGTGGCCTGGAGGCCAGCCTGAGAAGGTTCGGGCATTATGATTACTGGGATGATAAGGTGAGAAGATCGATACTGATGGACTCAAGAGCAGACATACTGATTTACGGCATGGGGGAGAGAGCCGTTGCTGAAATTGCAGAAGCTCTCGATTCAGGGCTGGATGTCAGAGATATAACATGGATAAAGGGTACCTGTGTCAGGTGCAAATCTCCCGATATCTACGACAGTGATGTTGTGCTTCCTGATTTTGCTGCAATATCATCATCCAGAAATGAATACTGCAGAAGCTTCGCTATGCAGTACAGAAGCAATGATTCTGTATCAGGTGAAAGATTTATCGAAAAATATGAGGGTAACCAGTGCATCGTGCAGAACCCTCCGCAGGAGCCTCTGGAAAGAGAAGAACTGGACAGGATATATGAACTTCCATATATGAGGACTTATCACCCGATGTATGAAAAAGAAGGCGGAGTTCCGGCTATCGAGGAAGTTAAGTTCAGTATTACAGCCAATAGAGGCTGCTTCGGCGGGTGTGCTTTTTGCGCGATAACCTATCACCAGGGGAGAGAAGTCAGAAGCAGGAGTTCTGAATCCATCGTTGGTGAAACAGTTGAACTTACTAAAACCGAAGGTTTTAAAGGGTATATTCATGATGTGGGAGGCCCGACAGCTAATTTCAGGATGCCATCGTGTGAAAAGCAGAAAAAGCACGGTATGTGCAGGAATAAGGACTGTCTGTATCCTGAACCCTGCAGTCAGCTGAATGTGGATCACAGTGAGTATATAGATGTTCTTAAAGCAGTCAGAAACGTTGATGGTGTCAGGAAAGTTTTTATCCGTTCAGGAATAAGGTATGATTATCTGCTTGCTGATAAGCAGAACAGATTTCTCGAGGAACTGTGCAGGCATCATGTGAGCGGGATATTAAAGGTGGCTCCGGAGCACTCATCAGAGAATGTTTTGAGAAACATGAGGAAACCGCCGATAGATGTTTTTGACAGATTCAGCAGGCAGTACAGGAGAATGAATGAAAAAATTGGTAAAAAACAGTATATGATTCCCTATTTCATATCATCACATCCGGGAAGCACTCTTGACGATGCGGTGGACCTGGCATTGTATATGAAAAAAACAGGTTTCATACCTGATCAGGTACAGGATTTTTATCCTACACCGGGAACTCTGGCGACATGCATGTATTATACTGAAAAAGACCCTTTCACAATGAAGCCGGTGTATGTGGCAAAGACAGCAGAGGAAAAGAGGATGCAGAGGGCACTGCTGCATTTCCATAAAAGAGAGAACAGGGATACTGTGATCAAAGCCTTGAAAAAGGCTGGTCGCGGCAATCTGATCAGGGAGCTTCTGGGATGAGTAGACTTAATGAGCTTTTAGAAGCTTATCGTGATGGAGAAAAACAATATATAGAGATATCAGCATCAGTTTCATGCCGCGAATTCTGCACGGATGAGGTCTACTGTATGGGCAGCGGCCCGGATCAGCTCAACAGGATAGGAAACGGTGACAATCTTCAGTATATGGAGTATCTTATTAAGGATCAGAAGCTTAAAGGAAAATTTCAGCTGATATATGTTGATCCTCCTTTCTTCTCGGACAGCAGATATCAGGCTTCGACCAGAATGGAGTCACAGTTTCTGGGAAAATCCGGGCTGGTGAAGACCGGGGCATATGAAGATCGATGGAATATGGATTTCGGGGAATATATCAGGATGCTGACGGTAAGGCTTCTGATGATGAGGGATCTTCTGTCGGATACCGGCTGCCTCTGGGTGCACCTTGACTGGCATGCTGTGCATTATGTGAAGGTAATACTTGATCAGATATTCGGTGAAAAAAACTTCATAAATGAGATCATATGGACATATAAGTCAGGAGGAGCAAATAAAAGAAATTTTGCCAGAAAACATGACACTCTGCTGTTTTACAGCAAAACAGACAATTATATATTCAATCCACAGACAGAGAAATCATACAACAGAGGTTTAAGACCGTACAGATTCAAAGGAGTTGAAGAGTACGAGGATGAGACAGGGTGGTATACAATAGTCAATATGAAGGATGTCTGGAGCATCGATATGGTCGGCAGGACATCCTCTGAGCGAACCGGTTATTCGACGCAGAAACCGGAAAAACTCATTGAGAGGATTGTGCGTGCATGCAGCAATGAGGGAGATCTGTGCGCTGATTTTTTCGCAGGATCAGGATCCTTCGGAGCGGTATGCGGCAGGCTCGGGAGAAGCTGGGTAATGTGTGACAGCGGTGATTTCGCAGCGGCCGCACAGGCATATCGCATGGCTTCCATAAACCAGAATTTTATATTGGAGAGAAGTGCGGACGGCTTTGGATCAACTGACAGCGGAACAATTGTTGTTAATGCTGGCGAGTATGGAATAGAACTTACTGATTACAAGCTTGACATATCCGGGCTGCACTGCAGTTCAAGGGAAACTGTAGAGGAATATTACAGCAGGGACAGTCTCAGTCTTGTGAAGTTCTGGGGAGCCGATACGGATTACAGCGGCGGAGCGTACAGAATTGACAGACTGTACGATTCTGCAGACAGAAAAATACAAATAAAGAACAATCGCAAGGGTCAACGAATTGCTGTTATAGGGTATAATGTCTTCGGCGGCAGGTTTTCTGCCGAAATACATATTTAATGATATGATCGAGGGGAATACCAATGACATTTATAAGGAAAACCGGAATCACCCGACAGAAAATAAAGGAATTATCTGCGGACTTTGCAGTGCTCCTTGCGGCATGCTGCATAAGTTCATTTTCCACTGTAGCCGTGATGATACCCAACGGGCTGACATCTGGAGGCCTTACCGGTATTGTCAGGATAATGCAGAATTTTATTGATGCTGACTTTTCTGTGCTGTACTATGGATGCACCGGGGTTGTACTGATTATGGTTATCATTTTTCTGGGCTGGAGGGAGTTTCGGAAAATACTGATGCTGTCAGTAATGTATCCGGCTGTCCTGTTCCTGTTTGAACAGCTGAATTTCCAGTTGCTGGAGGAAAGGGACGTTATTCTGGCAGCAGTGTTCTGTGGCGTGTTTTCGGGGACATATATAGGACTTGTGTTCTGGAAAGGGTATGCGTCGGCAGGAACGGAAGCAATTGCCAGGATTATCAGGAAAAAGCTATGTCCTGATTTGAGTATGAGCAGGATTCTGCTGTGTGTCGATGCTGCGATCATAGTGTTTTCTGCATTTGTTTTCGGCAGGAATATAGCGATGTATGCACTGATCACTCAGGTCATAATCACCAGAGTGTCCGAGATGATTATTTATGGCTTCACAGGAAAGGTCGTGCAGCTTTCAATAATAACATCAGAACATGAAGGTATAAAAAAATATATTCTCGAGGATCTGGACAGGGGCGTGTCCAGCATCAGAGTGACAGGTGAATATACACAGACTGAATTCATGGAGCTTACAGTTATGTGTTCTCTCAGAGAAAGCGTGCTGATCAGAAAGAAAATTGCAGTGCTGGACCCGGATGCTTTTGTGGTAGTTACAAAGGTTGAGGCGGTCTGGGGGCATGGCAAAGGATTCAGCGATATCGACAAAGACTGATATCGGTAAAAGGGACTGAACAGATAATGAAAAAAAGATTATTAAAACAGGAACAATTCAATATAAGCAGATGGTCGGGAGGAAGCACGGCAGAAACAGCCATTTATCCTGAAAAATCCAGTTATCTGGAAAGGGACTTCATATGGCGTCTGAGTACTGCTGCTGTGGAATCGGAGGAATCCTCGTTTACCAGACTTCCTGATTATGAGAGAGTGCTTATGGTGCTTGTCGGCAGCGTAGTTCTGGCTCACGGAGATGAACGTTCCGCTTCACTGCAGCAATGGGAGCAGGATACTTTTGACGGAGCATTGAAGACTAAATGTTTCGGGGTGATGACCGACTACAATCTGATGTACAGAAAAGGCTGCAGCGGCAGTCTGAAGCTGATAGATGCCGATAAGCAGGCACAGATGATTCCGAAGTATGAACGTGACGGGATGTCAGATGCATCATACGGGTTCTATTGTGTTCAAGGGTATGTGATCGTTTCTTCTGATGGCGAAAGTGATATGGTTAAACAGGGAGAGCAGCTGATAATTGATCTTGAAGCTGGTGAAGACAGGAACATTTCCATTATGGGCGAAGGAAGATGTGTTATGGCGGAAGTGTTTTACCGCAGGGCCCGTTATACAGCTGAAGAGATTCCGGAGCAGAAAGCTTCATTTGATGATTTCAGAACAGCATTCAGATTGGTGCACAGCAGGAATAAATGGAGTCAGGTTCTGAGAAGCGGTAAACAGAAGGGTGTCTGGCATGATGAAGCACTGCAGAAAAAACTGGCATTTCTGGACAGAACCTATGTTACTTTCATTGTATGGCTTGCAGTCCTCATGATCCTGTTACTGACAATGTTCTGCGGCATTTCTGCGAAACCGGTGGCTGCAGCGATGATAATCTGGTCTGTAATTCATTTCCTGATCATAGCACCACTGATATATATGATTGTTCTTCCCAAGCCGATAAAAGCGCACATCAGGAAAATTAGCGAACTGACCGAGTATGAGAGAGAAAGATATGAGACAGAACTGGGAAACAATGAAAGGGTAGAAAAGCTGCTTTATAAATATCGTGCAGCAGATGACGAGAACAGAAAAAGCTACAGGGACAGGATTAAAAATATTTTCAGATGATACATATAAGCTGATTGGGCAGAGCAGCCGGCAGTGACTGTTCTGCTTTTGTTTTTTTATGTTCTTTTTTCAGAAAATTATTGCGGATGGCGAAGCATTGTAGTATAATTCACAAGTAAAATTTGTGCACAAAGATAAGAAAATAAGGAAGACGGCAGAGAAGCTGGGGTCTGATATCTCCTTCTCACTAAAACGGCCTGACACCTTATCTTTTTTATTTTTGTGCATTTTTCATGAGAGGCAGGTGTGAAAACATGAAGAAGTATATTTTTGTTACAGGTGGTGTTGTATCAGGTCTCGGTAAAGGGATAACTGCAGCTTCCCTTGGGAGGCTGCTGAAGGCCAGAGGTCTTAAGGTGGCTGCTCAGAAGCTGGACCCGTACATCAATGTGGATCCGGGTACAATGAGCCCGTATCAGCATGGAGAGGTATATGTGACTGAGGATGGGGCTGAAACCGATCTCGATCTCGGGCATTACGAAAGATTCATAGATGAGGATCTCAACAGATATTCCAATCTGACTACAGGCAAGGTCTACTGGAATGTTCTGAACAAGGAGAGAAAAGGTGAATATCTCGGCAGTACAGTACAGGTGATTCCTCATATCACTAATGAGATCAAGGATTTTATTTACAATGTAGGCAAAACAGGTAATGCAGATGTGATAATTACTGAAATCGGTGGAACAGTAGGAGACATAGAGAGCCAGCCGTTTCTTGAAGCTATAAGACAGGTGTCTCTTGAACAGGGAAAGGAGAACTGCCTGTTTATCCATGTGACACTGGTTCCGTATCTCAGAAGTTCAGGGGAACATAAGTCAAAACCTACCCAGCATTCTGTGAAAGAACTGCGCACAATGGGAATTTCGCCGGATATTATAGTGATGAGATCAGATGAACCTATAGACAAAGATATTTATGACAAGATATCTCTGTTCTGTAATGTCAAACCGGACTGTGTCATAGAAAACATGACATTGCCTGTTCTTTATGAGGCTCCGCTTATGCTGGAAAAATCAAGATTTTCATGGATCGTATGCAGAGAACTGGGCATAGATGCCGGTCCTTGTGAGATGGAAGAATGGAAAGCCATGGTCGAAAGGATCAAATCAAGAGAGAAAAATGTGAAAATAGCTGTAGTAGGCAAGTATGTGAAGCTTCACGATGCGTATCTTTCTGTAGCGGAAGCTTTGCGACACGGTGGTTATGAGAATGGATGCAGAGTTGATATCGAATGGATAGAGGCTGAAGATGTGACACGTGACAATGTGCACGATATGTTTAATGGTGTTTCGGGGATACTGGTGCCGGGTGGATTCGGTGACAGAGGTATAGAAGGAAAAATAAACGCGGCCAGATATGCCCGTGAAAACTGCATCCCTTATTTCGGAATATGTCTGGGAATGCAGGTCGCAGTAATTGAATTTGCTAGAAATGTGCTGGGAATCAGTGATGCGGATTCAGGAGAATTCAATGAAAACTGCAACAGTAAGGTGATTGATTTCATGCCTGATCAGTCAGGAGATATCCCCAAGGGCGGAACTATGAGGCTGGGAGCATACCCATGCAGAATAAAAGAAGATACTCTGATGGCATCGGCATATGGTACAGCAGAAATATCGGAAAGACACAGGCACAGATATGAATTCAATAATGATTACAGGGAAAGATTTGAATCAGAAGGTATGATAATAGCAGGCACTTCACCTGACGGCAGGCTTGTTGAAGCAGTTGAAATACCTGATAACAGTTTCTTTGTCGGAGTTCAGTATCACCCTGAATTCAAGAGCAGACCGAATAAAGCGCATCCGCTGTTCAGAGAATTTGTAAAAGCAGCCAAATCCTGTTATAATCAGTAACGATATTATGAATAAAACAGGAGGCATTATTCCGGTATGTACATAAGAAACAATACTGTTGCAGTAATTTTCAGAGTCATATTTATAATTATATGCGGAGCAGGACTTGTAATCAGAGTGATAGGCTCCGGGTTCGGACCTGATGCGGTAATGAAGGATTTCGCACTTGTAGCCAATGCGCTTTCTCTGGTTTATTTCGCATATCTTATAATTGTCAGGACTGACCGGGAAAGAGGTGTTCTGAGAGGTGCAGTGACGATATATATGATAATTACTTTTGTTATCTATTATTATGTAAATTTCGGAATGTCGGGAGCATTGTCAGAAGACCTGTCTCTGGCAGGAGCACTGCTGTATTTTGTTTCACCGGTGATGGTGTTTGCTGACTATCTGTTTTTCTGCAGGAAAGGCAGTTTCACGGCTTACAGCCCGATAATATGGATGATTATCCCGGTTATATTCAATTTGGCTGTCTTTATTATCAACAGTGTCGGTGCAGCGGTTAAGCCTGTTCCATATTTTAATCTGCTGGGCATGAACATGATGATTACATTGCTGGTTTTCCTGGGAATCAGCTACCTGCTGTTTGTGGCAGACAATCTGATGGCCGGGCGCAGACGTTAGAATCAGGGCTGCCTCATCTTATGAGACAGCCTTATTGTTATTTCTGCCTGATATGGAGATACTTTTCTCTGGTAGCGAGACCGCCGCGGATATGACGTTCAGCTTTATTGTTATCAAGAACTTCTTTTACTTCCGCTGCAAGGCCGGGATTTATTTCCTGGAGCCTTTCGGTGATATCTTTATGTACTGTAGATTTCGAAACACGGAATTTAGCAGCTGTGCTCCGGACGGTAGCACCGGTTTCGACGATATAATGAGCAAGCTCAAGAACTCTCTCTTCTATATAGTCTTTCATTTTTTGACAGTTCACCACCTCATATTGGATTAACTTTGGAAGTTAAAACAATATATGAGATTGCGAATGATAATATACTTACTTTAGATTTTGAGTGTATTTTTTATTCATACTGGTAAAACTAACACGTAACTGATAAAATGAAAGGAAAACGCAGTGTTTTGCTGCAGATGTGTGTTATGAATTTCAGTGAAGAAGTAGGAATAGATCTGGGGACAGCCAATGTGCTCATTTATATAGAAGGCAAGGGAATAGTGCTTCAGGAACCTTCTGTGGTTGCAGTTAACAGAGACACCAGGGAAATACTTGCCGTAGGAAGCGAAGCAAAAAGGATGATAGGAAGAACTCCGGGAAATATTGCTGCTATAAGACCACTGCGTGACGGAGTGATATCAGATTATGATGTTACGGAGAAGATGCTGCAGTATTTTATCAGTAAGGCATGCGGCAGAACAAAATTTTTTAAACCCAGAATAATAGTGTGTGTGCCCAGCGGCGTTACAGAAGTGGAAAAAAGAGCAGTGAAAGAGGCTGTGCTTCAGGCCGGGAGCAGGACGGTGTATCTGATAGAAGAACCTGTTGCTGCAGCAATAGGTGCCGGTATAGATATAACCGGTCCTGAAGGTATTATGATAATAGATATAGGCGGCGGAACTACCGACATCGCGGTAATATCCATGGGGAGCATAGTTACCAGTATATCGCTAAAAACAGCTGGTGATAAATTTGATGATAATATTGTAAAATATATGAGGAGAAACTATAATCTGTTCATCGGAGAACGCATGGCAGAAAAACTCAAAAAAGAAATAGGTTCAGCCTTCAGCGGCGAGGAGTCTCTGAAGGCATTGTGCAAGGGGCGGGATCTCGTCTCAGGACTGCCTGAGACCGTTGAGATATCATCAGATGAGATTCTGGCAGCTCTGGAGGAACCGCTGGATGAAATCTGCGAAGCAGTACACAATGTTCTTGAAAAGACACCGCCTGAGCTGACGGCAGATGTAGGAGAATCAGGTATTATGATCACCGGAGGAGGAGCGTATCTGCGGGGGATCGATAAGAGAATACAGCAGAGAACAGGCATTAGGACGATGGTAGCAGACGAAGCTGACTTCTGTGTCGCCAGAGGTACAGGTGAATCGCTTAAATATATAGACGTTATAAGTAAAAACAGCTTGAACAGGAGAGAAACTTATATCTGAAACTGGAATTGATAGCAACAGCTACCTTCGGGCTTGAGGCTGTTGTCAGGCGTGAGATAGAGGCACTGGGATACAGAATAATCAAAACAGAGGATGGCAAAGTCACATATATGGGAGATGAACGTGCTATCGTACGTTCAAATCTGTGGCTCAGAACTGCAGACAGAGTGCTGCTTAAAATGGCGGAATTCAGTGCTGTGGAATTTGAGGAGCTGTTCCAGCAGACCAAAGGCCTGCCATGGGAGCAGCTTATACCACTGGACGGCAGGTTTACTGTCACAGGCACATCGGTAAAGTCAAAACTTCACAGTGTGCCTGCATGCCAGAAAATAGTCAAAAAAGCAATTGTAGAGAAGCTTAAAGAGTTTTATGGTGTAGAAGTATTCGAGGAAACTGGTGCCGAATACACTGTCAAGGCATCTCTGCTGAAGGACAGAGTGACCCTGACAGTCGATACGAGCGGTACCGGCCTTCATAAAAGAGGATACAGGATATCAGATGTCGCAGCTCCGATCAAGGAAACACTTGCAGCCGCAATGATACAGCTTTCTTTCTGGAAAAAAGACAGAATACTTGTAGATCCATGCTGCGGTTCCGGCACCATTCCTATAGAAGCCGCTATGATAGGCAGAAATATTGCACCGGGACTTAACAGAACATTTGCATGTGAAGGGTGGGATTTCATCCCGGCAAATCTGTGGAAAGAAGAACGTAAGGCTGCCTTTGACAATATGAATTATGAACAGCCCCTTGATATTTACGGATATGACATTAACAGCAAGGCGGTAAAAGCGGCACAGGAAAATGCCGCCGAGGCAGGAGTGGATGACTGCATACAATTCTGCAGAGCAGATATCAGAAACCTGAATTCTGAAGGAGATAACGGGATAATAATAACCAATCCTCCATATGGCAAGAGAATCGGAGAAGAGGATGAAATATCCGAAATATACGAAGCTTTAAAAAAGTTTTTTAAAGAGAACAGAGACTGGTCACTGTTTATGATCACAACAGACAAGGAAGTCGAGAAAAAGGTGATGGGCAGGAAAGCCGACAGGCGAAGAAAGCTTTATAATGGAAGGCTTGAAACATGCTATTACCAGTTCCATGGGGAGAGAAAATGAAGCTAAAGGTTGACAGAAATGCCAGAGTGCCTATATATCTGCAGCTTTCACAGCAGATAAGGGAACTGATATTCAACGGCAGTCTTGTTGATGGTTATTCACTTCCTTCAGAAAGAGCCCTTGCAGGAGAGCTTGGAGTACATAGAAATACGATAGTCAGAGCTTATTCTGAACTTCGTGATGAAGGACTGCTGACATCTTATCAGGGAGTGGGCTATCGCGTCAGATACAAGAGCATTTATGAAGGCATGATAAAAAAGAACGTGAACTGGGAGGCTCTTGTCAGAGACGATTTTACAGATTTTCAGATGGATTTCGACGAACTTTTCAGCAGATCGTATGAAGCTGATATAATATCGTTTGGCGGAGGTGTTGCAGCCAGGGAGCCTTACAGGCCAGATGAAATTGCGGATGTGCTGTCCAGAGCTCTTAACCGTAAGCGGGATAATGCGTATTTCTATACACCCTATAAAGGAGATCCTCAGCTGCGCAGGAGAATCTCTGAATTTATGAGTCTTAAGGGTGTTATAACAAAACCAGGGAATATACAGATTCTGTCGGGTAACAATCAGGCTCTCGATTTCATACTGGATCTCATGCTTTCCCCAGGTGACAGAATACTGGCACAGGAACCATTATCTCCGGATGTACACAGAACTATAAAGCTGGCAGGCGGCAAGCTCATAACTGTGCCTGTGGATGAAGATGGCATGATATGTGATAATCTGGAAGCTATTATCGAAAGTGAACATCCAAGGTTCATCTATGTCGATTCAAGCTTCAGTAATCCTACCGGTGCATTCCTGACGATAGAAAGAAGGCGCAAGCTTCTGGAGCTTTCATACAGATACAGAATTCCTATAATAGAAGACGATGAAGGTTCGGAACTGTATTATGATATTGATCGTGTCCCATCAATAAAATCTATGGATGAGGGTAATAATGTAATATATATGTATTCCTTTTCTCTTACTATGATGCCGGGGATAAGTGTATCGTTTGTAGTCGCAGACAGGATGATAATAGAGAAGCTGAGCGGAATGGTGTCAGTCAGAATAGCATCTCTGGACTGGACACCTCAGATGCTTATGCTTGAATATATGAATGATGGAATTTTTTTCAGACGCCTTGATGAATTCAGGAATATATGCAGAATAAAACGTGATATTATGTGCAGTTATCTTGATGAGATTTCTGCCGAATCAGGGCTGAGCTATATAAGACCCAAGGGCGGTGTATATATATGGGTCAGATTGCCGGATGGCATAGATTCCAGGAAGCTTCTTGAAGAACTGCAGAAACAGGGTGTAACGTTTATTCCGGGACATGTGTTCTATCTGAAAAAGACTGCAGGAAACGATCGCATGAGGCTTAATTATTCTTATCCGACGGAGGATGAAATAAGAAAAGGAATGGTAAAACTTAGAAAAATTATAAAAAAATTCAAACAGAATATTCAGATAAAAACATTGCTGTAATAAGAAAGATGCTGCAAATACATAGCTGGCACATAAAAAAAGATAGATGCTGGTACTTTTGCAAATTCTCTGTATATAGTATCCTTTAGATAAAGAAAAAAGGAACTGTAAACAGAACTGATAAATAGTATTACTGAAATTAACAAAAGAAAAGGAGAGACAAAATGGCAGTTAATTTAAAGGGAAGAAGTTTTTTAACACTTATGGATTTCACACCGGAAGAAATCAGATACATGCTTGATCTGGCACATGACCTCAAGTCAAAGAAGAGAGCAGGCATCAGAAACGAAGTGCTTAAAGGAAAGAACGTGGTTCTGCTTTTTGAGAAAACTTCAACAAGAACAAGATGTGCATTTGAAGTTGCATGCCTTGATGAAGGTGCTCACGTTACTTTCCTCGATTCAGGAAGCTCACAGATGGGTAAGAAAGAATCACTTGAGGATACTGCAAAGGTGCTCGGAAGATTCTATGACGGAATCGAGTACAGAGGATACAAGCAGGAGGTTGTTGAGGATCTTGCCAAGTATGCCGGAGTTCCTGTATGGAACGGTCTGACAGACGTGGATCATCCGACGCAGATTCTGGCTGATCTGCTTACTATAGAGGAGCATATCGCCAAGCCGCTCAACAGAGTGAAGGTTGTATTCTGCGGAGATATCAGAAACAACATGAGTTATGCCTGGATGTATGGATGTGCCAAGATGGGAATGCACTACGTTGCATACGGTCCTGATGTTCTTGCCAAGGAACTTGATCAGGATGTTATCGCCAAGGTTCAGAAAGTTGCAGCTGAAACAGGTGCTGTAATTGAAATTTCAAGTGATCCTGAATGTCTGAAGGGTGCTGATGTTCTGTATTCTGACGTATGGGCTTCAATGGGAGAGGAAGCTGAGATTCCTGAAAGAGTAAAGCTTCTGACTCCGTTCAGAATCGATATGGACATGATCAGGGCGACAGAAAATCCTGATGTTATTTTCCTGCACTGCCTGCCTTCATTCCATGATTTTGAGACAAAGATGGCAAAGACACAGATGGATGCAGGATATGACATCCGTGAGGTTACCGATGAAGTGTTCCGAAGCAAGCATTCAAAGGTATTCGATGAAGCAGAAAACAGAATGCATACTATAAAGGCTGTTATAGTTGCAACAATAGCATAAAATATATTAAGAGGAATATGAGAGGAGGGTATTTATGAAACCCGGAATTAACAATTACTCTGAAATAGGAAAATTAAACAAGGTGCTGCTTCACAGATTAGGCGGTGAAATAGAAGGTCTTGTACCAGATAATTTCGAACGTCTTCTGTTTGATGACATCCCTTATCTTAAGATAGCTCAGCAGGAGCATGATCGTTTCGCAGATCTTCTTAAGGAAAACGGTGTGGAAGTTATCTACTATGTTGATGAAACGGCTAAGGCTCTTAAAACAGAAGAGATAAGACAGAATTTTGTTGATGATTTTATTGCCGACAGCGGCATTTATTCAGAGGAGGCAAGGGAAGCTGTAAGAGACTATCTGCTTGGAATGCCTTCGAAACAGCTTGTGGAAAAAGCGATCTCCGGTATCAAGAAAGATGAAATCCAAGTGAAGAATAAAGGATCACTGGCAAGCTATATTGCCTCTGGATATCCGTATTATACAGATCCTATGCCGAATCTGTACTTTACAAGAGACCCGGGCGCATGTGTAGGCAATGGTCTCAATGTTCATCACATGAGCACAGTTGCCAGAAGAAGAGAAGCTCTTCTTCTCGAGTATATGTATAAATACAACGAAGATTTTGCTCCTGCAGGTACACACCTCTGGTATGACTATGACATGGATGCCTCGATAGAGGGAGGAGATGTTCTCGTTCTTTCCAAGGACATCGTAGCCATAGGATTGAGTCAGAGAACTACAGCCGGCAGCATAGAGCGTTTTGCTGAAAATCTTCTCAAGGAGTCATCATTTAAGAAGATCCTTGTATTTGATATTCCTAAGAGCAGAGCTTTCATGCATCTGGATACTGTTTTTACAATGGTTGATTATGATAAATTCACTATCCATCCGGAAATCGAAGGACCTCTCCAGATTTATGAGATTACTCTCAATCCTGACGGCAGAGCTCATTTTGAGAGCATTCAGGGTGAACTTGAGAATATTCTGAGTTCAGAGCTGAAGCTTCCTGCCGTTGAACTGATAAGATGCGGCGGTGATGATCCGATGGCTGCACAGAGAGAACAGTGGAACGATGGCTCCAATACACTGGCTATTGCACCTGCCACAGTAATCACTTATGAAAGAAACTATGTTACGAATGAGCTTCTTGACAAGAAAGGAATAAAGGTTATAACAATGCCTAGCTCTGAGCTTTCAAGAGGAAGAGGCGGCCCGAGATGTATGAGCTGCCCGGTTAACAGAGAAGATCTTTAATAAAGATATTTGTGTATAATTGATTATGATTATGATTTTGAGGAGATTTGAATAATGAGTGCAGAAAAAATAGTAATTGCCCTGGGCGGCAACGCTCTGCAGTCCGGTAAAGGTCCGGCTACAGCAGAGGCACAGCTGAATGTTGTGAAGAATACAACTGAGCATATCGCGCGTATAAGCGGGATGGGTTATGAAATAGCAGTAGTTCACGGAAACGGACCGCAGGTAGGCAGAATAGTTATGGCAAGTGAAACTGCCAAAGATGTTACTCCGGCAATGCCTTTTGATGTGTGTGGTGCCATGTCACAGGGATATATAGGTTACCATATTCAGCAATGCCTTAAATATGCACTGAACAAGGATAACAGAAATGTTCCTGTTGTCACAGTTGCAACTCAGGTTATCGTAGATGAGAACGACCCTGCTTTCAGCAATCCGACAAAGCCTATAGGCCCGTTCTATACGGAAGAAGAAGCCAAGGCTCTTGAAGCCGAGAAGGGATATACGGTAAAAGAGGATTCCGGAAGAGGCTGGAGAAGAGTTGTTGCATCACCTATGCCTAAACGCATAGTTGAAATCGAAGCTGTTAAACAGCTCTGGGATAATGCTATAGTTATAACATGCGGAGGAGGCGGCATTCCTGTTGTGGAAAAGCCGAACGGTACACTGGAAGGTGTTGCTGCTGTTATTGATAAGGATCATGCTGCAGAACTGCTGGCAGAAATGGTAGAAGCTGATGTGCTTATGATTCTGACTGAAGTTGAGAAAGTCTCAATCAATTTCAATAAACCTGATCAGGAAGATCTGTCTGTGCTTACCCTTGACCAGGCAGCCAGATATGTGGACGAAGGCCATTTCCCTGCCGGAAGCATGCTGCCTAAAGTGGAAGCGGCAATGAAGTTTGTGAGAAGATATCCGAATAAAAAGGCTATCATCACATCTCTTGACAAGGCAGTTGATGCCCTTGAAGGAAAAACAGGAACCGTTATCACATTTAACTAGAATACGCTGCTCTTAATAAGCTCCCGTACATTCGGGAGCTTTGTTTTTTAGAAGAAGTCTGCGGTTTCTGATACAATAATGATAATTCACTTGCTTTATACGATATTAAGTGATATTATCAGTGCATACGTTTTTCAACGGTTTCAAAAGAAAATGAGAAGGTAGTATATGGAGATTGAATTAAAGTATAGTATCCCGACACAGGAAATTGCTGATGAAATATGGGTGAACAGAACATTTTTCACTATGGAGGAAGAAGGCTCCAGGGAAGAACTCACATTTGATGCCAGATACTTTGATACTGCTGATTGTGATCTTATGGACAGAGAAATGGCATACAGAGTGAGAAAAGAAGGAGATCACTGGGTGGCGGCACTGAAATGGAAGGGTCACACAGAGGGGGCACTTCACAAAAGGGATGAAATAAATGTTCCTGTTGAGAACGGGGAGCCGAATCCAGGTGTGTTCTGTGAGAGCAAGATAGGAAATACACTGATAGAATTAGTAGGTGAGAAACAGCTGCAGTGTGTGCTGGAAACGAAATTTCACAGACGCAGATTCAGGCTTGACACAGGAAGAGGTATATTTGAAGTGTCAATCGACAGAGGTGAAATAATCACTTCCGTCGGCAGTGAACCTATACTTGAGGTTGAAATTGAACTTTTTTCGGGAGAAACCGAAGAGCTGCTGGAGCTTGGCACAAAACTCAGTGAGACTTTCGGACTTGAAAGCGAAGAGAAAAGCAAGTATGCCAGAGGTGTGGAGCTTATTGAAAAAAACAGATATTGAAAGTATGAGGCATTCGGATAATATTTTGTTACGGGTGCCTTATTTGATTAAGTCTTTACTTTTTATATAAAAAGAGGTATAATAATATGCACTATGTGTTTATAATCGAGGAGGATATATATTCATGAAACCAACATTAATTTCAAAAGAAAACAATGAAGCCAAATTCACTATGGAATTTACAGCAGAAGAATTTGAAGCAGCTATAATAAAAGTTTATCAGTCACAGAAAGATAAATTCATGATTGACGGCTTCAGAAAAGGTAAGGCACCTAGAAGCATCATTGAGAGAAAGTACGGTGAAGGAATCTTCTTTGAAGATGCCATTAATAATCTTTTTTCTATGAATTATCCGCTCGCGCTTGATCAGCTTGACGTTGATGCTATCGATCATCCGAAGGCTGACTTCAGTGAACTGAAGAAAGGCGAAGGTTTCACTGTTACTATTAATGTTACATGCTATCCTGAATTTGAAGTTAAGGACTACAAGGGCGTTGAAATTGAAACAGTAAATGCGGATGTAACTGATGAGGACGTTGAGAAGGAACTGCAGAACAAAGCAAAAGTAAACGCAAGAATGGTAGAAGTCGACAGACCTGCTGAAAATGGGGATACAGTACTTATCGATTACGAAGGATGGGTAGGCGATGAGAAATTTGAAGGCGGTACTGCAGAAAGACAGCCTCTCAAACTTGGTTCAGGCACTTTTATACCGGGATTTGAAGAACAGCTGGTAGGAGCAAGCAAGGGCGAGGACAGAGATGTCAAGGTTACTTTCCCTGAAGAGTATCATGCAGAAGAACTGGCGGGCAAGGAAGCTGTATTCAAATGCAAAGTTCATGAGATCAAAGAAGAAGAACTTCCTGAAATTGATGATGACTTCGTGAAGGATATCAGTGATTTCGACACTCTTGATGAATTCAAGGCTGACCTCAGATCAAGCCTTGAGAAATCAGCGGCTGCCAAAGCAGAAAGCCAGATGAAAAACAGCGTTATCGAGAAGGTATTTGAAGCTAATGAGATTGATATCCCTGATGTAATGGTTGAAAGCGAAATAGACAGCATGATGAGTGAATTTGACCAGCAGCTCAGTGGACAGGGCATGGATCTTGACACTTATTTCCAGTATGTCGGCAAAACAGCTGAAGATTTCAGAAAAGAAGTGAAAGAAGATGCATATAAGAGAGTCAAGACAAGAATGCTCATAAGCAAGATTGCTGAGCAGGAAAACTTCGAGGTTTCCAATGATGAGATAAATACAGAACTCGAAAACATGGCAAAACAGTATGGTCTTGAAGCTGATAAGCTCAGAGAGATGATCGGTGCAGAAAACGTAGGCATGATTGCCGGTGATATCAAGATCAGAAAAGCTGTGGAATTTATCTATGATAACGCAGTAAAAAAATAAGCGAATAAAAGGAGGTCCGGATAAATGGCGTTAGTACCTTATGTAATTGAACAGACAAGCAGAGGAGAAAGATCTTATGATATCTATTCCAGGCTTTTGAAGGATAGAATTATTTTTCTGGGAGAGACTATAGACGAACATATTGCCAGTCTTGTAGTGGCTCAGCTGCTGTTTCTGGAAGCTGAAGATCCGGATAAAGACATAAATATATATATCAACAGCCCCGGCGGTTCTGTAACCGCCGGAATGGCTATATATGATACGATGCAGTATATCAAGCCTGAGGTTTCTACAATATGTGTAGGAATGGCTGCAAGTATGGGTGCTTTTCTGCTTTCTGCCGGACATAAAGGAAAAAGATATGCACTCCCTAATGCGGAAATAATGATACATCAGCCTCTGGGCGGAGTGCAGGGTCAGGCAGAGGATATTAAGATCCATGCTGAATGGATACTGAAAACCAGAGAAAAGCTGAACAGAATATTGAGTGATAATACAGGGCAGCCGATGAATATAATTGCCCGTGATACAGACAGAGACAATTTTATGTCTGCTGATGAAGCCATGAAGTATGGTCTGATCGATAAAGTGATCAAAGACAGATAAACGGGGGTAAATTGTTTATGGCAAAATATGATGAGAATAATGAACTCAGGTGCTCTTTCTGCGGTAAACCGCAGAGTCAGGTGAAACGTCTGATCAGCGGTTCAGGTGTATATATCTGTAATGAATGTATATCATTGTGTCAGGATATTCTGGCTGCTGAAGAGAACAATACGGCTGCAGGAGGTGCAGATTCAGCAGTACAGCCGGACAGACTGCCTAAACCGAAGGAGATTTTTGAAATTCTGTCAGATTATGTTATAGGACAGGATGAGGCGAAAAAGGCACTTGCTGTGGCGGTGTACAATCATTACAAGAGAATCAGCTGCAGCGACGGCAAGTCTGATGACGTTGAGATTCAGAAAAGCAATATAGTTATGGTAGGGCCGACAGGTTCAGGAAAAACATTACTGGCCCAGACTCTTGCCAGGATACTGAGTGTTCCTTTTGCAATTGCAGATGCCACAGCTCTTACTGAAGCAGGATATGTAGGTGAAGATGTGGAGAATATTCTTCTTAAGCTTATCCAGGCAGCAGATTATGACATAGAAAAAGCTCAGCGTGGAATAATATACGTTGATGAAATAGATAAGATATCGCGTAAATCTGAGAACCCTTCTATTACCAGAGATGTCAGCGGTGAAGGTGTGCAGCAGGCGCTGCTCAAGATACTTGAAGGAACTGTCGCAAATGTTCCTCCTCAGGGAGGCAGGAAGCATCCTCATCAGGATTTCCTGCAGTTTGATACGACGAATGTACTTTTTATATGCGGTGGCGCATTTGACGGTCTTGATAAAGTAGTACAGAGAAGAATTGGCGAAAAGACCATAGGATTCAACTCCAATGTTGAGAGTAATAAGCTTGAGAAAGCAGAACTGCTCAAGCATGTTCAGCAGGAAGATCTGCTCAAATATGGTCTGATTCCGGAGTTTGTCGGCAGACTGCCTGTGCTTGTGACACTTGAAGAGCTGTCAAAAGATGCATTGATAAGGATAATAACTGAGCCGAAGAATGCACTGATTAAACAGTACAAAAAGCTTCTGTCGATGGATAATGTGGAACTGGAGCTTGAGGACGGCGCAATCGAGGCGATAGCGGAAAAGGCACTTGAAAGGAAAACAGGTGCCAGAGGTCTGCGGGGTATCATGGAAAAAATAATGACTAATATTATGTATGAACTGCCGTCACGATGTGATGTTGACAAATGCATAGTCACAAGAGAAACAGTGGAAACAGAAAAAGATCCTCAGCTTGTGATTGCCGATTCCGTACGTCTTACAGGAGAAACGTCGGAAGCAGAACCAGCGTAAGATAATTATGGGGCGGCTTGAATGGCCGCCCTGTTTGTGTTAGATAATGTTAAAGGAGGCATATGTTATGGATGATAAGAACAAACCGCCTGTTGATATAGATGATATTAAAGATAATAAAGAAACAGAAGAAACTGAGAATATCTGTGATGAAGAAAATTCTGAGGGATGTGAAACCGAAGACGGTTTAAAGGAATATCCGATGATACCTTTAAGGGGATTATCCGTATTCCCTAATATGGTTCTTCATTTCGATATAGGCAGAGAAAAGTCTATCAATGCACTGGAAAAGGCTATGGTGATGAATCAGCATATTTTCCTGGTATCACAGAAGGATGACAATACAGATCTGCCGACACCGGAAGATTTCTATCATGTAGGTACGGTAGGAAAAATCAAACAGATGCTGAAACTGCCTGGTGACTCAATCAGGGTTCTTGTCGAAGGTGTATCCAGAGGGAGAATAGAGGAGATTCTGTTTGAGGTACCTTATTTCAAGTGCAGAGTCAGAACTCTTGAGCCGGATGATACCGCAGAGGATGATCCGGAGGCTGAAGCACTGATGAGAACAGTATTATCAAGTTTTGACGATTATATAAATATCAATCAGAATCTGTCGCCGGAAGTGTTTGCTTCTGTTGTGACGATAGAAGATCCTGGCAGAATGGCGGATATGATTGCTTCACATATGGAAATCAAGCTTGAAGATAAGCAGGTTCTGCTGGAGACGCTTGACCCTAAAGACCGTCTGATCAAGCTGAATGCCATACTTGTGAAAGAAATTGAAATACTGAATATCGAGCAGGATATTTCCAGCAAAGTCAAGTCCCAGATAAACAAGAACCAGAGAGAATATTATCTGAGAGAGCAGATGAGAGCTATTCAGGAAGAACTTGGTGTTACCGAGGATGTGGAGGATGAAATAGCAGAGTTCAGAGAACAGCTGAAAACTCTTGAACTTGAGGAAAAAACAAAAGAAAAAATCGAGAAAGAGATCAGCAGGTTTTCAAAGATGCAGCCATCTTCTGCGGAGGCGACGGTGAGCAGAAACTATATAGAAACTGTTCTGTCTCTACCATGGAACACATCAAGCGAAGATAATATAGATCTTAACAGAG
>JALEQY010000091.1 GCA_022763735.1 Clostridiales bacterium
TACATCAGGAAATACTGATACCACCCAGTATGGATATGACAGCGAAGGAAGACTGGCACAAAAAAGCTATCCATCAGCTACAGGATTGGGTACCGTTTCATATCAGTACGATGTGGCAGGACACAATACCAGAATATCAGATAGTGACGGTATAATAAGGGAATATACATACAATGGTCTCGGACAGGTCACAAGCGTCAGAGATTATGACAAGCCGGGAAGCAATACGAGCATTCTCAAAACATATACTTATGATGCTCACGGCAGGACTGTAACGATGGTTTATACTAAAAACACCGCAGGAGGGGACCTGCTGGAATCCTTTGGATACAGTTACGATAAGAACAGCAATATCGTATCAGGCACACATATCAGAAACATTTCTGATAACATTAGCAGAACAGACGAAACCAGACAGTATGTATATGATGATAAAGGCAATCTGACGCAGAGCACGAAGACAGATAATCTCAATGAAGGTGCACAGGAAATCACATCATATGAATACGACGCAGTTGGAAACAGACTGACAGAAACAGTCGGTACATCAGAGACAAGCTATGTATATAACGGGCTGAACCAGCTTGTTGAGAAGACATCACCTGACACAGAGACAAGCTATACATACGATGCTAGGGGAAATCAGATACTGGAAGAAAGCATAGAAACATCAGAAGAAGCGGCAGAAGAAGATGAAGATGCAGGAACAACATCCGGTGCGACAACAGACCTCACAGCACCGATAGCAACCTCAATATCCACAGAATATGCAGTGACAGGAGAAATGATAAAGCTGGAGAAGACTTCGCAGGGACAGGCAGTATGAGCTGTATGCGCTGGCACAGCTGAACGGATTGGATCCTGAGGAGGATATAGAATGGGTACAGCAGGATTACACGATGGATCAGTTTAATAATGATGAACTTGATGCTGCATCAGCAATGAGTTATAATGAATATCTTCTTCTGCTTGAAGATGAAGGGTATTCCGAAGAGGATCTCAATGTTATCAATATGAACAAAGAGGGCGCGGCTCTTCTTGAAGACTGCCTCTTTGTAAAGCGTTCGTGGGCTGAAGAGAATCCGGAGCTTCTGGCAAGATTCCTGAGAGCTACCATTAAAGGATGGCAGTATGCAGCAGAAAATATTGATGAAGCCGCTGAAATCGTTTATAATGCAGGTGACGGAAGCAGTACACTGGAACATCAGAAGGCAATGACAGAGAAGGTCATCGACCTTGTAATCCCTGAAGGCAGCGATGCATCTCAGATCGGTTCCCTTGACAAAGACAAGATTCAGCAGACTATTGATCTCGGTTACGGTGCCGGCCTCATCAAGGAAAAGATAAACATTGAAGACAGTATAGATGATTCATACTGGAATGAAGCTGTGAAATAACACGAAAGGATGTGCGGACATGAAAAAGATACTGGTAAGCGAATGCCTTTATGGTGGCAGAATCGTCAGATATGATGCGGAAGCAAATATATTTATGACGGTACTTTTACAGATACTAAGGTAGCCGGTCAGGGGCTGGCTGTAGAGTATCTGAGAAATGCAGGCTTCAAAGTATTTGCAGAGGAAGACATTGACGAAGCGGAGAAGTATCTTAAGTCTCTGGAAGAATAAATAAGAATTTGACACGAAGCCTCTGCTTCAGCTGTTTATCGGCAGAAGCAGAGGCTTTTGTTCTATCCAGGTACTTTTACATAAACATGAACTGTGATAAAATACATGATATGTAAAATGCTGCAGAAAGAGGGAATAATAATGAATAAACTGTTCAATGAAATCAGAATAAAAAACATGACTGTTAAGAATCGCATCGCCATGCCTCCTATGTGTATGTACTGTGCCGGAGAAGACGGCAAGGTGACTCCATGGCATGTGCTTCATTATGCTACAAGGGCAGTAGGAGGAGCAGGACTAATAATCGTTGAGGCTACCGGTATATGTCCGGAAGGCAGAATCTCATCAAATGATCTGGGACTGTGGAATGATGATCAGATTGAGGGAATGAGGACGCTGGTTGATGCTGTTCATGAAAATGGAGCAAAGATTGCAGTACAGCTCAATCATGCCGGCAGAAAATGTACTGCGGATGGTATGCATGTTGAGGCGCCTAGTCCTATCGCATTTGATGATGGAAGCGTTGTGCCGCATGAAATGACAGCAGCAGATATTGATCAGACTATAGAAGAATTCAGACTTGCAGCTGCAAGAGCCGAAAAGGCAGGGTTTGATATGGTTGAGATACATGCAGCGCATGGCTACCTTCTCAGTGAATTTCTGTCACCACTTACCAATACCAGAAACGATCAGTACGGAGGAAGTGCTGAGAACAGAGTGAAGGTTCTTGGGAAAGCAATAGATGCTGTTAACTCCGTATGGCCGCAGGAGAAGCCTGTATGTGTCAGAGTATCGGCGGAAGACTATCAGGAAGGCGGCAATAAGGCTGAGGATCTGGCAGAGATGCTGTGTATGGTAAAGGATAAAGGAATAGATATTATAGATGTAAGCACAGGCGGCGTGGTGCCGGCGGTACCGAATGCAGTTAAAGGGTATCAGATCCCCCATGCAGAAATAATAAAGAAAGCCACTGGTCTGCCGGTAATAGGAGGAGGTCTGGTGACGGAAGCTCGGGAGGCAGATGATATTATATCGGCAGAAAGGTCAGATATGGTATACGTGGGCAGAGAGCTCCTCAGAAATCCGTACTGGCCGCTGCAGGCATCGGTTGAACTGGATGCAGAGGTGAAATGGCCACCTCAGTATGAACGAGCCAAACCAAGAAAAAAATAAAATACGGGAGAGTATCGAATGAAATTCAGAATGATACACGAGAACTATAATGTGCTGGATCTGGACAGATCTCTGGAGTTCTATGAGAAAGCTTTAGGGTTGAAAGAAAAGAGGCGTATAGAAGATGAAGATGGTTCTTTTATAATTGCTTATATAAGCAATGACAGCTCTGATTTCGAACTTGAACTTACATGGCTCAGAGACAGGAAAGAACCCTATGACATTGGAGATGAAGAGTTTCACCTGGCTTTTTCCACTGATGATTTTGATGGTGCACACAGGCTTCATGAAGAAATGGGATGTATATGCTTCGAAAACAAAGAAATGGGTATATATTTCATAAAAGACCCCGACGGGTACTGGCTGGAAATAGTTCCGGTCTGATAGAGGGACGTACATGAATAAAAAAGAATTGAGAAAAAAGATCCTTGACCTGAGAAGCCGGCTTGCCGCCGATGAGTTGAAAACACAGTCGCAGACTATATGTACCCGGGTGACAGAGGAAAAGGCATATGAAGAAGCGAAAAATGTGTGCCTGTATATGCCTGTCCGTAATGAAATTGATGTCAGTTATCTGCTTAAGGATGCCCTTGACAGTGAAAAAAATGTATGGCTGCCGAAGGTCAGGGATAATGATATGGAGTTCTGTCATTATGATGAAAACACAGAGCTCGTATCAGGTGAATACGGCATCCTTGAACCATCATCTGAATATATGCTTGAACCTGATGAAGGAACTTTGATAATCATGCCGGGAGCTGTATTTTCATGTAAAGGGGACAGGATAGGCTACGGCGGTGGATATTATGACAGGTATCTTGAAAGATATCCTGTATGTAAGACTATTGCTGTATGTTATGATTTTCAGCTTCTGACCGATATACCATCTGAACCTCATGATATAAAACCACAGCGGATTATCAGTGAAAAACGGGAAATTATAAGTGATTAAAGGCATAAATGCATCATATGACAAAAAAACTCAAAAAACTTCAGAAAAACCATTGACAGGGGGAGATAAATTTGATAATATAATGAAGCTGTCGCAAGACAGCATAGAGCATCGGAAAGACGAAAACAGCGAAGATAAAAAAGTTAAAAAAAGCTGTTGACAAAGGCTTGAAGGTGCGATATAATAAACGAGTTCGCTAACAGCGGACGAGAACATTGAAAACTTCATAGTGTAGAAATTTGAGTCAAAAATAAATTTGATTTAAAGAAACTGTACACAACCTGAAAAGGA
>JALEQY010000097.1 GCA_022763735.1 Clostridiales bacterium
ATTCGAATAACAGGTCATTAGCCTGTGGTGGTCCCATTGTGATTACTGTGATATGTACGTCATCAAACTTATCTTTAATCTGTAATGCCTGCTCTAAAGCGTTAGCATCGTCGTTATTTAAAATGCTAGGTACGCCATCTCTGATCAATGTTCCTGTTTTAGGGTTGATTTTGATAACATTTGTATCAGGAACCTGCTTAGCGCATACGATAATATTAAATGCCATTTCTTAATTCCTCCCTCTGATTATTTACCAAGAATTGATGCAGCGATAACCATCTTCTGAACTTCTGAAGTTCCTTCGTAGATTTCAGTGATCTTAGCGTCTCTCATCATTCTTTCTACCGGATAATCCTTAGTGTAACCATATCCGCCGTGGAGCTGTACACACTTAGTAGTTACGTGCATTGCTGTTTCAGCAGCAAACAGCTTAGCCATTGCAGCAGCTGGTCCATAAGCGAGGTGCTTATCCTTCATGTCAGCAGCTCTGTAAACGAGAAGTCTAGCAGCTTCGATCTGTGTAGCTAATTCAGCAACTGTGAACTGCAGAGCCTGCATCTGTGATAATTTCTTACCAAACTGTTTTCTAGCCTTCATGTATTCAACTGTTACATCAAGAGCTCCCTGAGCAATACCCAGAGCCTGTGAAGCGATACCGATACGTCCGCCGTCCAGAGTTGACATAGCAACCTTGAAGCCCTGTCCAACATCAGCAAGTAATCTGTCCTTAGGAATCTTGCAGTTCTGGAAGATAAGTTCAGTAGTTGAAGATGCACAGATACCCATCTTATCTTCTGTCTTACCGATGGAGAAACCTTCGTCGCCCTTTTCTACGATGAACGCACTGATTCCGTGATTTCCCTTTGTCTTGTCAGTCATAGCCATCACTACGAAAGTCTCAGCATATCCACCATTAGTGATGAATACCTTAGCTCCGTTTAACAGCCAGTAGTCGCCCATGTCTTCAGCTCTAGTCTGCTGTCCTGAAGCATCAGTACCAGCATTTGGCTCTGTAAGACCGAAAGCGCCTAACTTTTTACCTGAAAGTAAGTCTGGAAGGTATTTTTTCTTCTGTTCTTCATTACCCCAGTTAAAGATCGGCCAGCAGCAAAGTGAAGTATGTGCTGAGCAGATAACGCCTGTTGATGCGCAAACTCTTGAAAGTTCTTCAACAGTGATAGCGTATGAGATGTGATCTGCACCTGCGCCACCATATTCAGTTGGGAATGGTACGCCTAAAAGACCATACTTTGCCATTTTTTCTACAGTTTCAACAGGGAATCTGTGTTCCTTGTCAATATCTGCAGCCAGAGGTTCTACCTCTGTAACAGCAAACTCTCTTACCATTTTTCTTACGAATTCTTGTTCCTTCGTCAGTTGAAAGTTCATGTAAATGCCTCCTTAAATTATTAATAACGGTTTTTTCATGCTGTTATTATTACCGCATTATGAATGATTATAATCGTTAGATTTGTAACAATCATACACTCCTATTAAAACATTTTTCAACACCATTTGCAAGCTATTTTTACACTTTCCTGCACTATTTTACAGGATTCTTTATATTTGGAAAAACAATTCTTTGAATGGAAATTTTTTTCTCAAATTTTAACGAATTCTGCGAAAATTTACATTTCTTTTATTTCGCCTGTTCTGTATGCTTTAACCAGAGCTTTGAGTTCCTCTACTTCACGCTTCAGTATCTCACCCTGATCGGTATCTCTGACAAGCATTCTTTTCTCAAGAGTATGTACAGTTCTTATCGCCGGCGAATGGAACACCTGTGTCCCGTCAGGCTGCAGCGGGCTGTAAGGTTTGTGTTCCGACAGAGCCATGAATCTGGAATTGAAAATAAATGTATATCCGGCAATTCCCGTCTGTTTCTGATATGCCTTGGACATACCTCCATCAATCACTATAAGCTTGCCTCCTCCTTTTACAGGGCTTTCACCATCCTTTATCTTGACAGGCACATGTCCGTTCAGGATATGTGAGTGAGCTGCATCAAGCCCGAACTCCGCAAGTATTTTCTCGCATATGTCTTTTCTGTCCCTGAGTTTATAATATGCCACAGTATGCTCTTTATGAGTTTTCTTATCTGCTACAAAACATCTTTCGAATGTAGTCATCTGATCCTTACCGAACAGCGGCGATTTGCTCCCGAGCCACAGATACCACATCAGGTCTCCTGACCTTCCGGTTTCTTCTGATTCATCAGGTTTGAAATATGCTTTTCTCACCTGATCGTCAAGATAATCCATATAATCTCTGCCCGATTTTGTCACACCGTTAACAGTACATTCTTCAAAATTCCCCTCTTCATCCATAGGTATGCAGCCATGAAACAGCAGGTTGCCGTTGGTTATCGTGTAAAGTGCACCGTGGCTGAAAATAAACCTGATATGTGCCTGAAGCTTCTCGCTCTGCAGGAATGATGCTTCAAGTGCTTCAAGTACCGCTTTTTCGTCATCAGTAAGTCTGTAAGGATCTTCAGGGTCTATCGTCGGGAAATTCGTATCCCTTAGAGGGTATTCCCCATCCCTCAGCTGAATGGTTCCCTTCTCATAATCTATCTTGTCAAGCAGCAGCCTGTTTTCCAGATTATACTCGGGATGCGCTTTGATACGCTGTCCCTCCACTTTGAACTGACAGATTGATATAGCTTTATTCATTCTTGCTGCAAGCTGATCTTCAATAGGATCATACTTGTTTTCCTCAAGCTTTTTAGGCATAAAAAATTCACATGAATCATCACCGTATATCTTTTCTGCCATTGAAGCAAGCGGCCGCAGGTTAATGCCATAGCCTATCTCGAGCATATCAAAATTATTATAGCTTATGTTCATTCTCAGAACATTTGTTATACAGGCCCAGTTTCCTGTAGCTGCACCCATCCATACAATATCATGATTGCCCCACTGGAAATCGACATCATGGAATTCCATGAGAAAATCCATTATCAGATCCGGATGAGAACCTCGGTCCCATACATCTCCTATTATATGAAGCTTGTCAACTGCCAGAACACTTATGGTATCCGCCAGTTTAATGATGAAGTCCTCTGCTATTTCACATTCCACGATGGTTGTGATTATCTGTCCGTAATAGTTTCCTTTATTTGCTTCATCATTGGAATGAAGAAGTTCATCAAGAATGTATGCAAATTCCTCCGGAAGCAGACGCTTTACCTTAGATCTCGTATATTTTGCCGATACAGACTTGCATATCAGCACAAGCCTCAGTATAGACTCCTTGTACCATTTTTCCAGGTTCTGCTCCGATTTTTTTCTTCGTTTTATTTCCGCAGGTGCATTATAGATAAGTGCCGCGAGTTCCTCTCTCTCTTCTCTCGTAAGATCCGGACCGAATATTTCATCGATTCGCGTTTTGATGACTCCCGACGCACTCTTCAGCATATGAATAAAAGCTTCATGTTCTCCGTGAAGATCGCTCAGGAAATGTTCCGTACCTTTCGGCAGTGCCAGGATAGCATTGAGATTCACGATCTCCTCTGCTGCCGCTTTGACATTAGGATACTTTTTAGACAAGTGTCTCAATAAATGCTTATCAATCAAAATACTTTCCTCCCCAGTCACCATAATCAGTAAGTGTTTAATAATTATATCACATTTAAACGGACTTTAAATAATAATAAGTGCCAGAAATGTAATTATTTCTGACACTTATTTATCACTTTAATCTATAGGACGTCATATTCGAAAACGGACCATAGGCATATTACAGTTTTACGGAATAGTAGGGAACTCCAGATCTCCTCCCATTTCCGAAAGATCATAAGGTGTCGCCTGATACACATAAAAATTCAGCCAGTTATTGAAAAGCAGGCTCGCATGGCTCCTCCACCTAAAAAGGATCTCATCCTCAGGATCATCATTCCTGAAATAATTTTTAGGAACAGCTATTTTAAGGCCTCTGTTGACATCCCTGAAATACTCGCCTGCCAGAGTACCTTTATCATATTCCTGATGTCCCAGAACAAAAATACGTCTTCCGTTTTCTGTAGATACTATATGAGGACCCACTTCCCTCGAATCAGCCAGTATCCTCAGTTCAGGACAAGCCTCAATATCGCTTCTGAGAATCTCGGTATGCCTGGAATGAGGAGCATAGAACATTTCATCAAACCCTCGCACCAGCGGGTTATGCGGTCTGATCACCTTGTGTTCAAATACACCGAATACTTTTTCATCAAGAAGATGCTTGTTAATACCGTAATGATAGTACAGAGCCGCCTGCGCTCCCCAGCATATGAACATTGTGCTGTACACATGGGTTTTGGCAAAATCGAATATTTCACACAGTTCCTTCCAGTAATCCACTTCCTCATACGGCATCTGTTCAACCGGAGCACCGGTTAATATCATGCCATCAAAATATTCATCCCTGATTTCATCTATTGTTTTGTAAAATGAATTCAGATGTTCCTGCGAAATATTCCGTGATTCATGGGAATCCATTGTCACCAGTGTAAGCTCAACCTGCAGAGGACTGTTTGACAGCACTCTGGTAAGCTGGGTTTCGGTTGCTATCTTCGTAGGCATAAGATTTACGATCACTATCTTAAGAGGACGGATATCCTGACTGGTTGCTCTGTCCACATTCATTGTAAATATATTTTCACTCTGCAGTGCTTCTGCTGCAGGCAGTTCATTAGGTATAATTACCGGCATTTAATATAATCTCCTTTACTATAGCTTATGCATGCTCGGCAGTTTCTGTCCTGTTTCTGCATATTTCCTATTTTAAAGCCTGTTCTATATCTGCTATCAGATCCTCTGCATCCTCAAGACCGCATGAAAATCTGACAAGGTCAGGACTTACACCTGCGGCAGCAAGTTCCTCGTCGTTCATCTGTCTGTGAGTCGCACTAGCAGGATGCAGGCAGCATGTTCTGGCATCAGCAACATGAGTTTCTATTGCTGCCACCCTGAGTTTCTGCATAAACTCTTCGGCAGCTGCTCTGCCTCCCTTGACACCGAAACTGACAACACCGCATGAACCATGAGGCAGATATTTCTGCGCCAGCTCATAATCATCATCACCTTCGAGACCGCAGTATTTCACCCATGCTATTTTCTCATGATTCTTCAGGTATTCAGCAACTGCAAGACCGTTTTCTGCATGCCTCTTAATTCTTACGTGAAGACTTTCAAGTCCCAGATTGAGAAGGAATGCATTCTGCGGTGACTGAATTGATCCGAAATCTCTCATGAGCTGTGCTGTAGCTTTAGTAATAAACGCACCTTCAAGACCGAATTTTTCTGTGTAAGTAACGCCATGATAGCTGTCATCAGGTTCGCACAGCCCCGGGAATTTCTCGGGGTACTTTGTCCAGTCGAATTTACCCGAATCAACGATGCAGCCTCCAACACCTGCACCATGCCCGTCCATGTACTTGGTCGTCGAATGAGTCACTATATCTGCACCGAATTCAAACGGTCTGCAATGTACAGGAGTAGCAAATGTATTATCAATAATAAGGGGGACACCATGTGCATGTGCAGCTTTGGCGAATTTCTCTATGTCCAGAACTACCAGAGCCGGATTAGCGATAGTTTCACCGAAAACAGCTTTTGTATTAGGTCTGAAAGCAGCCTCAAGCTCCTCCTCTGATGCATGCGGAGAAACAAAAGTGAATTCAATTCCCATCCTCTTCATTGTAACTGCAAAGAGATTATAAGTTCCTCCATAGATTGCAGAAGAAGCGACAACATGATCACCGCATGATGCTATATTGAAAACAGCATAAAAATTCGCAGCCTGACCTGATGAAGTGAGCATAGCTGCAGTTCCTCCCTCCAGAGAAGCTATTTTAGCGGCAACATAATCATTTGTAGGATTCTGAAGCCTTGTATAGAAATACCCTGACGCTTCCAGATCGAAGAGCTTTCCCATATCCTGACTTGTATCGTACTTAAAAGTAGTACTCTGTACAATCGGTATCTGTCTCGGTTCACCATTACCGGGTCTGTATCCATCCTGTACACATTTAGTTCCAATTCCCATATCTGTTAATTTCCTTTCTGTAAAAGCATCTAATAAAAATAATACATTATTTCGCTGCTGATTTCAAATAGTTTTCACGGCCTTCCTCATACAGATTGCCCCCGGTACTGTCAAGCACAACAGTAAGGGGCAGATCCTCCACATAGAGCTTTCTCACAGCTTCAGCCCCCAGATCCTCAAAAGCTATCACCTCTGCTGTCTTTATCTGCTTTGCCATAAGAGCGGCTGCTCCACCTATAGCCGCTAGATATACAGCTCCGTTTCTGACAACCGCATCCATTACTTCTTCATTTCTCTGGCCCTTACCTATCATGGCAAGCTGCCCCAGATCAAGAAGCTTCGGCGCATAGGCATCCATCCTGTAACTGGTGGTGGGTCCTGCTGATCCTATAGGCCGTCCGGGCTTTGCCGGAGTCGGTCCCACATAGTATATTATGGAGTTCTCTATCGCAAAAGGCACTTCTTCTCCTCGTTCAAGCATTTCTGTTATCCTCTTGTGAGCTGCATCTCTGGCAGTATATACTGTACCTGTAATATATACTTTATCTCCCGCTCTGAAATTATTTACCTTGTCTTTCGTGAAGGGTTCTGTCAGTCTGTATTCCATTGTATCATCCTCCTATATTACAGCTTCCTTATGTCTGCTCACATGACAGTTCACATTTACTGCAACCGGCAGACCTGCTATATGAGTCGGTGCAGCATTGATCTTTACCGACAGTGCTGTGGTTCTGCCCCCGAAACCCTGGGGCCCTATACCCAGCTTATTTATCCTCTCAAGAAGTTCATTTTCCATATCTCTGTAATAAGGATCCTCATTTTCCATATCCACAGGCTTAAGCAGCGCCTTCTTTGCCATCAGAGCAGCCCTGTCAAATGTTCCGCCGATTCCCACACCTATAACTACAGGCGGACATGGATTTGCTCCTGCCTGGGCGCACACGTTCACTACAAAATCCTTGACGCCCTTTTCACCCGCAGACGGCGGCAGCATCTTCACCTGACTCATATTCTCCGACCCGAAGCCTTTTGGGGCCACAATGATTCTCACTTTATCTCCGGATACTATTTCAGTATTTATATATGCTGGGGTATTATCACCTGTATTCACTCTTCTAAGAGGGTCCTTAACTATTGATTTTCGCAGATATCCATCACTGTATCCCCGTCTTACACCAGCATTCACTGCATCCTCAAGAAGACCGCCTACAAGATGCACGTCCTGTCCAATTTCAAGGAAAACACACGCCATGCCTGTATCCTGACACAACGGGAATACACCTTCTTCAGCTATCTCTATATTCTCCTGTATGCTTCTCAGCATTTCCTGTGCCACCGGCCAGCTTTCTTCTTCAAGCATTCCTCCGATACAGGATTTCAGGTCATCTCCAAGAAAATGATTAGCTTCTATACACAGCTCTGCTATCTTATCTTCTATCAGTCTGACATCTATCTCTCTCATTTTTTCTCCTCGCTGTTAAATTCAATTTACTCAGTATTATACACCATATCCCATGCATAGTTTATTTTTTTTATCATAAACTTGTACAAACTGCTAAAATAACCAGGAGTAAAAACATGAAAATCCATATTCTCTGCAGTCGAAAGCTTCGTAAAAGTATGTACTGCATAAAAAAAATTATTTCAGCCGTTTCTGCTTTTCCTTTTGTAAAACCTGCACTTGCTGTCTTCGTTTCACTATGCCTGCTGCTTGTTCTGGCACCTTACATACTTTCAAGACTCGCTCCATCAGATGAACCGGAAAAAGAACTGATTCCTCAGGCATCTTTCGAACTGGTAAAAACACCCTCCACCATTGATATTTTCAGGACAGAAAAAAATAAAACAGAAACCTTAGGTTTTGAAGATTATATTAAAGGTGTAGTATCGTGTGAAATGCCCTCTTCCTTTCATGAAGAGGCACTGAAAGCTCAGGCTGTAGCAGCAAGGACCTATGCCGTCTCCAGAGTCTGCCGGGCTTACGAAAGCGGAAACCCCGATTCACATCCCCAGGCACCGCTCTGTGACAGCACTCACTGTCAGGTTTACAGAAGCGAATCCGAAAACAGAACACTTAAAGGCGATTCATGGATGAAGGATAGCTGGAAAAAAATCTGTGCTGCTGTAGATGATACCGAGGGGCAGCTGCTGTATTACAATGGGGAACTTGTCACACAGGCGCTGTTTCACTCATCCAGCGGAGGGAAAACTGAAAACTGCGAGGATGTGTTCGCAGCAGCCGTTCCTTATCTGGTAAGTGTCGACAGCCCTTATGAAGATGAAGCCACACATCAGAACGAAACGACTTCATTTTCTATTAATGAATTTGTGGATAAAATAAAATCAGAATACCCGGATATAGAATTCGGTGAAATAAATGCTTCCGGCATTAAGATTCTCAGCAGAAGCAGCGGAGGCCGGGTTGAAAAAATACAGATCGGAAACGGTGTGATCAGCGGACGCAATGTCAGAGAAGCCCTTTCCCTGCCGTCTGCGAATTTCGAAATCGATGTCTCTGATGACTCCATAACCTTCACTTCAAACGGCTCAGGGCACGGCGTCGGTATGAGCCAGTACGGTGCAGACGGTATGGCAAAAAAAGGGTATAATTACAGAGAAATACTCAGTCACTACTACAGCGGAACGCAGGTATATTAAAAGACCGGAGGTAAAATTCTCCGGCCTTTTTCCTATCAGTTATTCTGTTCGCTCTGACATCCGCAACTGCATTCAGAAGAAGCTTCCTTCTGAGAAGTACAGCATCCTGACTGTGAGCATCCTATACATTTCACACCTCTTTTTTTTGCCCTTACGATATATGTTATCGCACCGACAAATAAAACCAGTATAATCAGTAAAACTATCACATTGGCTATCATGCTGCCGCCCCCGTTCCTTTATTGTGCAACGAATATTCTGTGTCGAATTTCTGTCTGGATCTATGTCCTATTGCAACTATTATAGCAGCCATTGCCAGAATTGCAATCAATCCAGGTATAAATGCCTGACCCAGTGTACCTTCTGTTATAAGTGTGCCGAACTGATATACGAGGAACGCCACTGTATATCCTGTAGCCAGCTGAAGTCCGATTGCTGCCCACAGCCACTTTGCGCTCTTCATTTCTGAATTCATTGCGCCTATTGCTGCAAAGCAAGGTGGTGTATAAAGGTTGAACATCAGATATGCCAAGGCAGTAACCGATGTAAGTCCCATTGTCATTGCCACTTCATTGGCACCGCCGGTCATAGCAAGTTCCTCCACATCGATGAATCTCGTCAGTGAATATACTACTGCCAGTGTGCCTACAACATTTTCTTTAGCTATGAAGCCAGTAATAGCTGCTGCTGCAAGCTGCCATGCTCCGAATCCCAGTGGGATCAGCAGTACTGCGAAAGGTGAAGCTATTGAAGCCAGAATCGATGTGTCTTCCATTCCCTCTTCAACAACCTGGAAATGCCAGTTGAATGTCTGCATCAGCTGAACTACACAGTTGCAGACCAGTATAATTGTAGCGGCTTTGATTATGTATGCTTTTGCACGTTCCAGCATGGAGAAACATGCCCTCTTGAGGCTAGGAATTTTATAAGAAGGAAGCTCCATGATAAAAAATGATTTTCTGTATTTATATCCTGTAACAGCCTTGATAAGCAGTGCACCCAGGAATATCAGCAGAATTCCCACAAAGTATACCAGCGGTGCCACCCATGATGCTCCAGCGAAAAACGCGCCGGCAAACAATGCAATAACCGGAATCTTAGCTCCGCAAGGAATAAATGTAGTAAGCATTGCCGTAGCTCTTCTCTCTCTTTCATCACGAATTGTACGGCTTGCCATGATTCCCGGTATTCCGCATCCTGTACCGATTATGATCGGAATAATCGACTTGCCGGAAAGTCCGACACGTTTGAATACAGGATCCATTACAACGCTGACACGTGCCATGTAACCGCAGTCTTCCAGCAAAGCTATCAGGAAATACATTACCATTACCAGCGGCAGGAATCCGACTACAGCTCCGACACCTCCGACAATACCATCAGCCAGTATTGCCTGAAGCAACGGTGAAGTATTTTCAAGAAGACCTGAAACCCATTCCTGGAAAGTTTCTATCCAGCCTACCAGCCAGTCTGCGACCAGTGGCCCCAGCGCGGACTGAGATATCCAGAATACCGCGTACATTACAGCAGCGAATATAATTATACCGCCAACCTTGTTAGTCAGCACAGAATCTATTCTATCCTGAGAATTTCTTTCTTTTGTCATCACCTGGCGTTTTTCAACGTCTTTTACTATCTTATTTACAAAGCTGAAACGCTTTCTGTCTTCTGCCTCTACCTGAGCTTTATCATGAAGGTCTATCTCCGCCTGCAGATAAGGTGCCTTCTGCCCTTTTCCATTTAATGCTACAGCTTCTTTCACTACTTCTTTCAAACCCCGATGATCAGAAGATGTTGAAACTGTTTTCACAACCGGGCAATTGAGCTTATCTGATAAAAGCTTCGTATCGATCTGTGTATTCTGTTTCTCATTTATATCACTTTTGTTCAGCGCTACCACCACCGGAATCCCAAGTTCCAGAAGCTGAGTTGTGAAGAAAAGACTTCGGCTTAAATTGGTTGCATCCACTATATTGATGATGACGTCCGGATTTTCATTTCTCACGTATCCGCTTGTTATTCCTTCTTCAGGTGTAAACGGGGACATTGAGTATGCTCCCGGCAGATCCACTGCAATAAGCTCATCTGCTGTATCTGCAAATTCGTTTTTAATAATACTCTCTTTTTTTCCTATAGTAACTCCGGCCCAGTTGCCAACTCGCTCGTTTTCTCCCGTCAGAGCATTGTACATTGTTGTCTTGCCGCTGTTGGGATTGCCTGCAAAAGCAATTCTCATATTATACCCTCCTGTACTGATCCATATATTTTGCTTGAGTTATTTATAACTAACCAATTCTCATAAAAAATAGTGACTCCTGCCACTATTTTATTGTTATGTTCAGGCTGTCCTGTTAATCAGAACAGCCTGTGCTATTTCTTTGTCGATATTATATCTTCCTTCCTTAATAGACACAACACATCCACCTTTAAGATGGGAAATCACTGTGATAGGTTCTCCGCTGTAACATCCCAGCGAAAAAAGAAATGACTTCAGTTCTTCATCGTATGTTTTTATCTCCTCTATGATATACGTTTTTTCAATATTGGCATCACTTAAATTCATGACTTTCTCCTGTACTTTATATACTGCAAAATAAAATATGCACATATCCTCTTTGTTGGTTAGTTTTATCTAACTTTAGATTTATTTTATCACAAAAAAAGCCTTTGTCAACTGTTTTTATCATTATAGTCAATAATTTTCTTTCTCTAGTCTGAAATACCCCCTGTCATGTCTGCACACTGGGCACAACTGCGGAGCTTCTTTACCAGAATGGTGATGGCCGCAGTTGCTGCATATCCACATGGCGTTTTCATCTTTTTCAAAAACTTTGCCATGTACAATATTGTCTCTTAATTTAATATATCTTTCTTCATGAAACCGCTCTATTGCTGCGACCCCCTCCATCTGTTCCGCAATTTCTGTAAACCCTTCATCCCGGGCAACTTTTGCCATATCAGCATACATCTCGCTCCATTCATAATGTTCACCTTCAGCCGCAGTCAGAAGGTTTTCCACTGTGGTTCCTATCCCTGCGAAATGCTTATACCATATTTCGGCATGTTCCTTTTCATTCGCCGCCGTTTCTTCAAATATGTCCGCTATCTGCCTGTAGCCTTCTTCTTTTGCCTTCGATGCAAAATAAGTGTACTTATTTCTTGCCTGTGATTCTCCCGCATATGCAATCAGTAGATTGTCATATGTCCTGCTTCCTTTAAGATCGTTCATATCTGACCCTCCTTGTTATGATATTACTATTATCTGCAAAGAGGACGAAAACATACAAAAAACCCCGGATATGAAATATCCGGGATAAATAATCACTTTATTCTTCAACTCTCATTATATTTGCACCGAGATCTCTAAGTTTAGATACGAAATTCTCATAACCTCTGTCAACATGATATATCTGCGACACCTCTGTAGTACCTTCCGCAACAAGTCCTGTAAGCACCACAGCTGCTCCTGCTCTCAAATCTGTTGCAACAACCTGTGCCCCCTGCAGAACCTTGCCGCCCGGGATTATCGCACAATTTCCGTCAGTCTTGATATTGGCACCCATACGGTTGAATTCCCCGACATGCATGAACCTGTTCTCAAACACTGTTTCTATAACAACACTCGGGCCACTGGCAATCGTAAGCAGCGCCATGAAAGGAGACTGCATATCTGTCGGAAAACCCGGATAAGGCAGAGTCTTTATATCTGTGGAATTGATCGGATTTCTGTCACCTCTGACTATCATACCTTCATCAGTCATTGTTATCTCTGCACCGCATTCCCTGAGCTTCGCTATCACAGCTTTGAGATGATCTGGCAGCACATTCTTTATCAGTACACAGCCTCTGGTCATAACTGCACCTACCATGAAAGTCCCCGCCTCGATACGATCCGGAATAACATGATGGGAAGCAACCCCTCTGAGCTTTTCCACGCCCTCTATTTTTATGGTATCTGTACCGGCACCTTTGATTCTGGCACCCATCTTATTCAGAAAGTTCGCCAGATCAACAATTTCTGGCTCCTGTGCAGCATTTTCAAGTATTGTTGTACCTTCTGCCAGTGATGCCGCCATTATTATTACTTCTGTCGCACCTACACTCGGGAAATCCAGATATATTGTATTTCCAGTCAGTCTGTCTGCACTTGCATCTACGACACCTCTTGCCAGCTGCTCCTCATTTATCACAACACCCAGAGCTTTAAGGCCTTTGAGATGAAGCTCCACCGGTCTTTTACCTATGGCACATCCGCCTGGTAGCGGAATTACCGCTCTGCCTGTTCTGAGGATTAAAGCACCAAGCACCAGTATCGATGCTCTCATCATCTTAACAAGATCAAAAGGCGCTTCATGTGAAATATCCCCTGATGCTGTAATACATACAGTACTGTTATCCGTATCTCTCTCTGCTGATGCCCCGAGGCTTTCAAGAAGGCTGCACATAACCTCAACATCTCTCAAAGCCGGCACATCTTTTATCACACATGGTTCATCTGTCAGCAGAGTCGCTGCCATAATAGGCAGAACCGCATTCTTCGACCCGCTTATTGTAACCTCTCCCCTTAACGGAGCGCTTTTCTGTACTAAGAATTTTGCCACTTTATTCCTCCGAAACCTTTACTTGATAACCTGTTTATTATACTTTGTTTTTGATTTTTTTTCAAGACCAACATATGATAAGAAAGAGGTTTCACATGTTTTACCTGTAAGGGGAGCAAAACGTATTGACAAAACCTCTTTCTCTTATTTATTGTTGCCATCATTTAACTTTTCACACAAAAAAAGACGGACTCTCCGTCTTTTTCTTTAATGATTTCTTCCTGAATTATAAACTCTGCAGTTCTTTCACACATTTAGCACATACATTCTTGCCTTTTATCTGTTTAATATTGTCAGAACTCCCGCAGAAAACGCATGCAGGCTGATACTTCTTGAGCATGATAGATTCTCCATCAACGTAGATTTCGAGAGGGTCTTTGATTTCAATATTAAGTGTCCTTCTCAATTCTATCGGTAATACTATTCTGCCCAGCTCATCAACTTTTCTAACAATTCCTGTAGCTTTCATCTTGAACTCCTTTCAATTGTTCGTACAATATTCTCACCCGTTGGCGGGCTTATTTTTCTTCTTCTTTTGTCACTGCATTCTTAACAGCCATAACTGCTTTGGCAACAGCAGCAGCCGCAGCAAATGCATTCTTATTCCCCTTTACCGCCTCCGAAACAGACGCAACCGATTCTGAAACATTGCTTATTATCCCGTCAACGTCTTTGCTTCTGTTCGCCGCAATATCTGAAATAATCTCTGCATCAGCCAGTATCTTGTTTGTCTTATCCAGTGTCACAAGAAGCCTTCGCATGACCTGTATCAGATAAATTATCAGAACGACCAACGCTATAGAAATAATCACTAATGCCAGAATCTTTAAATCAATTGTTACATTCATAACATATACCTCCGATCCGTTCCCTTTTATTATCGCATAAAATGGAAATATTTTCAACATATTTTTGTCGCAAGTGAATACTTTATCTTGAGGTGTTTATTATGATGAATTATATATGGGGATTCATGCTTCTCCTGGGAATATTTTTTGCTGTCCTTAACGGCAGTGCATCAGAATTCACAGACGGACTTATGTCCAGCTGCACCGAAGCAGTGGAATTCATTCTGACGCTGGCAGGAATTATGGCCGTATGGAGCGGACTTATGAGAATAGCCGAGGAATCCGGACTGATTGAAAAAATATCGCACACCGTCAGACCACTTATGAAATATCTTTTCCCGCATGAGAAAAATGACCGCACTATAGCCATGATGATAATGAGCTTCATGGCGAACATATTCGGAGCAGGCAACAGTGCCACAATCTTTTCTCTCAGGGCAATGGAGCTTCTTGATGCGGAAAACGGACATTCGCGGTATGCCAGCAACGCAATGTGCATGTTTATTTCTCTCACTATGTCAATGATTCAGCTGGTACCTGTCACAGTTATTAAAATAAGGAGCGATCTGGGCTCTGCCTCACCCGAGGATATCATAATACCATCTATTATTGCAGGATTTGTTTCAATGATAGTATCGGTCTGGATCTGTAAACTCTTTGAAAGGAAAAATCCCGATGTCTGAAATCCTTGGCACATTTTCTATATTATTTCTTCCTATTCTCATAACCATTATTCTCGTGTACGGAATAATTAAAAAAACACCTATATATGATGTATTTATTGAAGGTGCCAGGGAAGGCCTCAGGACATGTGCTGATATCCTGCCCTTCATAATCGGTATATTCATTGCAATTGAATCCCTTACATCATCCGGTGCCATGGATTTCATCGAAAAAACATCAAAGCCCGTATTCGATTTTCTGGGAATACCGGAAGACCTTATTTCTCTGATTTTTCTGCGCCCTGTATCCGGCAGCGGTTCTCTGGTGGTTGCAGAAAAAATAATGCATGAGGTAGGACCTGACTCCTTCGCAGGCAGAGCAGCAGGCGTTATGGTGGGAAGCTGTGAAACCATATTTTATGTTCTGGCACTGTATTTCGGAGTTACATCTGTAAAAAAAATGAGGCATGCTTTTATCGCAGGCCTCGCAGGTTATATTGCAGGTATATTCGCATCCGTATACATCTGCAGAATTATGTGATCCTCTATTTACGCTCATATATTCTTTCTATTTCATCAGTATAGCTTCCGTCCTCATTATACACATACAAAGTTCTCCCGGTTCTCAGTTCCTTACCTCCGCCTGCAGCACAGTGTACCAGAACAATATTGGGGATTTCGCCAGCTCTTGGTGCAACATATCTTATGTTTTTAGGCTCAAGCCTGTATTTCCGGCAATAATAAAATATATCCACAAGCCGGGAAGGCCTGTGCACAATAAAGAAATGGCCCTTTCCCTGCAGTATAGAAGCCGCAGCTTTAACAAAATCCTCAAAGACAGCAGTCGTTTCATGACGTGCTGTATATCTGGATCCTGTACCGTTCGGAATTCCTCCGCCTCTAGCAAAATATGGAGGGTTACATGTTACCACATCAGCAGTAATGCCATAATACGTCTCCGGATCTGCAATATCTCCGTTTCTGATAAAAACACGATCCTTAATACCATTCAGTTCACAGCTCCGCCTTGCTGTTTCCGCCGGCTCTTTCTGAAGTTCGATTCCGGTGATTTCAGCAGATTTGTTTTTATGACTCAGTATTACAGGAATAATTCCGTTACCTGTTCCCAGATCAACTATTCTGCCTGCATCAGGGCATATGGAATGTGCATAATCAGCCAGTATTACAGCATCTATCCCATAGCAGAAATAATCAGTATCCTGTATGAGCTTCATATCTCCGAATCCGATGTTTTCTACACGTTCCATATATCAGTCCTTCATTAGCTCCTTGATTTCCTTGAGAAGTTCGCCTTCAAGGCCGCCAAGATCATCATCATTCTTCTTGTTATGTTTTCTGGACACTCTCTTAATCTCTTCTTTTTTGTAATTATAGAATTCTGTGCTGAGTTTTTCTTCCCTGTCGCTGCTCTTTGAAGCTTCTTCAAGAACAAGTCTTGTCTTGATTATGTTTTCGAGAATATTCACATCTGTAACCACCGCCATACCATCAGGGGTTCTGATTCTCTCACCTACAGAAGGCATCCCTTTTTTCATATGTGTATAGACATCATTCTCAAACTTGAGGCAGCACATAAGCCTGCCGCATATTCCTGATATTTTTGATGGATTAAGAGACAGATTCTGCACCTTTGCCATTTTAATAGATACAGGTTCGAAATCCGAAAGCCATGTGCTGCAGCACAGTCCTCTGCCGCAGTTTCCGACTCCACCCAGCATTTTGGCTTCATCTCTGACTCCGATCTGCCTCAGTTCTATCCTCATCCTGAATACTGCTGCAAGATCTTTTACAAGTTCTCTGAAATCCACCCTGCCGTCTGCAGTAAAATAGAATACCACTTTGCTGTTATCAAAAGTATATTCAACATCAATAAGCTTCATTTCAAGCTTATGCGCATCGACTTTTTCCTGGCACAGCCTCATAGCCTCTTCCTTTTTTGCCAGATTTTCTTCGTGCTTTTTCCTGTCCTTCTCATTGGCCTTTCTGATAATGCTTTTAAGCGGCGCTACAAGATCCGATTCTTTCACTTCTGTTGCACCCAGAGTGACTTTACCGAACTCCAGGCCTCTGGCAGTCTCAACAATAACATTGTCTCCCACTTCAACTTGATTTTCACCAGGGCTGAAATAATACAGCTTGCCTGCTTCCTTAAATTTAACGCCTACTACAGTAGTCATAATTTATCTATCCTCCGATTGTTAATAATAATTTCTTTAATGAATATGCCGGTGATACTCCCTGACTGATCCGTCTGCCCGCAGCCTCCACAGCATATATGTTTTTTATTATATCATCATCCTTGTACATTGATATACTGTCACTCCCTTTTATCAGCATATCTCTGTACACCATTTCAAGACTGTCAAGAAATGCCGCAGTTTTCACGTCATCTTTGAATATATCCTCCGCTTCATCTTTCATTCTGTAAAACGGGCACCTTCTGAAAGCCATTTCAGCTATTTTGGATGCTTTATCCATCATGAAATCATATCCGTCACTGCCGTCATAGTTTATCCTGTATTTAACACATCTTGACTGTATGGTCTGTGCCAGGTGTTCCATATTTTCCGAAAGCAGGAATATAACTGCCATCCCCGGCGGTTCCTCCAGAGTTTTGAGCAGCCTGTTCTGAGCTCTCAGTGTCATTGTATCAGCATTATCGATAATTACAACATTACGTTCACCGAAAGGTTTTGTCTTCAGCCTGTCCTGCATGCTCACAATATCCGCATCCTTTATCCTGCCTGATTCGGCAGTTATAAGTATCAGGTCTTCATGATTGCCGTGATCGATCTTGTCACATATACCGCAAGCCCCGCAGTTTTCTCCAAGCTTCCTGCTGCACAGTATACCCTTTATAAAAGATTCTGCGAAACCTTTCTTATCAGCAGAAAGCGGCCCTTCCAGCAGATACGCATGTGATACTCTGTCATTTCTGATAACACTTTCAAGACGCTCTATTAAAATATCATTTCCGGACTGGTTATTAAAATGCATAATCTGTCATCTCACCCTTTTTCTGCCCGATCAGTTTACTGACATGATTTATTATATCGCTGCATATCTCATCTATTGACCGTGCAGCATCTACAGCTATTATCCTGTCGGGGAAATCATTTTCCAGCTTCTCATATCCATTGTATACGGCCTGGTGGAATTCAGAAGTTTCCTGCTCGATTCTGTCCAGCTTTCTGTTTCTGATTCTGTCACCGCTGATAACAGGCTTAACCTTCAGCAGGAAAGTAACATCCGGCATACATTCTCCTGCAGCATATCTGTTAATTATTTCCACGCATTCTCCAAGACCCCGTCCGAATCCCTGATAAGCGATACTTGAATCTACAAACCTGTCACATATGACTACTTTACCTGACTCAATTGCCGGTTTTATCACTTCTTCAACATGCTGCGCCCTCGAAGCCGCATACAGCATAGCCTCTGTCATTGCTGACATCTCCATGTTCTCGGGATCGAGTATTATTCTGCGGATCTTTTCACCGATTTCAGTGCCTCCCGGCTCTCTGGTTAACAGAACTTCAAATCCCTTTTTTTCAAGATACTCTTTGAGACACATGATCTGTGTCGATTTCCCGGAGCCGTCGACTCCTTCAAAAGATATGAAATATCCCTTCTTCATCTTTGCTGTTCTTTATCCTTTTTTCTCTGTTTTCTCGCTTTTCTTCGTTTACGTTTGCTTAATTCTTTTTCTGGTTTCTCTATTTTATGCCCATGTGCAGCTTTCTGTGAAGCATCACGTTTCTCCTGTTCCCTGCGTCTGATTTCAGCAGCAGAGCTTCCAAAAGACCTTGCCTCATAATGGCTGTTGTGCGGTACCTGCGTCTCCCGTGGTCTGTTATATCCGGGAGCATATTTTCTGCTGTTCCGCTGCATGTTTCCGGACGCATTCTGTTTTCTCGCAGCTTCTTCCTCTGCAGATCTTCTGGCAGCAGCCTTCATATCTTCCGAAAGCTTGTTCAGAAGGAACCACATAAGCAGTGCAACAGGTATAATAAGCATGCAGGCAAAAATAAATTCTATAAATCCCATATGTAATCCTCTTGCTGATAATAATTATAAGATAACTTATTTATTATATCATAAATAAATCATGTATCACAGCAAAAAAAACAAAGAGAGGCCTTAAGCCTCTCCTGCCTGAATACAGCTGAACTTCATTACAATCTTGAACAGATCCCCGTCAATGCTTATATCAAATGTTCCTCCGTTAAGTTCTGTGAGATTTTTTGCTATGGACAGACCCAGCCCGCTTCCTTCTGTACTTCTGGATTTATCACCCCGCACAAAACGCTCCATCAGTTCTTCTGCTGTGATATCAAGCTCATATCTGGATGTATTTTTGTATGTGATCACAGCTTTGTCTCCATGCTGTTCAAGTATCTGATACACCCTTGTACCCGACTGCGAATACTTACAGATGTTGTTCATCAGATTATCGAATATTCTCCACATGCTCCTGCCATCTGCAATTATTTCTATTTTTTTATCCGGCTGTCTGGATATTATACTCAATTCAGCTTTTTCTGCTTTCTCTTTATATTCGCCTGCCACCTGCATCATCAGTACATCAACCTGACACTTTTCCAGATTGAGTTTCATTGCACCTGTAGCCGCTTTCGATGCTTCAACAAGGTCTTCTATAAGCTTTTTCATTCTTGAAGACTGGCGATCCAGCACCTCAATGTACTCAACAGCTCTGTCGTTGTCAATTTCTTCTTTTTTGAGCAGGTCCACGTAATTTATTATTGATGTCAGCGGTGTTTTGATATCGTGAGACACATTGGTAATGAGTTCTGTCTTGAAACGCTCACTTTTCATCTTCTCTTCCACAGCTCTGGACATTCCCTGACCGATGCTGTTAAGATCCTCAGCATGCTTCGCCAGATCAAGAAAAAGACCCTTTTTGTCCACCTGATACTCCAGATCACCTTCGGCCAGACGATGTGCAGCTTCTCTTAGTTTTCTCATACAAAGTGCAATATATATCCCTGCTGCCAGCGTCACAGCTGCTCCTATGAACCAGCGGAATAATGCCGGTGCAGGATTATACGAACTGCAAATCATAACGACTATAATAAAATTGATTATGATTCCGGCCAGCAGAATCAGCGTACTTTTCCATACAATCGGTATCCCCTGCAGGATAAAAATGATCTTTCTGCAGATCCACTTCAGTACTTTCAATACCCATACGATAAATCTGTATATTATTGATGATTCTTTGAAAGTATGATGCCTGATTTTAACTGCAGATGCAACTATAAATCCCAGCCAGGCAGCTGCCACTGCTGAAATACATACAGTCAGCACCGCAGCCACCAAAACTTTATTACCACTTATATCAGAAGCTGCAGCCGGACATACTGATACTATTGCAGCAACTGCTGCAAACACTTCGAGTGGAATCCTGTCCGTTATTGTCCTGATTTTTTGTTTACTTCTCTTTTCACTATGTCCTGCTGCTGCCATCAGGAAGACAAAACATATGACTGCAGCGATCACTCCTGCTGCTGCCGCCGCTATGGCCATATTACGATAAGTGTAGGCTTCAATGCTAATTATATACTCACTGCGCAATGAAGCAGGAAGCCTGCTTATATCGGTCAGGTCTAAATACACTTGAATATTCAGATTGTCATGACTAAAATCATATTTCAAGGCATCTTCTGATTTTATAAGTTCACTGTTTACAATACGTTTTTTATATGGCTTTGCTTTGCTTCCAAATGAAACATTTTTATCCGTTGACGTAATAATGTAGCCTAATGCATCTGATTCAGCTTCCCCTTGAAAAAGTTCATAATCATCCGAAACCACTGTTTCCGATATTTCATCATACCCATAGTAAATATTATCAGCAATGGTGTAATTGACATCAAGTGCCATTTGGTAAGCAACATCATTTACAACCTCAGATTCATCCATTGAATACCATTGGTTTTCAATATTTACAGCAATTACTATACCAGACATCACCAATACAGCAGCACACAGTATTGTTATGATAAATGCCGCAGTCTTGGCAGCAAGACTTTCTCTGATCCTGTTCATTCTTTACCACCTTTCCATACAAACAATAATTATTCTATTTTATACCCCTGTCCCCAGACCACTTTAATATGTCTGGGATTTTCCGGATCGATTTCAAGTTTTTCACGCAGATGCCTGATATGTACAGCTACGGTCCCTTCAGCCCCGAACGCGTCCTCTTTCCATACGTTTGAATATATCTCCGCAGGAGAAAATACCTGTCCCTGGTTTTCCAAAAGAAATTTCAGAATGCCGTATTCCTTTGGTGTCAGACTTACGGCTTCCCCCATGAGACAGACCTCTCTAGACATATCATCGAGAGTGATATCTCCGGCAGCAAGCACATTTCTTTTTACAGGAGCCGACCCGAGGATCATATATCGTCTCAGCTGTGACCTGACTCTGGCAATAACCTCAACAGGATTGAACGGTTTGGTGATATAATCATCTGCTCCTATATTGAGCCCCAGTATCATGTCGGTATCCTCACTCTTTGCTGTCAGGAATATCACAGGAATATTACTGTTTTCACGTATTCTGCTTATAACCTGTATTCCGTCCAGTTCAGGCATCATGATATCAAGCAGCACCAGATGTATATCGTTGTCTTCGATCACCTTAAGCGCCTGCCTGCCATCATATGCCTCAAATAAATTATAATCTTCACTTGCAAGATAGATTCTGAGAGCGGAGACGATGTCTTTCTCGTCATCGCATATTAATATGTTGTACATTTTTCCAACCTCCATGGTTATTATGCCATGAAAAGTTTTAATATGAAATGGGGTAAATATTTAAGAATTAATTAAGAAAAA
>JALEQY010000101.1 GCA_022763735.1 Clostridiales bacterium
GATTTCCGGTCGCGGAGATAAGGATTGTGCGGCTATTGCAAGGTACAGAGGGGAGGATATCCATGAGTAATATTAAATCAGCATTTGAAAACGGCAAAGCTTTTATTCCGTTTATAACCTGCGGGGATCCGGATCTTGAAACTACAGCTGCGGCTGTACGTGAGATGGTGCGTGCGGGAGCGGATCTTATTGAGCTGGGGATACCGTTCTCTGACCCGACCGCTGAAGGGCCTGTGATTCAGGCGGCCAATATACGTGCTCTTTCAGGCGGGGTGACCACAGATAAGATTTTTGAAATGGTGCGCGAACTGAGGCAGGACGTGAAAATACCAATGGTTTTCATGACATATGCCAATGTGGTGTTTTCATATGGTGCCGAGAAATTCATTTCACTGTGTGATGAGGTTGGTATTGATGGGCTGATACTGCCGGATCTGCCTTTTGAGGAAAAGGAAGAGTTCCTGGATGTATGCAGGGATTACGGTGTGGATCTGATTTCTCTGATTGCACCGACTTCTGAAAACAGAATCGCCCGCATTGCTTCCGAGGCAGAAGGATTCCTGTATGTGGTATCAAGTCTTGGTGTTACGGGTACACGCAGTGAAATAAACACGGATCTGGGCAGAATGGTGGAGCTTGTAAGAGCGAACACGGATATCCCGTGTGCAATCGGCTTCGGTATATCTGTACCTGAGCAGGCTGCAAAGATGGCGGGCATTTCTGATGGTGCCATTGTCGGATCTGCCATTATCAAGATTCTGGAAAAGTACGGTAAGGATGCGCCTGCACATATTGGAGAGTATGTGAAGTCCATGAAGGACGCAGTGAGCGCAGCCGGCTGATGGGTAGTATAGCTTTATGGACGGCAGCTATTTATGATATGCTTCATGCCTGTTTATCTTGAAGCTTCTGTATATCTGCTCCAGCAGGATCACCCGCATCATCTGGTGAGGGAAGGTCATTGCTGAGAAGGAAAGCTTAAAATCGGCTCGACTGCTGACTTCTTCTGAAAGTCCCAGTGATCCGCCGATGACAAATATGATACTGCTCTTGCCGTCAATGGCAAGAGCTTCTATTTTCTGTGCCAGTGCTTCGGACGAGAGACCTTTGCCTTTGATTTCCAGCGTGATAACATAATCGGATGACCTGATTCTACTCAGTATATCAGCACCTTCTGCGATTTTAACAGCCTCCTCGTCGGCTGCCGAGGGGTTGGCCCGCAGAGGGCTTTCTTTTATTTCTGTTATCTGCAGGCTGCAGTAGCTCTTAAGTCTTTTGGAATATTCGGCGACAGCGTCCCGCCAGTATTTTTCCTTGAGCTTTCCTACGGCCAGAATGGTTACGTTCATTTTACACCTCGATTCTCTGATGACGTGCCGCTCACGTGCGTTTTACACCTCATAAATACAGCTGCAGCAGTCCCGCAGCACGACTTCAAGCTTGAGCTCATTTCCCGGAATGATATTGTTCTCCATAAGGGTGTTCCTGACTGCCAGCATTGCTACAGACGGATCGTTGTTCTCGCGGCTGAGATGGCCCAGCAGGACCTGACGTTTCTTGTTCCTGGCTTCCACCAGACTGCACAGGCATCTGCCGGCATTGACGTTGGAAAGATGACCGTTGTCGCCCAGTATCCTGCGTTTCAGTGCATACGGGTAATTTCCCATCAGCAGTATTTCTTCCTCATGGTTTGCTTCCAGCATCAGCAGATCCGCATTGATTATTTCATCAAATATTTCATCTGTTATGTAACCCACGTCCGTCACTATGCTTATCTGACTGCCGCCGCAGTATACTGAGAAGCCCACCGGCTCTGCAGCATCGTGGGGGATAGGAAATGGCCTGATCAGGAAATCGTCTATCTCAAAATCCTCTCCGGTTGTGAATATCCGCTGTTTTTCCGGGGCAACCGGGCGTTCAATGCTTTGCCACGTGGCCTCATTGGCATAAGCTGAAACATTGGGTAATTTTTTTGTGACGATGGGAATACTTTTTACATGATCAATGTGCTCGTGGGTGATGAGCAGTGCCTTGACCATCTCCCGAGGGGTAGAAGTATCCTCCAGTGCCTGAAAAATTCTTTTGCCCGAAATTCCTGCATCGATGAGCAGGGCAGATGTTTCGTTTTTTATAAGATAGCAGTTCCCGCTGCTTCCGCTGGCGAAGGAACAGAACTGTAATGACATTGTAAGGTCTCCTTGTAATATCGCATTAATTCACTTTACAAAGATACTCCAATTTATGAGAAAAGTCAATGAAGCCGTATTTATCAGCTGCCGGTAATATGGTATAATCAGCCATGAAGAGCAGCCCTTTTCAGCAGGGATATCAGGGAGGTAAAGATGATAATATACAGATCAGACATGCCGGTGGATGAATACAATAGAATGAGACAGGCTGTGGGATGGAAAGTGCTGGACAGAGCTCAGGCACAGACAGGGCTGGATAATTCGGCATACCTTACCGCAGCCTGGGATGGAGACAAGCCTGTGGGAATGGCGAGAGTCGTGAGTGATGGAGGTTATATGACTCTTGTGGCAGATGTCATGGTGCTTCCTGAATATCAGGGAAAAGGTATCGGCAGGCAGCTTATGACAAACATAAGTGAATATTTCGATTCACTCAGCAGTGATGGTCGCTGTATCATGGTGAACCTGATGGCTACAACGGGCAATGAAGGCTTTTACAGGAAATTCGGATTTACCGAACGACCAAATGATGCCATGGGTGCAGGCATGGTGCGCTGGATAAATGAATAAAGGAGAACGGATATGAACGATATACAGAACACAGAACCGATGATAAACGCAGTACCGCTTTTTCTCTGCGAAGTAAGATTCGCGGCAGACGGTGAGGCTGCCATCGATATCAATGTGAGCGATGCTCTTGAGGCTTATGAGGAAGCAGGAGAAATATTTGAAGGAGTTGTTGAAAATATAACGGAGGTTCTGGTGGGGGACTGCATTTTTCTCTGCGGAGGACTGGGACTGATTTTTGATGAGGACAAACTCATCGATACATCTTTTTCTGTTGAGCACCTGCTGCTGGAGGATAATACCTGCCATGCCGAGTTCGATGAAAACTACTACGACATGCTTACGGAGGATATAGATGAGGTGCAGCAGATCAAACTTGATTTTCTGATGGAGCTTTTCGCCCAGAGCTGTCAGGCAACTCATGAAATGATTTCAGATCTCCTGGGCAAGCTGACAGAATGCGTTGCATCTGAACGGAGGGTACAATGAGAGACGACAGGATCCTGAGGATATATACTGACGGCGGCTGCTCGGGAAATCAGAATGATGAGAATCTGGGCGGCTGGGGAGCGATACTTGAATTCGGCTCCGCGAAAAAGGAGCTCTATGGGAGCGAGCGTAACACGACAAACAACAGAATGGAGATGACCGCGCTGCTGTCTGCATTCCAGGCTCTCAAAAAAGACGGTCAGACCATCCATGTCTTTTCCGACAGCAGCTATCTGATGGACTGCTTCAGAAAAAAATGGTATGCCGGGTGGCTCAGGAACGGCTGGAAGACAGCATCCAGAAAACCCGTCGAAAACCAGGATCTCTGGAAACAGCTGCTGCCATATATCGACAGTCACGAGATAAGCTTTTATCGTGTGAAGGGACATGTGAATCTGAGCAGCAGTGCAGCCAGTCTTGATAAGCTGTATCAGAAATTCGTGGAATGGAACGGTGCTGAATTTTCCTTTGATGATTTCATGCATGTCACCGAGATGAACAACAGAGCTGATGAACTGGCAAATCTGGGCATCGATGAACTCAGATAAATATAACAGTCAGAAACGCTGATAAAAACCTCTTATCTGTGCACCATAAACAGAAGGAGGTTTTTTTATGTGGAGAGATATTCAGCGAAAACGCAGATGGTTTGCAGCTGTACTCATAATATCCGGAATATTTACTGCCGGACTTTTATGTGTGATTTGTTATGTCTGCAGCTACGGCGGGGAAGATAATGCGGTGCAGGTAAACGAGACTCTGACCCACGACAGCAGCTCGGACAGACAGGAGGCTGCACAGCTGATACTTTCCCTCGGAGAGACCAGCGATACTGTGACGGTCAGCTGGAAAGGGCACACTGACTGCACGTCGTACTTCAGGTATGGCAGGACTTCTGCAGAAGTTCAGCAGGCGGGATATCTTCAGACAGAAAGCCAGGCTGTGTTCGGAGATAAGTATATCAGAAATTCTGTGACTCTGACAGACCTTGAACCCGATCAGGAGTACCATTATGAGATCAGTACAGATGGAGAAGCTGAATGGTCGGGAACCTTCAGAGCCCCTGATGATGGCAGAAAAACTTCATTTATATATATGGGAGACGTACAGGTGAAGTCTGAGGATTATGCACAATGGGCATCAGGTGCACAGCTGCTGTATGAACAGAACAGGGATGTGGATTTCGCAGTTATAGGCGGTGATATAGTGAGCAGACCCACAAACAGCAGGCAGTGGAAGGGCTTCTTTGAAAACAGCGGGCTGTTCAGCCGTCTGCCGCTTATGACAGTGCCGGGGAATCACGAGGGGGCTTCTTCCAACAACACTTATAAGAAACTGTTCTGTATGCCTTTGAACGGCCCGGATATAAAGGTGCTCAAGGAAAGCTTCTATTATTTTGATCAGGGCTGCTGCAGGTTTATAATGATGGACAGTTCGTTTCTGACTGATGAACGAAAGGAAAAACTGGGAGAGGCAGCCTGGGAAAGGTGTGAATCGGCTGTTGAAGAATGGCTTGCGGAGATTCTGGCAGAAAGCGGGAAATCGTGGAACATTGTTGTAGTGCATCATCCGCCCTATGGTCTGCATAACAGGGATACCGTGTCGCCTGAGATAAGAAAGCTGTGGTCACCGATAATGGAAAAGGGCGGTGTGGATCTGGTGCTGTCGGGGCATCAGCATGTCTATATGAGGAGCTGCAGAATAAATGGTATAACGTATGTGATGGGTAATTCCGGTGATATGGAAAGCAGGTTTTATACGGGAAACAATGCTCCTGCTTATGCGAAAAAGGTAATACGAAAAGGCTATAATTATCAGCTTGTGACTGCCGACAGCAGGAAACTCAAGCTGATATGCGTAAACAAAAAAGGCTCGGTTATTGACGAAGCCTTTATTGAGAAGGAATCACGATTCCATATTTTCGAACTTTTTGGTGGCAACCAGATAGTCATTTAGAGTGCCGAGATGGACATAATAAAAGGAATACCTGTCCTCTTTCCTGACTTCAATCAGGCCGGCATCCTTCAGTTTTTTGACATGCTGTGATATAGTCGCCTGGGAATAGTCGAAATATGCGACAAGGTCTTTGTTGCATACTTTTTCACGCAGCTTGTTCTGCTGCATTATGTATCTGAAGATTTTGATTCTGGCAGGGTGAGCCAGGGCATCTGATATTTTTGCAATAAGCAGGATGTCCTTTTCCTGCATTTCGTCGATTTCTTTTCTGAGTCTCATAACTTAAAGTGCTCCTTGTTATAATGTAATATCCTGATTTATTCTGCGCAGTATGACCTGAGCAATGAATGCGTGCCCCTCGGGAGTCGGATGGACTCCGTCATGATAAAGTCCGCATTTCCGGTATTCTCTGTTCAGATCTATAAACTCGAGTTCACCGTTTCTGATAATTCTGCTGAGTTCTTCCAGTTGTCGGTTGACCTCGCTGTAATCTGTGACGGATCCTGTCATCCAGAGTCTGGAAGCCATTTCGGCATCGACAGGAAGCGGGGTAATCAGTATGGGACAGATGCCGTTATCAGCAGCAGTCTCTGCCATAGCGGCAATATTCATGTATACCTGAGCAGGAGACAGATTGTCGTATATAAAATCATTGGTACCCGTCAGGATAAAAACCTGATCAGGGTTATTGCCGATTACATCTTTACCGAATCTTCTCATTATATTACCGGTGGTATCACCATTGATGCCTTTATTAAACACATCATAACCCGTGCTTTCGCGAACCAGAGATACGAAACACTGGCTGCGCTTCCATGGGAAACCGTTTACGATACTGTTACCTATGAATACGAGTTTCTTTTTCATAATGGAAACCTCCGTTCTGCGCATATGATAATAGTATACTTTTCCGAAAAAAATATGTCAATGAATGTCGGCAGGAATTTTGCCGTCGTTTATTCAGTCGTTTATTCCATGGTAGTCCCGAGAATTTACGAAATCGGGGTATGAATCAGCCGATTTCGTAAATTCTCGGTGAGCCGGACACATTAAATCACAGCGAAATGGAAAACTTTAGGAGAATTATTGGGAAAGCCAGTTTCGGATCCGAATTCAAGCCGGCTATCTCAGACTGCCTTAACTTTGCTCCAGCATTACCGCCACCCCAGCACCATCAACGCCAACAACCTCAGGCACAGCCCGCATCCATCGGCACAGTATCACACCAGCCTCTCGGATCTCATCCCCCTGCATCTCTCCCCCCGCACCCAGCACCTAGCCAGAGTCCCAAACCTCATCTACCACAGCGCTCAGCCGGCAGCCCCGCCACCAGTGCAAAAATATTTGCACTGGTGGCCCTGATGTGGTACAATTTAATTGAAACATGAGTATATCACACGAAGATATCCGGAAGTGAAGGAGAGCGAATTGAGGGCAAAGGACTATCAGGCAATACTGCAGACTGCTTCGGAAATAATGGGCGAAGGAATGCATATTGTGGACAGCAGCGGTAAAAGCATAGTGTACAATGAAGAAATGGCAAAGCTGGAGAAAATAAGCGTAAAAGATGTGCTGGGCAAGCCTTTCAGGGAAGCATTTTCCTTCATTCCCGAGAGCCAGAGTACTCTTTACAGAGCTCTGAAGCTCAATGAGGCAACGATAAATAAAGAGCAGACATATCTAAATGTGTACGGTAAACAGGTAACCACTATCAACAGCACAATGCCTATAGAAGTGGACGGTAAAGTTGTTGCAGCCATAGAGGTTGCCAAAGATATAACCAATATCAAGAACATGAGCGATACAATACTGGAACTGCAGGAAAGCAGCATGGCTCATGATGAATACGATGAGTCAAAGGTGGACATAAACGGCAACCCTAAGATAAAAAAATATACTTTTGACAGCCTGGTGGGAAACAGTCCTCAGTTCAGAGAAGTGGTATCCCTGGCAGGAAGGGCATCAAAGACAGATGCCACCGTGCTGATATCTGGAGAGACCGGCACGGGAAAAGAACTGTTCGCCCAGAGCATACATTACGGAGGAGCGAGAAAAAACAAACCGTTTCTGGCGCAGAACTGTGCAGCTCTTCCTGAAAGCCTTCTTGAAGGGATTCTTTTCGGTACGGCAAAAGGCGGATTCACTGGAGCTGTTGACAGAGCAGGGCTTTTCGAACAGGCCAGCGGAGGTACGCTGCTGCTGGATGAAGTGAGTGCCATGCCTTATGAACTTCAGGGTAAACTGCTGAGAGTGCTGCAGGAGGATTATATAAGAAGAGTCGGCGGAGAGAAAGATATTCCGGTTGACGTCAGAATTATCGCAACTATCAATGAACCGACAGAAAAACTGATTGAAGAAGGTGCCCTGAGAAAAGACCTGTATTACAGACTTAATATTGTCAATCTGCATATCCCACCTCTCAGGGAGAGGAAAGAGGACATACCGGTTCTGGCAGAGCGTTTCATACAGAAAAACAATGCCAGGTACGGCAAAGAGATATGGATGATATCGGATAAAGCACTTGAAAAACTTCAGCAGTATGATTATCCCGGCAACGTGCGTGAACTGGAGAACATAATCATGGCAGCTATTTCTCTGGCAGATAACAGCCATGTGCTGACTGACAAGGATATAAATATAAGCAGAAGCTACAGCCAGACATCTCCCCTGGTGTCGGAGTTTTCCAGAGAATCGTCGACCCTTTCGGAATATCTTGAAGGTATTGAGAAGACTGTTATCCAGCAGCATCTTGTCAAGAACGAAGGCAATGTTTCCAAAACTGCCAAGGACCTTGGAATGATAAGACAGAATCTGCAGCACAAGATAAAAAAATATGGCCTCTGATGCAGTATAATGGGCATTCAGAGCAGTACGTACAGGACGACTGCAGGTATTGTGCAAAAATAATTGCATAATACCTGCAATTATTTTTGCGCAAAATGTGAAAATAATTATACATTAAGATTAATTCTTTATTATAGGAAAGTCGGAAATGGCTGAATTTCAACGTTTCAGAAAATACAAAAAATATAATTGCCTTTGGCATGAGGCTTGCTTAATATATAAGCAGTTAAGATTTTGTGAGAAATCTGAAGGAATTGGATTTGAAGAAAAAACTGAAATTAAATTTTAAGTGATGAAAAGGAGAGAACGGAAATGCAGAATGTAAAAGTAATTATCTGGGGTCTTGGCGCTATGGGCGGCGGAATCGCCAACATGCTTTTAAAGAAAAAGGGCGTTGACATCGTAGGCGCTGTTGAAATCGGCGACAGAGTAGGCAAGTCAATGTTTGACCTTCCTATCATCGAAGTTGAAAGAGGAGATAGAGAAGACGTTATCATGGGAACTGCTGAAGATGTTATCAAGCCAGGTGCTGCTGATGTAGTAATTGTATGCACAGACTCATTCACAGCTAAAGTTTTCCCTAAACTCAAGTTCGTTATGGAACAGGGCATCAACGTTATCACTTCAGCTGAAGAAATGGCTTACCCTGCAGCTCAGGAACCTGAACTGGCCAAGCAGCTTGATGAAATCGCTAAAGCTAACGGAGTATCAGTTCTGGGAACAGGAATCAACCCTGGACACATCATGGATCTGCTGGTGCTGGTAATGACAGGATGCATGGTAGATGTTAAGCACATCCTTTCAAAGAGAGTTAATTCATTATCACCATTCGGCCCTACAGTAATGGAAGAACAGGGAATCGGTATTTCAATTGATGAGTTCAATAAGAGAAAAGCTGAAGGAACTATGTCAGGTCATGTTGGATTCGCAGAATCAGTTGGCATGATGGCTGAAGGTCTGGGACTTACTGTAGAAGAATTCGCACAGGATATGGAACCTATCCAGACAGATGTTGACAGGAAATCACCTTATGGATTTGCAGCTGCAGGCTCATGTGCAGGTGTTGCAATGGTAGCTGACGCCAAACTGTCAAACGGTATGGAAGTAAGAATGGAGCATCCGCAGCAGATCGAACCTGAACAGGTTGGAATCAACACAGGCGACTATGTAATCATCGAAGGAACTCCTGCAATCAACATGGTTAACAGCCCTGAGGTTGAAGGCGGCCTCGGAACTATCGCTATGATTGCAAACAGCATCCCTAACATCATCAATGCTGAACCTGGACTTCAGACAATGATTACACTGCCTATTCCTTGTGCAGTAATGGGCGACATGAGAAACAAAATCAGGCCTGAAAAGAAAATTGTAAAATAATCAATAATATAACAGACAACTCACTCATAAGAGACATAAAATACTTTGACAGGGGGCACGCCGCGTCCAGGGTGCCCCAAGATCAAACTATGAAAAAGGAGAATCAAAATGGCTAAAAAAGGCGATTGGGTTCGCATCCACAGTGTTGTTCTGAAAGCTGACGAGAGAACTGCCAAGCTTCCTGACGATACACAGAAGTGCGACCTTGAACAGTGGACAAAGGGCTTCCTGCAGGACGAAAGTGCCGAAATCGGCGATGAAGTTACTGTAGAGACAGCAGTAGGACGTATTGTAAAGGGAACTATGATCGACGATTTCCCTTATTACACTCACAGCTATGGCGTATTTGTACCTGAACTTATTCAGATAGATAAACAGTTAAGAGAAGAAATGGCAGAAATAGGAGGTGACAAATAATGACATTAGCTAAGGATTATGCATCCGTAATGGGACGTTCCAACGAAATCCAGAAGGATGCTCTGGGCCTCGACTATGCGGAATTTGAACAGTCACCTATTTCGTTCGACTATGAAAAGCTTATGACTTCCACAGGATATACTCTTCAGGAAGTTAACAGAATTCAGAGCCAGTTCGGTGTTGGCGACACTCCGCTTCTGGAGCTGAGAAACATTACCAAGCTGGCAAGAAAATATGCAAAACCGGGATACGGTGCAAGAATATTCACTAAAGACGAAGCTGCCAATGCATCAGGTTCCTTCAAAGACAGAAGAGCTGCATGTGCCGTTGCTCATGCAAAGAAGCTGGGCTACAAGGGCGTTATGGCTGCAACATCCGGCAACTATGGTGCTGCAGTAGCTTCACAGGCTGCAATGCAGGGGCTGAAGTGCATCATCGTTCAGGAATGCTATGACTCCAACGGAGTAGGACAGCCTGAAATCGTTGAAAAGGCAAGAAAGTGCGAGGCGCTCGGAGCAGAAGTCGTTCAGCTGACAGTAGGACCGGAGCTTTTTTACTCATTCCTCTCAATTCTTGAGGATACAGGCTACTTCAACGCTTCACTTTACTCACCGTTCGGTATTGCAGGTATCGATACACTGGGATATGAAATCGTTCAGCAGTGCAGAACAAAGCTGGGCAAGGATCCTGACATGATCGTGTGCACAACTGCAGGAGGCGGAATGGTTACAGGAACTGCCCGCGGTGCCAAGGCTGCAGGCTGCGATGCAACAATAGTTGCAGCATCAATTGACCTGACAGGTCTTTCCATGGCATCAGACGTTGACTTCAACAAGAAATCATGCACTACAGGACATACAGGCTTCGGTGTTCCTTATGCTACAGATCCTGATCACAGTGACGTTCCGAGATCAGCAGCAAGACCGCTCAGATATCTTGACAGATACGTTACAACAACTCAGGGCGAGGTTATGTACATGACAGAAATGCTGGCCCAGCTTGAAGGTCTCGAGAGAGGACCTGCAGGACAGACAGCGCTGGCAGCTGCATTCTCACTGGCACAGGAACTGCCTGAAGATGCAATTCTCGTAGTATCTGAAACAGAATACACCGGCGCAGGAAAGCACGTTCAGCCACAGCTGGCATTTGCCAAGGAAAACGGAATCGATGTAAGATTCGGAGATCCCGCAGAAGAAGTACCGGGAAAGAGCGTTGTTCTACCTTCAAGCCCGGCCCTCTTTAAATACAAGGAAGCCGACGTCAATCGTTTCAGAAAGTCGCTTATCAAGAAGGCCGTTAAGAGAGCAGGCGTTAAACCTACAGAAGAAGACCTTCAGTTCCTGGCTGAAGAAACAAAGACAGACAGAGAGTTCGTTGTAAAAACTCTCGAAGAAAACGGCCTTCTCTAACAGCAGGCCTGATATAAAAATCAGAAAAGGAGAAAAAGGATGAAAAGAGCAGACGATTTTGAACAGCGCAGACAGCATATTGCTAATCTGACTGACGAAGAACTCTACAATAGATTTTGGGAGCTGACAGCACAGGTTGTCGATCCTCTTCTTGAACTTGGAAGAAAGAACACAACTCCTTCAGTTGAGAGATCAGTTCTTCTGAGAATGGGTGTATCATCACTGGATACTCAGAAAATTGTTGAAGGATGCATGGACAGAGGTCTGATGGGACATGGAGCTGGCCATGTGGTATACAAAATTTCAAAGGCTAAAGACATATCCATCAGAGAAGCGAGCGAAAAACTTGCTGCCGGTGAATATTGGGATGAAGCAGTAGATTTGTTCAAGGGAGGTAAATAAGATGGCAGATTTCAAACTGGAACCAAATGAAAAGTTAGACGTTCGTGAAATCATGAAGGACCTGGACAAATATGAACCGAGAAGAAGAGGCTGGACATGGAGAAAGCCTGCTCCGGGACTCAAAATGGGACCTTTTGAATACAAGGATTGTTCAGAACCGTTAAAGAACAGTGTAGGACTTCCTCCTGCAAAATATTTCGGAAACATCGACCCTCAGCCGCTGCCGGTAATCACTACTGAAATCGCTTCAGGAAGATTCGAGGACGATATCAGAAGAATGAGAATGGCTGCATGGCATGGTGCTGACCATCTGATGGTAATCAGACATATGGGTCAGTCCCACATCGACGGTCTGATGGAAGGTACTCCGCAGGGTATCGGCGGTGTTCCTATTACAAGAAAACAGGTAAGAGCACAGAGAAAAGCTATAGATATCATCGAAGATGAAGTTGGTCGTCCGATCAATTATCATTCATATGTATCAGGCGTAGCAGGCCCTGATGTAGCCGTAATGTTCGCAGAAGAGGGCATCAACGGTGCTCACCAGGATCCTCAGTATAACGTGCTTTACAGAGATATCAACTGCGTAAGATCCTTCGTTGACGCATGTGAATCAAAGAAGGTAATGGCATGGGCTGACATTCTCCAGATTGACGGAGCTCACAATGCCAACGCTACAGCAAGAGAAGCATGGAAGGTAATGCCTGAGCTTATCGTTCAGCATGCCATCAACTCCCTGTTCTCAGAAAAAGTAGGCATCAAGCCTGAAAATATTTCACTGTCCACAGTACCTCCGACAGCTACTCCGGCACCAAGCGTATATATGGATCTGCCTTATGCAGTAGCCCTCAGAGAAATCTGCAACAGATACAAGATGAGAGCACAGCAGAACACCAAGTATATCTGCTCATCAGCAAGAGAAGCTACAGTTACACACGTGCTGAACATGCTGATCTCCAAGCTGACAAGTGCTGATATCCAGTCGACAATCACACCGGACGAAGGAAGAAACGTTCCTTGGCACATTTACAACATCGAAGCATGTGATAACGCCAAGCAGACACTGATCGGCCTCGACGGACTGATGGAAATGGTTGAGCTCAAGAAAGACGGCCCTCTCAGAGAAAAGGCACGTGAAATCAAAGAAAAGGCTCTCCTGTTCATGGAAGAAATCGTTGAAGTAGGCGGATACTTCCAGGCTGTACAGGAAGGATTCTTCGTTGACTCAGCAGAATATCCAGAAAGAAACGGTGACGGAATCGCCAGAAAGATTGAAGGCGGCGTAGGCTATGGATACATCTTCGAAAGAGAAGAAGACTACATGGCTCCTGTAACTGCTCACTTCGGATACAACAATGTTGAACAGTACGGCGGAGACCCTGAGAATCCGTCAGCACTCATCGGCGGATGTACTTTTGAAGACAGAAGCAAGATCGTATACATCGACGAACTGGATGAGGAAGACTGCGTAGACAGAAGATTTGAAAAGGTTAAGAAATACCTCGACGGCGAAGCTATCAAGCCTGAAATGGAATGGTGTGCAGACGGTACTATCATGATTACAATGTGCGTTCCTACTCATGTAAGAGCTGCTGAAGCTACAGCCCTCGAAATCGGCAGAAAGATCGGTCTTGAGGATCCTGAAGTAATCAGTAAGGAAGTTCTCCAGGAAGCAGAAGGAACAAGAATTGAAATGAAGGGCAAGCTCACATTTGACGTTGACCCTAACACTCTTGAGATCCCGCCTGAACCACATCACCTTGATGATGAGACTCTCTTCAAGGAATTCAGCGAACATCCTATGCAGGTAGTATGCGGAACTGTCGGAGAAGACGAACACTCCGTAGGCTTAAGAGAAATCATTAACATTAAACATGGCGGTATCGAAAAGTGGGGCGTAAAGGTAGAATACCTCGGAACTTCGGTACCTGTAGAAAAGCTGGTTGACGCAGCAGTAGAGCTGAATGCAGACGCTATCCTGGCTTCAACAATCATCTCACACGATAATGTTCACTACAAGAACATGAAGAGAATCCACGAGCTGGCTGTTGAAAAGGGTATCAGAGACAAGGTTATCATCGCCGCAGGCGGTACACAGGTTGTCCCTGAAGAAGCCAGAAACACAGGAATAGACGAAGGTTTCGGCAGAGATTCCCACGGAATCGATGTAGCAACCTTCCTGGCAGAAGAAGCTATGAGAAGAAGAGGCGAGCTCTAAAGAGATCGTTTGGCGTGACCTGAAGCCGGGCATCTGGTGAGGCCGGCGGTCAGCCGTTAAAATGTGTGTATAATGATTTTAGAGAATGAACGGTTCAGGGCGGGCAGGATTGCCCGCCCTGGTTTTTTCGTCAGAAATTTTCTTTTAAGGAGATTTTGTGATTTATAGCGCTCAAACAGAGATGTTAATGCATACTAATGGTAAAAGAAAGGAAGTCGCTATGAAAGTTGATGTACTTGTAGCCGAAATCGGCTCAACGACAACAGTTGTAAATGCATTTAAAGATATAGACTCAGACAATCCTGTTTTCTGGGCACAGGGGCAGGCCCCGACTTCAGTTCTCGAAGGAGATGTGAGGATCGGACTGCAGGGAGCGATTGACGATCTCTGTGCCAAAATGGACATCGATAATCTGGAATATGATGAGATGCTGGCGACCTCTTCAGCTGCAGGCGGGCTCAAGATGACCGTTCATGGTCTGGTATACGATATGACAGCCAGAGCGGCCAAGGAAGCGGCGCTGGGTGCAGGCGGCATCATTCATTTTGTCACAGCAGGTAAGCTGAGACGTACCGATCTGGCAAAAATCAGAGAAATCAATCCGAACCTGATTCTTATCGCAGGAGGTGTCGATTACGGCGAGAGGGATACAGCCATCGATAATGCCGAAAAAATCAGAGCTCTCGGTCTCAAAACGCCGATCATATACGCAGGCAATATCGAGAACCAGGAGGAAATGAAGCTGATCTTCGATGAGGAAAGCGGACAGCAGCTGTACAATGTAGACAACGTATATCCCAAGATAGACGATCTCAATGTGGAACCCTGCAGGAAGGTCATTCAGGATGCTTTTGAGGATCATATCATCCACGCGCCGGGAATGGAGCATGTTCGCGACATGGTAAGCGGCCCGATAATCCCGACACCGGGAGCAGTAATGGAATGCACCAGACTGCTCTATGACTGCATAGGTGATCTGATAGTTCTCGATGTAGGAGGAGCAACGACAGACCTGCATTCAGTGGCAACAGAATCTGATCAGGTAGCAAGAATTATGATTGCGCCGGAGCCAAAGGCAAAGAGAACGGTTGAGGGCGACCTGGGTGTATATGTCAACAGGATGAAGGTAATCGAGTCCATCGGCGAAGAAAAGATGCAGAAGCTCTGCGACAAAGCCGGAATAAATCTGGAAAAAACTCTCGAAAGCTATGTTGCCATTCCTAAGAATGATGATGAAATCAAGCTGGTAGAGATGCTCACAGAGGAAGCAGTGATGAAGGCCGTGGAAAGGCACGCCGGTCAGATAAGGTACGTTTATGGCCCGTCCGGCAGAAGCACGCTGGCTGAGGGTAAGGATCTGACTCAGGTGAAATACATTGTCGGCACAGGCGGAGCTCTCACGAGACTCCCTCACAGAGTTGATATCATGAAACGCATAGCCGAGTACGATGAGACAGGCATGCGCCTTTTCCCTACCTCCCATGCGGAAATCCTCGTTGACAATGATTATATAATGGCATCCCTGGGTGTACTGTCAAAGAAGCACAGGGAAGGCGCCATCAAGCTACTCGAAAAGAGTCTAGGTTTCAAATTCCCTGAGAAAAAGGAACGTATTGCAGGTCTCAGTGCCGCAATGGGTAAGGCGGATGCGGATGGAGCCGGTGAAGCTGGAGACGGACAGGCGGCAGAAATCCCGGCAGCCCTGCAGGGCGTTGCAGCTGAACTTGCAGAAAAGGATGCCAGAAGGGAAGAACTGATAAAGCATATCGAAGAATGCGAGGCGCAGGGCTATGATATGACAGCCTACAGGGAAGATCTGGGACTTCCGGTTCCGGAGGGTGCAGGCAGAGTCGACCCGACGAAGCTGACCATGAAGAACGTAGACACATGTGACCATAACTGCCGATACTGTTCCAGGACCTCATGTCCTGGCAGAAACCGGGAAGCGTAAAAGTCTTTATATAGAAACAGAACAGCAGAGCACCCCGGTTCGCTTAGATACGAACCGGGGTGCTCTGTGTGTGCTGTAATCATATCATATGACTTAAAGTGCTGCACTTGTGGCATTGTGCAGACCCCAAGTATAGTTATGCGAACAGTGCTGTTGACAGGTATCTGTCACCTGTATCAGGCAGGAGCACTACGATGTTCTTGCCTTCGTTTTCAGGGCGCTTAGCAAGCTCGAGAGCTGCATGGAGGGCAGCGCCTGATGAGATACCAACCAGAACACCTTCGCTCTTGGCGATAAGACGACCTGTCTGGAATGCATCATCATCTGAAACAGTGATGATCTCATCATAAACACCTGTGTCGAGAACATCAGGAACGAAGCCTGCACCGATACCCTGAATCTTATGAGGTCCCGGAGTACCCTTTGAAAGAACAGGTGATGAAGCAGGTTCTACAGCAACAACCTTGACATCAGGATTCTGTTCCTTGAGGTATTTGCCTGTACCTGTTACAGTTCCGCCTGTACCTACACCGGCAACAAAGATGTCTACCTTGCCTTCAGTATCCTTCCAGATTTCAGGCCCTGTAGTTGCATAGTGGGAGGCAGGGTTTGCCTGATTTGCGAACTGCTGAGGAATGAATGAGTCAGGAGTTTCTGCTGCCAGCTCTTCTGCCTTTGCGATAGCGCCCTTCATGCCCTTTGTACCATCTGTGAGAACCAGTTCGGCTCCATAAGCCTTCATGAGATTTCTTCTTTCAACTGACATTGTTTCAGGCATTGTGATGATGATACGATAGCCCTTGGCTGCAGCAACTGAAGCAAGACCGATACCAGTGTTGCCGCTTGTAGGCTCGATGATAACTGATCCCTTCTTCAGAAGACCCTTTTTCTCAGCATCTTCGATCATAGCAAGCGCGATCCTGTCTTTAACGCTTCCGGCAGGATTGAAGTACTCCAGCTTTGCAAGCAAAGTTGCTTTAAGGTTTTCTTTCTCTTCAATATGTGTAAGCTCTAAGATCGGTGTATTTCCGATGAGTTCTGCTGCTGATTTATAAATACTCATTTTTTATCTCCTTTTCTACCGGCCCGGCCGGTGCTGTGCTGATAGCGGTCCCGCTCTGAAGCAGGGCTGCGGTTTTAAAAAGTCTTGTCGTGCGACCCGGGAAGAGCCGCACATGTCAGATTTAATGATATTTTAAGGTTATTATTTTTGCTTGTTTATTCAGAAATCGGCGAAGCCGACTTTGTTATTTTATTGCTGCGAAAGCGTTTTCCAGATCGCCGATGATATCGTCGATATGTTCAGTACCTATTGAAAGTCTTACTGTATTTGGCTTGATGCCCTGGTCGAGCAGTTCTTCCTCTGTGCACTGGCTGTGTGTAGTAGTTGCAGGGTGGATAACGAGTGATTTAACGTCTGCAACGTTTGCAAGCAGTGAGAACAGCTTCAGATTATCGATGAAGTCCTTTGTCTTCTGCTCATCGCCATCGATTTCAAATGTGAAGATTGAACCGCCGCCATTAGGGAAGTACTTGGCATAAAGTGCCTTCTGGCTTTCGTCTTCAGTTACTGCAGGATGGTTGACAGCCTTAACCTGCGGATGATTGTTGAGATATTCTACGACTTTGAGTGCGTTTTCCACATGACGTTCTACTCTCAGTGACAAAGTTTCCAGACCCTGGAGGAAAATGAACGCGTGTACCGGTGAAAGTGTGGCACCTGTATCTCTCAGCAGGATTGCACGGATCTTGGTAACGAATGCTGCAGGGCCGACTGCCTTGGTGAAGCTTACTCCATGGTAGCTTGGGTTCGGATCTGTGAGTGAAGCGAACTTGCCGGAAGCTTCCCAGTCGAACTTGCCGCTGTCAACGATGATTCCTCCGATGCTTGTTCCATGTCCGCCGATAAACTTTGTAGCGGAGTGAACAACGATGTCTGCACCATATTCGATAGGTCTTACCAGATAAGGTGTAGCGAAAGTGTTGTCAACGACCAGCGGGATTTTGTGCTCGTGCGCAATAGCAGCTACAGCTTCGATATCTACGACATCAGAGTTTGGATTTCCAAGTGTCTCGATGAAAATTGCCTTGGTGTTGCCCTGAATTGCAGCGGCAACTGCGTCGTAATCGAAGATGTCAACGAATGTAGTTTCGATTCCGTACTGAGGCAGTGTGTGAGCCAGCAGATTGTAGGTGCCGCCGTAGATGTTCTTCGCTGAAACAATGTGATCGCCATTCTGAGCCAGGTTCTGAATTGTGTATGAGATTGCAGCAGCTCCTGAGGCTACAGCCAGAGCAGCGACACCGCCTTCGAGAGCCGCAACCCTCTGTTCGAAAACATCCTGTGTCGGGTTTGTCAGTCTGCCGTAGATGTTGCCCGGATCAGCCAGGCCGAATCTGGCAGCCGCATGGTCGCAGTTTCTGAAAACGTATGATGATGTCTGGTAAATAGGAACAGCTCTGGCATCTGTAACCGGATCCGGTGATTCCTGTCCTGCGTGCAGCTGTAAAGTTTCAAATCTGTAAGTTGTCATTGTAAGTACCTCCTGTGTATAAGTAAGTATTAGTGTTGTCCTAAGTAAATTATGATCAGATCATTTCGTTTAAACCTATTAAGTAACCGGGTTTATAGGGATTATAATGCTATAAACACAGTATGTCAATAGGTTTTTTATATATTTTTTGATTTTTTTATGTAAAATGTACGTGTTGTCAATGCTGGGGCTAATATGCAATTCAGATTATGGTGACATTGGCTGGCGATTTTGATTTGGGAAAAATAAATAATCATGGTAACATTTCTCTTAAAATCTGAAATATTACCATGATTTCAACAGTTGTGGGCAGCCTTGAGCTGGAATTCAGTATGATCAGAGGGGGCATCAGTTAAGATGCCGGAAAACTCTAAATAACATAATCCCCGCAGCAGGCATCCTTTGCCTGACTGGCAAGATCGCTGAGATAGACACTTTCCAGATACTCGGTGATTATATCGTTGAGTCTGGACCACATAGGCAGAGTCGGGCAGGATTCAGCACGCTCGCATTCCATTTTGTCAGTGGAAAGACATGCAACGGGAGCCAGAGAACCTTCGGCAAGCTCGAGAATACTGAGCACAGTGTATGATTCCGGTTCTCGGGACAGCTTATAACCGCCGCCCTTGCCGCGCAGACCTATCACCATGTTGCCTTTTACCAGCAGCTTGATTATTGATTCCAGGTATTTACCGGAAATACTCTGGGTTTCAGCTATATCTTTAAGTGGAATATATTTGTCAGGATCATGCTTTGCCAGTTCTATCATTACACGCAGAGCATATCGTCCTTTTGTTGAAATCATCATATTGAATTGACACCTCGTTTCTTTATCATGTCCGTCAGAGTTTCGCGGTTAACATTGCAGGCAGTTATTATTTCACTGACGGTTACCCTGGAGAGGGGTTTGCTGTTCATGCTGTCCTTAAGGGCAGAGACCAGAGCTTTTTTGTGTTTAATGATCTGATTTCATGTTTCATATAAACATTATACACTTAATAGGTTGATTTCAAAAGCAAAAAATAATCTGATACACAAATTCGATACATTGCCTGTTTAATTTCCGGCAGAAAACAGCCGTGCAGGAGGAATAGATACATATTCTGCTGATGCGGCTGTTTTCTATGCTGTGCAGTATCGATGCCCTGTATTTTAATACCTGATAAAAGTAGAACAAAGTCGGCTTCGCCGATTCTATTGGAGAAGTGGACTTTGTTGATATTCCGGAAATATCGAAACGATATTTCCTACATAATAAAAAAAGAAGTACATTGTACTTCTTAAGATAATTCACTGTGCAATATGTTGAGGAAGGGCTGCTTGTTGGGGATTGAGAAGAAGAAGTGTTTTAAGCAGCCCCGATATCCACAGTGTAGTAAAGTTTGCACATTTACTACGCTTACATAGTATCAGAATATGTGCCATCTTTCAAGTGAAAATTTGTGAAGAATAGCTGAAATTTTTGAAAGTTTAGCCCGTTTTGGTGAAACCGGTTTCAAACTATAATCATGCACGCGTGCACATCAGCATTTCAATGTATTCCTCTTCTTCATCTTCTTTGAGAGCTTCTTCGAGAGGCTGTCCGCATATGGGACATACATTGTCCGCTGTCGTGAAATTCTCATAACAGGCAGGACAGTACATTCTGCGTTCGTTTTCGTCATTGATGTTCATTGTTGTTTCGCCTCCTTCGTATACGCCGGAATTCCGGATATGCTGCTGCCGGCTCCGGTATCAGCAAGTCCAAGTTCGATTTTGAGTTTCAGTATTTTTCTCACAGACCTGTCAATGCGGTCTTCTGATATTATACCATTATTTACAGCATTGAGAACAGCTTCATACTGTTTTTTATATTCGCCGGTACACAGCATATCGTTGCCGGCCAAAACAGCAGCCAGAGCATTTTCCTCAGTTGACATGCGGTTTGAAACAGCTCCCATGGAAAGATCATCAGTGATGATTATACCATCAAAGTTCATATCCTGAATAAGCAGTTTGTGGCACGCCGGCGACAGTGATGAAGGCAGTTTTCTGTCGATTGCTGTCACAATATTGTGTGAAACCAGTACCATCGGTGCACCGGCCTGTATTCCGGCTTCAAAAGGCTTAAGATCGATGTTTTTTATAGTATCAAAGGAGCGCTTATCAACAGCAGTACCTTTGTGGGTATCTGAAGAATTGCCGTATCCGGGAAAGTGTTTGAGAGCACAGGCGATGCCGTCCGAAAGGCATGCTTCGGTTACTCTGGAAACAAATTCAGATGTGGTGCGGGCATTCTGCCCCAGACTTCTGCTGTACATGAAAGCATCAGGATCGCTGGCAATATCGCATACAGGAGCCAGATTGAGGTTGATGCCAAGGGATGAAAGCAGTGCGTTTTTTTCATGAGTCTCATCTATTATGGCATCAATGCCTCCTTTTCTGTAAAGTGTGCGCGGGGACTTGAAAGCTGAGCTCCTGAATCCCGGGTTTCCGCTTACACGCGTTACCGTACCGCCTTCTTCATCAACAGCTATCAGGGGAGGCAAAGCAGTATCAGCTAAGGCATCAAGCCGGACGGACAGTTCATGCCTGTCGGTTTTATCAAAACTGGCACCGAAGAGCAGTACACTTCCCAGATGATATTCATTTACCGTTTCTGCCGAAGGTGTACCGTTATAAAAGCATCCCATAAACATCTGGCCGGTTTTTTCCTCCAGAGTCATATCGGAAAGAATGTTTTCGACATCCGGATCTCTGGCGTACCGGAAAAATTCATCCAGCGTCGGCCCGTTATAGGGTACTGTGAAAGCAGCGGCAGAGTAAATGATGGCTGCCGCTGACAGAATTAGTGCGATAATAATGTATCTTTTCTTTTTCATGATATCCTCTATTTATCTCCGTAATCCCGACCTGAAGCAGCTACAGCCTCACAGATATCTCTCCTGAGGACAGAGATTCGCGGGTGCCGTCTGTATATAATACAACAAGGCAGCCGTTGTCATCGATATCGAGTACCTTCGCAGGGCGGGATTCCAGTTCTTCCTCAGGCCGGCTTTTGTAGACCCCTTTGAAAACCTTGACATTTCTGCCGATTACAAGACTCTTCTCCTTGTATGAAGTGATAAAGTCACGGCATTCGATGTTTTCCATCAGGTCAAGAGTTCTGGATATTATTGACGCGGCCAGAACAGGTTTAGGATAGTCTCCTTCAACAGCGCCGACAATCTCCAGAAGCTCATTCGGGAAATCCTTTACACTAGTATTGACACCTATACCGATAACCAGACTCTCAATCTGCCCTGTTTCAAAATCTGTTATGCCTTCTGTAAGTATTCCGCATACTTTTTTCCCGTCTGCATATACATCATTGACCCATTTGATTCCGGCATCAATTCCGCACACAGCTTCTATGCTCTCTGTGACAGCCACTGCAGCTGCAGAAGTCACCAGTACTGATCTTGTCAGATCAAAGTCAGGTTTTACTATTATGCTGAGATAGATTCCTTCACGCGGGGAAAAGAAGCTCCTTCCCAGTCTGCCACGTCCGGCCGTCTGCTGTTTTGCCATGACTATGGTACCGTGAGGCGCATTTTCCAGAGCCAGCTGTTTGGCTCTGATATTTGTGGAGTCGAGAGTATCGTAAATATGAATCTGATTGTTTCTGTATTTCGGCGGGAGAGAAAGTCGCAGACTATCTTCGGTGATCTCCCACCTGTCCGGAGGCATCATGTATCCCTTGTTTGTGGATGACTCTATAGGATAGCCTGCTTCACGCAGGGCCTTTATGGCGTTCCATACTGTAGTTCTGGAAACATTCAGGGTCTTTGAAAGTTCTTCACCTGATATATAGGAACCCTTGTTTTCTGTAAGTGTTTTTAATACTGAATCTCTGACAGTCATGAATCCTCCTTATATTTCCGGGCAGCCGGCTGTAATCATGTGTGCAGCCGTTATTGTCTGCAGTACATGCACAATAACATCCTTCCAGGAATATTATGCATTTAAAGTCATAAGTATTATAGATTAAAACAGAAAGGAAGGTCAATATGATTAAGGGATCGATTGTTGCTCTTATTACACCGTTTGATGAAGAAGGCAGAGTGAATTACAGCAGGCTCAGAGAACTGATAGATTTTCACATAGAAAAAGGCACAGATGGTATCCTGGTTCTGGGAACGACAGGAGAGACTCCCGCTCTTACAGAAGAGGAGCAGGAGGAAATCGTCAGAGTATCCATAGAGCAGAGTTCGGGCAGAGTACCGATAATTGCCAACAGTGGTACAAACAATACAGAAAAATCCCTGGACAGAAGTCTCCGGTTCGAGAGACTCGGAGCTGACGGATTGCTTGTTATCACGCCATATTACAATAAACCGAACAGAGCCGGCATGATAGAGCATTTTTACAGAATTGCTGATAATGTCAGCGTTCCGGTGTACATCTATAATGTTCCATCAAGAACAGGTATATGCATCAGTGCAGACATAGTTGAGGAACTTTCGAAGCATCCCAATATAGCAGGGATCAAAGAAGCCAGCGGAGATATGTCGTATGTGGCAAAGCTTTCTGAACTTATCAGCGATGACTTCAGTATTTATTCGGGAAATGATGATATCACCATAGCCATCATGTCCATGGGAGGCGCGGGAGCTGTATCCGTATGGGCCAACCTGATGCCCGAAAAGGTACACGAAATGACCCATGCATACCTTGAAGGCAGGCAGGATGATGCCAGAAAGCTTCAGCTCAGATATCTGAAGCTGGTAAATGCCATGTTCTGTGAGACCAATCCTGTTCCTGTGAAGGAGATGATGAATATGGCGGGGATGGATGTCGGAGGATGCAGGCTGCCGCTGGGCAGGATAAGCAGCGCCAACAGGCGTGTGCTTGCAAGTCTGATGGATGAGTACGATCTCAGATGAAAAATATGTGAAATTCTGATGAATAATGAATAGTTGCCTTGACAACTAAAATGCCGGACAGTACAATGGTTGCAGTGACAACCATTAAAATGCTGTAATTTACGAGATTTTTACTGAAGAAGGAAAAGAGAATGACAAAAGAAAAATATATTTCTATTCACAATCAGTTTTCCATAATATACAGGCATGGGAAGATGATGCATGACAGAGCCATGAGATGCTTCGGCCTGACGGGACAGCAGATGGGATACATGAGGATGATCCATGAGCATCCGGGTATTTCTCAGGAGGCAATTGTCAGGATGACAAGGATAGATAAAGGGGCAGTCGCCAAATCCATCAGAGACATGGTGGATAAAGGGTATGTGATCAGAAATCAGAACCCTGAAGATAAACGGGCGTACTGCCTTTATCTGACAGATAGCGCAGAGGTTATCTGCAGAGAAGGAGACAAGCATTCCGAGGAGTTTGAGCAGCTGTTTACTGAAGGGATGAGTGAGGAAGAAATAGAGCTGTTTGGTGTGCTGCTTGGAAAGATAATACGAAATATGGAAAAAATAATGGCAGGAGGAGAGAAATGAAGACATTGATCAAATATTACAAACCATATGTGTTTCTGATAATCCTGAACCTGGCGTTTCTGTTCGGACAGGCTATGTGTGAGCTTGCGCTGCCGGGATATATGTCCGACATTATCAACGATGGTATTGTCAAGGGGGATATGGGGTTTATCAGGCATACAGGACTGATAATGCTGATTGTGGCAGCTGGTTCAGCGCTGTTTGCAGTGGCGGGAAGCTATACAGCAGCAAGAGCGGCAGCCGGTTCATCGAGAGATATCAGACGTTCACTTTTCAGTAAGGTGATTCATTTTTCGGCTGCAGAACTGGATGACTTTTCTACAGCATCTCTGATAACAAGATCCACAAATGATGTTCAGATGGTTCAGCAGGCAACTGTAATGATTCTGAGGCTTGCATGCTTTGCTCCGATGATGGGAATAGGTGCGGTGATAAGGGCCCTTCAGACGAGTGTGTCTCTTTCCTGGACTGTGGGGGTTGCGCTTGCCGTGATTCTCTGTATTATGCTCATGGCATTCTATCTGGTTCTTCCCAGATTCAAGGTTCTGCAGAAGAAGCTGGACAGACTTAATCTGATTATGAAGGAAAGACTGTCCGGTATTCTGGTAATAAGAGCTTTCAATACAGAGGCATCAGAGGAAGAACGATTTGATATGGCAAACAAGGACCTGACGAAAATAAACATGTTTGTCAACAGGGCTATGTCATTCATGATGCCGGCGCTCATGTTTGTAATGAATGCGGTAAGTGTGCTGATAATATGGGCAGGAGCTCACCTGATAGAAGCTCAGAATCTGATGATAGGAGATATGCTGGCATATCTGCAGTATGCGATGCATGTCATCATGTCCTTCCTTTACATTACTATGATGTTTATCATGATACCAAGAGCGTTCGTATCAGGGCAGAGAATCGGGGCGGTGCTGGATGAGAAGGCCAGCATCGAGGATCCTTCACAGCCGCAGCACATAAACAGACCGGAAGGCCTTGTGGAATTCAGAAATGTATCCTTCGCTTATCCGGATGCAGAAGAAAAAACACTTGAAAAGATCAGCTTTACAGCGGAGCCTGGTAAGACTACAGCAATTATCGGAGGAACCGGAAGCGGTAAATCTACGCTGGTCAGTCTCATTCCGAGGTTTTATGACGTCACGGAGGGAGAGATTCTGATGGATGGTATTGATATCAGGGATATTTCCCAGCACGAGCTGCGTAACCATATCGGTTATGTACCGCAGAAGGGTATGCTGTTTTCCGGAACTATAGGAAGCAATCTGCGTTACGGCAGGGAGGATGCTGATGAGGCAGATATGCAGGAAGCTGCCGAAACAGCACAGGCTATTACATTTATTAATGAAAAAGAAGCACGCTTCGAAGAAGAGGTGGCTCAGGGCGGAACTAATGTTTCCGGCGGTCAGAAGCAGAGACTATCTATAGCCAGAGCACTTATCAGGAAGCCGGAGGTGTTCATTTTTGACGACAGCTTCTCCGCGCTTGACTTCAGCACGGATAAGGCTTTGCGAAATGCCCTCGGCGAGAAGGTGGGTGACAGTACAATTATTATTGTTGCTCAGAGAATAAATACAATACTTGATGCCGATCAGATTCTTGTGCTGGATGAAGGCAGAATGGTCGGCAGAGGTACTCATGAAGAACTTATGCAAAATTGCGATGTGTACAGGGAGATTGCTTTGTCGCAGCTCAGCGAAGAAGAACTGGAAAGGGGGCGTGAATAATGACCGGAGGCAAAAAAGGACACGGCCCGGGTGGTCCCGGCGGTAAGATGATGCCGGGTGAAAAGGCACGTGATTTCAGGGGGACTCTTAAAAAGTTCGCAGGATATCTGAAGCCCTACAGATTCAGACTTTTTATAGTATTTCTGTTTGCCGTTGCAAGCACCATATTCAACATAGTATCTCCTACGGTTCTTGGCAGAGCAACGGATAAGGTCGTTGAAGGCCTTATGAGCGGCGGGGGTATTGATTTTGAAGGTCTGCTGTTCATATTGATGATGCTGCTTGCCATGTACGGTCTGAGTCTGCTGTTCGGCGTGGCTCAGGGATGGATAATGTCTGATGTTTCACAGAAGGTGATTTACAATCTGCGTGAGAGAATGTCAGTTAAGCTTGACAGACTGCCCCTTAAATTCTTTGACAGCAAGACTCATGGTGAGATACAGAGCAGGATGATAAATGATATTGAAACCGTTAACCAGACACTTTCGGTCAGCCTGACACAAATGATTACAAGTTTTACCACAATCATAGGCATTCTGATCATGATGCTCAGGATAAATCTGCTGATGACTCTGCTGGCACTTGTTGTACTGCCGGCATCGATGATTGTAATAAAACTGGTGGTCTCCAGATCCCAGAGACATTTCAGAAATCAGCAGAAATACCTGGGGCTTGTCAATGGCCATGTGGAGGAAATGTACACGGGACATGACATAATCAAAGCATATAATCGTGAGGAATCATCAGAAAGCAGATTCACCGAATATAACGACAAGCTGTACGAGTCGGCATGGAAATCGCAGTTTCTGTCGGGAATGATGATGCCGGTAACTGTTCTGATAGGTAACATGGCATATGTTGCAGTCTGTCTGCTGGGAGGATATCTGGCAATACACGGCAAGGTTTCTATCGGAGATATACAGGCGTTTATCCAGTATGTGAGAAGCTTCAATCAGCCTATTTCACAGGTCGCCAATGTTGCCAACCAGCTGCAGTCAACAGCAGCTGCAGCAGAGCGAATCTTTGAGCTGATTGAAGAGGATGAGGAAGTGGATATTGATAAGGTTCCTGAACTTGTGATGGATGCTGATGATGTAAAAGGACGTGTGGCATTTGAGCATGTGAGCTTTGGTTATAATGAGAATGAGCCGGTTATCAGGGATTTTTCGTTTACAGCACAGCCGGGTCAGCGCGTGGCAATTGTGGGTCCCACAGGAGCAGGCAAGACAACTATAGTAAAGCTTCTAATGAGGTTTTATGAGCTGGGAAACGGTCATATCAGAATTGACGGTCATGATATTACGGAGCTTTCACGCAGCAATCTGCGCCAGATGTTCAGCATGGTTCTTCAGGATACCTGGCTTAATAGCGGAACCATCAGGGAAAATATCAGATATGGAAGTCCGGAGGCTGCAGATGAAGAGGTTGAAGCGGCTGCAGCAGCGGCACATATAGATCACTTTATAAAAACACAGCCAAAAGGTTATGACATGGAGATAAATGAAGAAGCCAGCAATATATCGCAGGGGCAGAAGCAGCTGCTGACTATCGCACGAGCTTTTCTGGCAGATGCACCGATACTTATCCTTGATGAAGCGACCAGCTCGGTGGATACCAGAACAGAAGCATTGATACAGAAAGCTATGGCAAATCTCATGGAGGGCAGAACAAGCTTTATAATCGCTCACAGGCTGTCCACCATCAAGGATGCCGATCATATTCTGGTAATAGATCACGGAGATATTATCGAGCAGGGAACTCATGAAAGTCTGCTGGCGCAAGGCGGATTCTACAGTAAGCTGTACAACAGTCAGTTTGCTGAATAGATTTTAATTTACAGTATTCTCTTGATGCTGTCACATTTCCATCATAAAAAAATGCTATAAAATAGGCATGATTTGAGAAAGGAAAGGTGAACGGTATGGGTAGAGAAGCAGGGAAAAAGAGTGTTAAACGTTTAAAAACAGTAGTGTTCAGTCTTGCGGCAGCAGTTGTGCTGGCAGGTGCCGGACTGGCGGTTATCCATGCTGCGGGAGGCAGGAGCGCTGAAGCTTCAGCTTCAGGTTCGGATCTGATGTCGGCGGAATTCACTGTGAACAGTTCTGAACAGAATTCAGCGCTGCTTTACAAGAACCGGGTCAGTGATATTGACGATACTGCAGGAATTGTCAGATTGCTGGATGCCATGAACTTTGAGAATGCTGCAGGGAAATATACAGTGAAAATATATGAGAAAGATGGAATAGATGTTATGAGCTTCAATATAACGGATGCTGTCGGAGAAGCAGATGGGAAACTGTTCGACCGTAATATGGAGATATTTGCTCAGCAGCTTATGGCGCTTATTGAGGACATCGAGAAGGTGGAATGGAATTATCCGGTGGATTCGACAGGCTCGCCGGAGGAGTCTGCGTCCGGATGCCTCACTGCTGATGAGGCATCCGATGAGGTCGGCGAGGACATCCATTCCTTTGGGACATCAGCTCCGCAGCTCCACAGACTTCTGCTGATACAGGCAGAGACGTGAAGGTGATGGTAAAGATAGCCTGCGCATTAACTGACACATCAGATAATACGTCGGATATTCGACATTTTAGATGGATAAGGGACTGTCGAATCAGGTGAAAAAATCTGATGTGATGAGTCCCTTTTTTATTATGCAGGGAATATCGCTGAGGGATATTCCCGGAATTTCAATTAAGTCCGGGATATTAGAATAGTAAGGGATTTCAGCGTGTCTTTGACACGGATAGTGACCGTAAAATCACGACTGGTACCGAGAATTTACGAAAACCGGCTTTTTTAATGCCCATTTCGAAAGCTATACCGGCATTATGTTAACCAAAAAGGTTTTGTTCTGGTTAAATGAATGGTTTTCCGGGGCCACTAGCGTGTTTTTTGCAGCGCTAAAGCATTTTATAGAATTCTGTCGAGTTATTTATGGATATAATTGTAATTATTTTCCTGATAGTTGAGCCTGCTTCTGACTTAACTTTCGAAATATGACTCCAGAACCGCCGTTTTCGTAAATTCTCGGCAAATTATTGTAAACCAATCATCAGCAGATCGGAGTTTCGGATCCGGAATCCGAATACCCTACAAACCGCCGTATCCGTCGTATGCCCTGGAACTGACTCTCCTGTTCCGGAGCCGGATAAGTAACTGAGACTGCACTTATTCAGAAACCGGCAGTTCAGCATCTGCGAAGATCAGGGAATCTATCTGGTTTCGGGCTGAGCTGACAAGGTGCCTTTTCTGATGGGAGCGCAGCTTTTTTATCGCCGCCTCT
>JALEQY010000111.1 GCA_022763735.1 Clostridiales bacterium
ATCACAGCGACCTTCTTGCCGTTTTTCTCTTTGGCCGTCTCCGGTTTGATACCGTTTTCTTTTGCCCAATCAGCTACAAAACGCTCCAGCTTACCGATAGATACCGGCTCACCTTTGATACCGCGGATACATTTACCCTCGCACTGGCTCTCCTGGGGACATACACGGCCACAAACTGCCGGAAGGGCGCTGGACTGTCCGATCACCTGATATGCTTTCTCGAATTCGCCCTCTTTTACAGCGGCAACGAAATCAGGGATATTGATGGAAACGGGGCATCCCATCAGGGATATTGATGGAAACGGGGCATCCCTGTACACACTTTGCGTTTTTACAGTGCAGACAGCGGCTGGCTTCTTCCATAGCCTCTTCTTTATTGTAACCTAAACATACTTCATCAAAATTATGTGCTCTGACTGCCGGATCCTGTTCTCTTACCGGTACTCTCTTTAATACATCTGCCATTATTTGTCACCTCCGCAATGTCCGCATCCGCCGTGATGGGTTTCTCCCTCAAGAAATGCCAGTTTGGCACGGCCTTCCTCTGTTCTGTACATAGCCTGTCTCTGCATAGCCTGATCAAAATCGATCAGATGGCCGTCAAACTCCGGACCATCAACACAGGCAAATTTAACCTCGTCGCCTACCATCACACGGCATGCGCCGCACATACCTGTACCGTCTACCATGTAGGCAGTTAGCGATGCTACAGACGGAATACCGTAATCAGAAGCTATTTTGCACACAAATTTCATCATTACAGGCGGACCCACAGCAACGATTTCATCATATTCGTTTCCGGCTTCAATCAGCTCCTTGAGCTTATCTGTGGTAAAACCCTTTTCTCCATACGAACCATCATCGGTTGTTATATAAAGATTATCGGTTCCTTCCCTGAATTCATCCTCCAGTATAACCATATCCTTATTCTTGAAGCCGGCAATCATATCCACATGAATTCCTTCCTTGTGCATTCCGGTTGCCAGCGGATATGCCAGTGCGTTGCCTGTTCCTCCGCCTACAACAGCTACACGCTTAAGTCCTTCCATATGTGTAGGCTTGCCCAGAGGACCGACAACGTCAGCCAGATAGTCACCTTCTTCAAGCTGATCCATAAGCATTGTGGTTCTGCCCACTGCTGCATATATTATATCTATCGTTCCTTTTTCGGAATCATGACCCGCCATAGTAAGCGGTATCCTTTCACCATATTCATCCGTACGCAGTATTATAAACTGTCCCGGTTTTGCTTTTCTTGCCACCAGTGGCGCTTCAATGACGAGCCAGGTCATGGAAGCATTGAGTTTTCTTTTACTTACGATCTTATACATTCAAATCACTCCCTTTCCTACTGCTCATCAAAGCTTTTCTTCTCTCTGAGAAGCTTCTGATATCTGCCTGCAGCCTCCGATTCTGCCTTTTCAAAGAGCTTCTCTGCCTTTTCAGGTGCCTTAAGCTTCAGGGAGTTGTATCTCACCTCTCCCATCAGGAATTCATTGAAGTTCTCTGTTGGAGGAGCACTGTCAACTGAAAGTGGATTCTTTTTCTGCGCGATAAGCTCAGGATTGTATCTCATAAGATTCCAGTATCCTGCTCTGACAGCCTTTTTCATTTCCAGCATAGCCTTGTTCATTCCTGCCTTTACTCCATGATTTATACAAGGTGCATATGCAATAATGAGAGATGGTCCATCATATGCTTCAGCTTCTCTGATAGCCTTCAGTGTCTGTGCTGGATTTGCGCCCATGGCAATCTGAGCTACATACACATAGCCGTATGCCATTGCTATATGTGCCAGATCCTTTTTCTTTACAGCTTTTCCGCCTGCCGCAAACTGTGCTACAGCTCCTGTCGGAGTAGACTTGGACGCCTGACCTCCTGTATTGGAATAAACCTCAGTATCAAATACCAGTACATTCACATTTTCGCCTGATGCCAGCACATGGTCAAGACCTCCGTAGCCGATATCATAAGCCCATCCGTCACCGCCGAATATCCACATGGAAGGCTTCTGCAGCATATCACTGTTTTCTGTTATGAACAGCGCATCAGGAACATCGGTGTGCTCTTTGCATACCTCCAGTAATGCCTTTCCCATCTTTCCTGAGCATTCAGCATCCTCCATCTTATCAAGCCATGCGTTGGCGGCATCTGCAAAACGCACATCCTCTGCCAGGCATTCTGCTGCTGTCTTCAACTCGTTTCGTCTTGCCTTAACTGCCACTGCCATTCCGTAACCGAACTCAGCATTATCTTCAAAGAGGGAATTTGCCCATGCCGGACCCTTGCCTTCTTTGTTTACAGTATAAGGCGAACTTGGAGCACTGCATCCCCATATAGATGAGCACCCTGTAGCATTTGCGATATACATTCTGTCACCGAACAACTGGGTTACCAGCTTGGCGTATGGCGTTTCACCACATCCCGGGCATGCACCGGAGAACTCCAGAAGCGGCTGTCTGAACTGGGAACCTCTGACAGTATCATCATTGACATCAAGCGCTTTTCTCTCAACACCGCTGAACAGTTTATCAAATCTTGCCTGTGCAACGAGCTCGTTTTTTTCAGCCGGAACCATCTCCAGAGCCTTGTTTCTGGCAGGACATACATCTGCACATGATCCGCATCCGGTACAGTCAAGTGCAGATACGCCGATAGAGAACAGCTTTTTTTCATCTCCCCTGAGAGGAACAGCGCCTGTATTCAGCTTTTCTTCTTCCTCAGCTGTCAGCACAAAAGGTCTGATAACTGCGTGAGGGCATACATATGAACACCAGTTGCACTGCATACATTTGTCCGCATTCCATTCAGGAATTTCAACAGCTATACCTCTCTTCTCATATGCTGCAGTCCCCGCAGGAATCATTCCATCTGCGGTGTCAACAAATGCGGAAACCGGTATCGAGTCACCGTCCATGGCATTCGTAGGTCTGAGTATCCTGTTTATATAATCGGTATGTATCCTGTCACGTCCTTCAGATTCATCATGGGTAAGATCACCCTCTGCCTGCGCCCATTCAGCAGGAACATTCACTTTGTGAACATGGGTTATTCCGGCATCGACAGCATCACAGTTCATCTTTACTATATTTTCACCCTTCATACCGTAGGATCTGACAATAGCATCCTTCATATACCTTGCCGCATCTTCTATAGGAAGTATATCTGCAAGTCTGAAAAATGCCGCCTGAAGCACCGTATTTGTTCTGCCTTTGAGCCCTAGCTTTCTGGCTATCGAAACAGCATCACAGGTATAGAAGCTGACATTGTTCTGAGCGATATAACGCTTCACATTTGCAGGAAGCATCTCCTCCAGCTGCGCATCATCCCATGAACAGTTGAGAAGGAAAGTGCCTCCCGGTTTTATATCCTCAACTATCTTGTATTTGTTCAGATATGCAGATTTGTGACAGGCCACAAAATCAGCCTGTTTAACATAATATGATGATTTGATCTTGCCATATCCGAATCTCAGATGTGAGATTGTCACACCGCCGGATTTCTTGGAATCATACTGGAAATAAGCCTGAACATTCATATCCGTATTATCTCCGATGATCTTGACTGTATTCTTATTGGCACCTACCGTACCATCAGCACCGAGTCCCCAGAATTTGCATGCAACAGTTCCTTCCGGTGCAACGTCAGGGTTGCTGGCGACAGGAAGTGAAAGCCCAGTCACATCATCGGTTATTGAAATAGTGAATTCCTTCTTTGGCTCATCGCTCCACAGGTTTTCATACACAGCCAGTATATCTCCAGGCTGTGTATCCTTGGATCCAAGACCGTAACGACCCCCTGTAATAAGCACATCATTGAACTTGCTTCCCCTGAGTGCTGAAACAACATCAAGATAAAGCGGTTCGCCTGTTGAACCCGGTTCCTTGGTCCTGTCAAGAACTGCAATTTTCTTTACTGTATCAGGAATAGCTTCAATCAGGTGCTTTGCCGAGAACGGTCTATAAAGTCTTACTATAACAAGCCCTGTTTTCTTTCCCTGCGCATTGATATGATCTATCAGTTCCTCAGCAGCATCGCATACCGAACCCATCGCTATAATGATTTCTTCAGCATCCTCTGCTCCATAATATGAAAACGGCTTGTATGCCGGTTCTTTCCCGCATTTTTCGCTCACAAGCTGCATGTATCTCGCGATCGTGTCTACTGTATCCTCATAATTCTTATTGCAGGCTTCTCTATGCTGAAAGAATGTCTCCGGCTGTTCTGCCGAGCCCATGCTGTGAGGGTGATTCGGATTTATCACTCTCTGCCTGAATTCTCTGACAGCATTCCAGTTAACCATATTCCTAAGCTCATCATAACTCCATACATCGATTTTCTGCTGCTCGTGACTTGTTCTGAACCCATCAAAGAAATGAAGTACAGGAACCTTGCCGTCTATCGCCGAAAGATGAGCTACAGCCGCCAGATCCATTACCTCCTGCGGATCGCATGATGCTATCATTGCAAATCCTGTCTGTCTGCATCCCATAACGTCAGAGTGATCTCCGAATATGGAAAGTGCATGGGTTGAAATTGCTCTTGCTGCAACATGCATAACTGTCGGTGTCTTCTCAGCAGCAAGCTTATACATGTTCGGTATCATCAGCAGAAGTCCCTGTGAAGCAGTAAAAGTGCTTGTGTATGCTCCTGCAGTGACAGCTCCGTGAACTGCACCTGCAGCACCACCTTCAGACTGCATTTCAACAACCCTGACCTCTTCACCAAATATGTTTTTCCTGTTCTCACTTGCCCATTCATCAATATTTTCTGCCATAACAGAAGATGGCGTAATCGGATAGATAGCCGCAACTTCTGAAAACGCATATGCAACGTGTGCGGCAGCCGTATTGCCGTCCATAGTCTTTTTTGCTCTCATCATTACCACTTCCTTCCTTCTGCCTTTTCAATTTTCATTGCATCTTCCTGCAGGTAAGCATATTCAGGTACCTTGCGTTCCTTTATCGGTCGTCTTGAACATACATATGTACATATTCCGCAGTTTACGCAAAGTTCACTGTCAACTGCAGGGTTGCCGTCTGTCATGGTTATTGCACCTGAAGGACAGTTCTCGGCACAGTCGCCACATGCTATGCATCCTGCCCAGCATACTTCAAGCCTCTTCTCCGCCGGGGCCTTTGACGAACATGCCATCTGTTTGACGCCTGCATACGGCACCATTATTATCATATTTCTCGGACATTCTCTCATACAGTCGCCGCAACCGACGCATTTATCTTCATCCACGACCGCAGTGCCGAATTCGACTTTTATCGCATCATATCTGCATACCTTTGTACAATTGCCGAAACCCGTACATCCGTAGCTGCATATATCCAATGCATCCAGATCCAGTTTATCAGCTTCGCGACAGTCATCCAGCCCCATTTCAGCAAGCTTCTTATTTCCTGAATAACCTCCGCTGCACCTTACAAAAGCAACCTCTGATTTGGCTTTTGTCAGATCATGAAATTCATCCACAATTATCTTTTTCCTGCAGCTTACCGTACATGCGATACAGCCTGCACATTTATCATAATCTATTGCAGCGAATCTGTGATCCACTTTAATCCCGCGTATCATCTCAATAGCGCCTTCTGGACACGCCAGTGCACAATCACCGCAGCCAATGCAGCCGAAACCGCATTTCGCCAGAGTATCCTTCTCATTATCTAGCGATGAGCAAGGTATGAAATTTGTTGCATCTTTAGGAATAACGCTTATAAGTGCCTGCGGACATGACGTAATGCAGGCCATACAGCCATTGCATTTTTCTTTATCTATAACAACTTTGCCATTTTCAATGGACATCGCATCAAATTTGCATCTGCTGATACAGCTTCCTGTTCCCACACAGCCCCAGTGACACTCACTACCTTCAAAACCTGCATCAACAGCGGCCTGACAGTTTTCAAATGATGTGAAACGTTTTTTTCCTGCTGCTTCGCCTGAACATTTTATGAAAGCTATCTTTTCTTCAACCTCTACAGATTCCACTTCCATAATCTCCGCAATGGCATCTACCGCACTCTGTCTGCATGCAGGACACGTGTTGACCGGTGCGCCCTCTGCGATAGCCTGCCCGCATTCACTGCAGGAACTGAATCCACATCCGCCGAATCCGCCGCAGTCACCACCGGGAAGGAGTGCATCAATGCGTTTAGCTAAATCATGAACCTTGCCCATAACAATTCCTCCAATCGATATCATATACCTTTGAATATCTTGTATACAAAATTGTACGTTCCAGCACTTAGGATATTTTGTGTTGTATACAGTATACTCTTATCGTTAAAAAAATAACATCTTTTGTTAATCAGATTATACCACTTTCAGAATTGCTATTCAATTAGTTCAATACTAAATTTTATGTTTTTTTGTACAACCAATAAAAAGACATAGACATATCTGTGCAGTTTTTCACAAATAAGTCTTTATTATACTTCTATTAATTATCCAGAACATCACTTTTGATAAGCTCATCTGCCATTCTTTTGCTTCCCAGTACCCACAACATGTCTCCAGGCTGTATTATTACCTCTTTACCTGGTTTGATTACAGGCATATCTCCTCTTTCAATTCCTGCTATTGTCGCTCTGTATTTCTTTCTGATACCGCAATGCTTTATCATTTTTCTTGCAAATGGAGATTTCGAATCCACTCTGATAGGACAGCATATCATTTTATTACTATCGGGAATATCATATAATTCCTGCTCTTCGATGTAGGTCTTGAGCGTCATATCATCTCTGTCTGTATATTCAATATGCTCATCCTTTTCAAGAAGCATGGTGCATATCTCAATTTCCTTTTCTGTACCCAGCATATGCAGTATATCTCCATTCTGGACTGGCTCTGTTATTTTAGGGATGTTGATAACCGTGTCATCTCTTATCATCCTTATTATACCTACTCTGGATGACGGTTTCTTAGTGAAATCACCTATAACCATATTTTCCTTGGCATTTGTCACCTGGAACTCTGCAACGAACAGAGACTCATTCAGCCAGTGATAATCATCATTGAGGCCCCGCTCCTTCTTTTCCTTTGCCAGAGTCTTCTCCGAAAAGTTTGTCATAAATCTGATTTCCATATTTATTGTCATTCCATTGATATAATCAGAACGTACAATAAATACTATAGGTACCGCCGCTATCAGCACAAGCAGAACAAACGGAATGCTGAATATTTTTCTCAGTACAAGAGCAACAAAACATGCCGCGAGCAGTATTCTGACAGCTTTTAGGGTCAGAAGTGACAGCCTGTTCGCTCTGTGCTTCAGCCACAGCTTTGTGAAAAGCGCCTGGTTTGTACCATGCATCAGATTGACAAAAGGCGTCATGCACGCCAGTATTATCACCGCTGTAATTATACTGGCCGTATAGCCGCCTTCAATATGCGACGAAATAAACGGCCCCAGATATCTTGTTCCTGCCCAGTAGAAAATGAACAGGAAAACAGAACATACAGCAGTTCTTTCAGCAACCTTCTTTATATAAAGATACCATTCTTTATCCTGGTCATCATTACTGCGGTTCTCAGATGTATTTTTTCGTATAAACACCCACAATCCATCCGGAATAACATCATCAATGAATCTGTACATTCTTTCAGAATTCTTTATAAACACCGGTGTTGTGAAGGATGTTATAACAGATACGCACACCACTATAGGATACAGAAAATCACTTATTACTCCAAGACTCATTCCCAGCGAAGCGACGATAAAGGAGAATTCTCCAATCTGTACCATGCTGAAGCCTCCCCGTACAGCCGTATGGAGCGACTGACCGGAAAGCAGCATTCCCGCTGTTGAGAAGATCATCTGTCCCAGTATTGTAACAACGGTTATGATAATTATCTGAAATTTATATTCAACAAGGAGCTCCGGCTGTATCATCATTCCTACGGAGACGAAGAAAATAGCTCCAAAAAGATCCTTGATTGGATTTACTATTCTCTCGATACGTCCGGCCTGAACTGTACCTGCCAGGATGGAACCTGCCATGAAAGCACCCAGAGCAGAAGAGAAGCCGATCAGATTAGCGATAACCACCATACCAAGACATATTCCTACCGCAATAATGAGTATCATCTCATCATTCATAAGATTTTTTATTTTCTGCAGGAATGTGGGTATTAAATAGATTCCTACCAGCAGCCATATTATCAGGAATATAAGCATTAAACCGATTTCCTTAACCATTGCCGTTCCCGACACATTACGGCTTACAGAAATAGTCGTCAGAATAATCATCATGAAAATTCCCGCAATATCTTCAATTACGAGAGTTCCCAGAACTATCTGGGCGAACTTTTCTTTTTTCAGGTCATATTCTTCATAAGCTTTGAGTATTATCATCGTGGATGACATTGACAGCATACCACCCAGGAAAATGCAGTCCATTTTTCCCCATCCCAGAAGGCTTCCGACACCTGTGCCTATAAGTATCATAGCACTCATCACAGTGAGGGCAATAACAAATGCACTTCCTCCTACCTTTGCAATTTTTTTAAAACTGAATTCCAGTCCGAGACCGAACATCAGGAATACAACTCCTATATTTGCCCATACATGGATGTCATCAATTTCAACAACAGTAGGAAGATATACAAAATTCGGGCTTATCAAAAAGCCCGCAACAATATATCCCAGCACTACGGGCTGTTTAAGTTTTTTAAAAAGCATAGTTACTATGGCCGCTGCTATGAGTATCAGCGCCAGGTCTGATACCAGATAATCCAGGTGCAATGTATCCTCCTTTCTGCTGACATACATATTATCTTTTATTATGTATCAAAAATAACATAAAATGTTGTTCCTTCTCCCACCTGACTCTCAACACTGAGTTTTGCTCCCAGAAGAACTGCGATATGTTTTACTATGGAAAGCCCCAGCCCGGTGCCCCCTGCTTTTTTGGATCGTGATTTGTCAACTCTGTAAAACCGTTCAAACAATCTGTCGTGATGCTCCGG
>JALEQY010000143.1 GCA_022763735.1 Clostridiales bacterium
TACGATTTCGCTATCCCTTCTTCTCGCCTGCACCTCGCGATGCAAACCTTGGGAATCGCTATGAGGTTCGTCGGCAACTACGCCCCTTGTGGACTTTCACCACAGACTGACGGCATGCCCGTCATACAAAAAAATGCGCAAGTCCTGTTTGGACTTACGCATTATCTGCAACTCAACATTGCTATTCTACCATATTAATCAGATTTTTTTCAAATGTTTTTTACTCTCCGTCGAGCAGCTCTTTGAGACTTTTTCTCTGGAATTCAGTCTGAAGAGTCTTCTGTATATCGCAGAATGCCCTGTGCATGCGGCACGAACTCTCGCTGTTTCGGGTACAGTCGTACTCTTCCTTCACACATTCTATAACAATGAACGTATTATCAAAAGCCTTTATCACATCGTATAATGTCAGTTCACCGAGGTCGGCTCTGATATGGTATCCTCCCTTTACTCCTCGTTTTATATTAAGAATATCTGCCGTCTCAAGCTTCTTAAGAACTCTGTATATAAACGGTGACGGCATTCCCCGCCTCTCTGAAAGCTCTGTTGCAGACAGAGGGCTTTCTTTATTCAGTTCATCAAGAATCCTGATAGCATACTCTACTTCTTTGATTATCAGAATCGCTACCACCTCTTTCACAGTATCGTGTCCGGCCAGCACAGCCTGGTATTGATATACGGTCTGAAGGACCGCAAATAATTATACGTGTTTTGTCTAGTATATATTACTGTACCGTTTTTGTCAAGGATAAAAAAATGTGTCCTAACGGTGCAGGAAAAACCACAACCATGAACATCATCACCGGCTATCTCGCAGCAACAGGCGGACAAGTCACTGTCAACGGATATGACATCCTTAAGGAACCCGAAAAAGCGAAGAAATCAGTCGGCTGAATGCAGTTGCAGACAAGCTTCTCGCTAATCTGTCCAAAGGATACCGGCAGAGAGTGGGTCTGGCTCAGGCAATACTGGGTTTCCCCGAAACCATAATCCTCGATGAACCTATGGTAGGTCTTGACCCGCAGCAGATTATTGAAATGCGCGAACTGATAAGAAGTCTCGCGAAGAACCATACAGTTATTCTGAGTTCGCACATTCTGGCTGAAGTTCGGGAAATATGCGACCTTCTCGGAGGATTTAACGATGCCGCTTTTAACAGGATATTCAATGTGCCGGAAGCCATACTGCAGCTGACGGTGACCGGCGTGTTCATTTTCCTCACAATACAGAGCATTGAAAAGCGTCGATGGAGTTAGGAGGAATTCACAGTGTACGAAATCTCAGATACGAGCCGTGACCTGATAAAAAATCTGGATACAGATGTGACCATTACTGTAATTGCTGAGACAGACTCAATCAATGAGATGCTGTCAAATTTCCTCGACAGATACACAGAGCTGTCAGATAGAATAACCATGGAAACCATAGATCCGGTAATGCACCCGTCTGCTCTCACAGACCACGGCGAAACAGACCTTTCGTCTTCCATGTCCAGCCTGCTGTCAAAATCGGGTGTGTCTGCGCCAGATCGCCTGTCGTCATTCAGCTATCCTCAGTCTGTCAACCACGCTGCTTCTGCACATCCACCTGCTGCATATCGCCGGGATAACCATCGCCAGCACGGTGAACACCACCAGACAGCAAAGCATCGGCCAGAGAACAAAATGATATGTGAAAAACCACATCTGCGACGACAGCAGCTTCACAATACCCCAGGTCAGCAGATTGCCGATAGTGAGTACAAATACGGCAGTAAGCAGAATGTGCAGTGCACCTTCACCCACCAGCATATATCTCAGCTGCCTTCCCGTCATGCCTATGGACTGAAGAACCGCCAGCTCTCTGCGCCTTGCGTTGATGGAAGTAACCACTCCGTTAATGAAATTCAGAACACCGATAAGTGCCAGAATAAAACTCAAAGCTCCGCCGATGACCATATACATACGCTGCCCGTCTCTGAAATCATTCACATATGACTCTCTGGAGCGATAATCCAGATCACTGTTCACATTCTCACAATAATCATCAACAAAAGCATCCGCTTCATCATAACGCACATCATCCACATCGAAAGCCACCTTCAAAGCACCTTGACTTTCCACATTAGCCAGATACTCATCCGCCGGCAATGTGAAATACACATCAAACCCATGACTATGCTGCGGCCCCAGCGCATAAGCAACATCACCGAGAGCCATCACCTCGTACACTTTGCTTCTGCCGTTTCCAAAGTCCACCCTGACTTTATCACCAATCTCATAATATCTCGTATCCCCTGTATCATCAAAGGTGCTGGCAATAACATATTTACCCGTGCGGAACTTAGCCCAGTCAACAGAGCCTTCCACAAGTTCCATTTTTTCTGCAGCGAACCTGTCAACACCGTAAACATGAGAAGGCATGTACTTCTGCTCAAACACCAGGCTGCGCAGCTCCTCCACCATAGCTTCATTCTGAAACAGCGAGGAACACTCATCAAAAATTTTCTTCACCTTCATCAGCTCATTACCCTCTAGCTTCTTTTGGGTCTCCTGCATGAACACCCTTCCGAAGCCGGTTACGCCTTCAAGCTCCCTGAATGCATCTGCATCCGCCTCTGAAATCCCTTCATAATCCGGAGATGAAGAATACTCATTCATTACAGAAGCATCGCTCACAAAAAAATCCGATACAACGTAATTCCTGATATATTTGTCCATATCAAATCCCTTTACCACCGTAACCGTGCTGTTGAGCATAATCAGCGACAAAGATACTGAAAGCACCACTGCAACGGTTTTTTTAGGCGTTCTCCACAGGTTACCCCATGCCATGGAAATTGCCGATACACGATGTGACGACTTTTCTCGAAGTTTTTTCTGCGACTTTCTGCTGTGCCGATCACGCTCTTCATGCGACTCTCCTTCTGAAAAACGCACGGCTTCTACCGGCGGGATTTTAGAAGCAAGCTGACAAGGTCTGATGCAACTTACCCATACCGTAATAAGAGCGAAAAGCGCACTTCCCGCAAACACCAGCGGGCTTGCATGAATCTCACATTCAGGCATCGACATGACCTCCATCACAACAGGCAGCAGCACCATAGCCGCCAGATACCCCAGCACAAGACCCAGAGGAATTCCGATGACGCTCAGCAGCAGCGCCTGCCTACGGACGATTTTTTTGAGTTGCCTTCCGGTAGTCCCTATTGTTTTGAGCAGTCCGTAAAACCTGATATCACTGCTTACTGAAATATAAAAGACATTATATATGATAAGGTATCCCGACAATATGATAAGCAGCAGAATACCCGCCATCATCAATGCAGAAACCGGGTCCATCTCAGCAGTCGTGTATGCCCAGTTCACACCTTCATTTACCTCTTTGCCGAAACCGCAGCGTGCCTTAAGGTCATCCATCTGCCCTTCTATATTCCACGATGCGGCAAACCAGAGAGAAGGATTTACCGAACCGGCCCAATAGCTGCTGTCGTATGCTGCCTTTTCAAGCTTTTCTTCAAGCTCTGAATCATGCCATACCGGAGCCACCTTCCGGCAGTATTCCTCCGACACGAAAGCCTCATTGGCAGCTGCGCTGCTGTCGAGTTCCCAGAAACCACACAGTGTAAATTTTTCACTATATGCTCTGCCGTTTGCTGTAAACTTCAGCGGCACCTCCGCGCCAAGCCTGTGCGGCACACCCAGAGCATCCAGCACATCGGTCGTCGTCGCAAGCTCCATGCCCTTTTCGGGAAGCCTGCCGGTCTGCGGAGTGCAGAAACCCCACTCAGCGGATTTCGCCTGTGTATAGCGCAGCTCTGTGTAGGTTTCTTTGAGTTCGCGATTTTCAGGATTACCCACGATGATATTATATGATATATCCTTGACCTTCGGGTCTTTTGCCACCTTCTCGTACTGCTCCATGGAAAGGAACTTGAATCCGCCGTGCGCACTTGTTCCCACCTGCCTCATGGTGGATTGCTGAAATGAGTTCATGGCACTTTCGCCTATTGTAAAAAGGGACGTGATCATCAATGCCGTCAGGGCAATGGCCAGCACTGCGATAATGTTTCTGGTTCCGCTTTTTCTTAACGACCCGGCGGAAATGCGGCTGATGCATCTGCTGTTTCTTACTTTAAGCATTGTGATCACCTGCAATCTCTCTGACATTTATGCCCTCAGTCTGTCTGCTTCCTGACTCTGCGATTCTGCCGTCTTCTATCCTGATAATGCGGTCAGCCATCTGGGCAATTTCTTCATTATGGGTTATCATCACGATGGTCTGCCTGTATTTCTCGCTGGTCACCTTGAGCAGTCCCAGCACATCCTGGCTGGTTCTGCTGTCCAGATTCCCGGTCGGTTCGTCAGCCAGAATTATTGCCGGTTTGGCGGCCAGTGCTCTGGCAATGGCTACCCTCTGCTGCTGTCCGCCTGACAGCTGATTCGGCAGGCGGTTTCTCATTTTATCAAGGCCAAGTGTATCTATGATGCTTTCCACATGGATCTTATCGATGCGGCTTCCGTCCAGTTCCACAGGCAGCACGATATTTTCGTACACATTGAGTACCGGGACCAGATTATAGTTCTGAAAAACAAAACCTATCTTCCTGCGTCTGAAAATCGTCAGCGCATCATCCTTAAGCGAGAATATTTTCCTGCCATCCACCTCCACTTCACCTGATGTCGGTCTGTCCAGCCCTCCTATCATATGAAGCAGTGTTGATTTGCCGCTCCCCGAGGTGCCGACGATGGCAACAAACTCCCCGTCGGCAACACTCATATCTATACCGTCAAGTGCCTTTACTGCAGTTTCACCACTGCCGTAATACTTTCTGAGATTTTTAGTCCGTAGTATGTATTCCATTTCAGTTCCCCTTTCTGGTTTCTGTCTGATTTCCCGAGTTCGCGCAAACAAAAAGTGTATGTATTCATGCAGTGCCGCTCCGCCGGCCGCATACAGACTGCATCACGCAGCCGTTCACTTTACATACACTAAAATACCATACTATACTGTCAGGACTCTTTCTCAATTCTTACAGTTCTGAAAGAATCAGCCTGCCGGCAGAAAAACTGAAAATGTCGCCCCCTGCCCCAGCTCTGAATCAAGTCTGATATATCCGCCTTCCCTTGAAATAATCTCACGGGCAAGATACAGTCCTATACCAACTCCCGGCTTGTCAACCGCCTGCTGAGATCTGTAAAACCTGCCGAAAACCCTGCTGCTTTCCTCCTCGCTGATCCCGATGCCGTCGTCTGTTATATCTACTCTGGCAAACATCGGATACTGCACCGTGCTTATTATGACGTTCCCGTTCTTTTCCGTATATTTCAGCGCGTTATCCACGATATTCGACAGCGCTTCCATGGTCCATCTGCGGTCAAACACGGCTGTAAGCTCACTCTCCCCATCATCACGCAGGTCGAGCTCCAGATTTCTGCCGCAGCTTTCCGCCTGAGGTCTGAAAACTGCATAAAGCTCCTCCAGCAGCTCCTGCACGCTGTTTTCTGAAGGGACCAGTGAAATAATACCGCTTTCGAGGCGCGATGTCTTGACAAGAGATGATATGAGGAAGCTCAGCTTGCCGGTCTGTTCTTCTATCCGGGACACAAGTTCCCGTCCTTCATCATCGAGACTGGCATTTTCTTTCAGGAGTTCTGTATAAAGCAGCATATTGGCAATCGGCGTTTTAGTCTGGTGTGAAATATCACTGACGATGGTTTTGATAGCTGCACGCTCTGCCTCGATCTGCTTCTGTGCTGTCCTCCCTTTCGCCAGATACCGGTGGGTTTTCGTTTCAAGCCGCGACATCCGCTCTTCAGAAAAATCTGTTTCACTGAATTCACCTGATATCGCCTGGTCCAGCATCCTGTCGATTCTGCCCAGAATTCCTGATGTCCGTATGTATATTATCAATGCTGCCGCAACCGCAGCAATTGCAATTACCGCGGCGCTTACTGCAATCACGTGTCCTGTCATTTTATTTCTCCCATACATATCCGATGCCGTAAACTGTCCTGACCGGAATACCTGGCAGCTTCTCACGAAGTCTTTTCATCGTCACCGAAAGGGCATTGCTGTCAACATACCGCTCGTCTGTGGACCATACCCTGTCTATCAGCATTTCTCTGGTAAGCGTAATGCCTGTATTCGATGTAAGTGCCCTGAGCAGTCTCTGCTCCGTTCTGCTCAGCTCCACCGCAGTACCTTCGCAGGTAAATATCATCCTGTCAAAGTCAAACACAAATCCACCCCATTCATACCTGCAGCTGTTTCCTGCAGCCCTGCGCCGCAGCGCTGTATTTACTCTGGCACGCAGCACCATCAGGGAAAACGGTTTGGTTATATAATCGTCTGCTCCTGTCTCCAGCCCTGTAACAATATCAATCTCCATATCGTTGGCAGTAAGAAATATTACCGGCACATCGCTCATCTCTCTGATTTCTCTGCAAAGCTGAAGTCCGCTGCCGTCCGGCAGATTAATATCAAGTATGACGAGATCCGTGCTGCCGTCCCATTCACTTCGCCCCTGCTGTAAAGTGTACGCCTGCAGGATTTCATGCTCTTTAAAGGATAATGCAATCCCGTCATTCAGTGCTATGTCATCCTCCACAATCATGATTTTTGCCATGTCTCTTCTCCCTTCTGCCGCCTGGGTCAGCTGCTTCGGCAAGCCGGCCTGAAGAGCCGCCCGGTTTTGCTTCGAACCTGGCGGTTCTGAGGTATGATGTGCGGCCCGGCTGCCATATTTTATTTCATTATAGCAATCCGCCGGTAAAAACTCAATATTGCCTGTGCCTTCCATTGCTGGTGGTCCGGCACAGCACTTAGTCTTAAACGACGGGCTCACTGAGAACTTTCGAAATCAGCACAGTTGCATGCCGCCTTGTTATTTCTTAATATACCAGTAAATGAGCTGTTTTTAACTTCTCAGCAGTTTAGATGCACCGGAAATTTACGAAAATGAAGTTTTTTGCATCCTGTTTCGTAAAAAGAACACGATTCAAGTGGTTAAGTTTAAGCAGTGCAGAATAAAAAGGCGAAAGCGAAAGGAAATAATTTGAATATAATGGAAAATATATACTTACAGTTACGAAAACCTATACATAAAAAGTCTATCTCGTAACCACCTAACCAGTCCGAAGCGTACATTTTACGAAATAGCACTCAAAAAAGTCGTATTTCGTAAATTCTCGGGAACTAAGCCTATACCCTACAGTTACCCCGGCTCACGCTTCAGAAACTCAGAAACTCCGCAAATACCACAAACAACAACCTCGGCATAAAAAAACAATTGAATTCCGTAGCCCTAAGTTTTACCATATCTCTAAAGGAAATGTCAGCTTCTCCAATCCTGCGGCGGAAGCGGACTTTGCTGATGACCCGGAAATACCGCCTGCGATATTTCCTGCATTTCAAACACATTTACGGAGGATATAGACATGAAAATAGTAATGCTGGAGCCCCTCGGTGTAGCCGAGAACGTGCTGATGGAAGCTGCCCGCCCGCTGACAGAAGCAGGCCATGAGTTTGTACCATGTTTTGAGAAATTATCAGATGAGGAAAAGAAAGAACGTGCGAAAGATGCTGATGTTTTCGTGATTGCCAACAGTCCCCTCAGCGGAGAAATAATCAATGCCGCAGAAAACCTCAAAATGATTTCGGTCGGTTTCACAGGAATAGATCATGTAGATATGGCCGCATGCGCTGCGAAAAATGTACTGGTCTGCAATTCCCAGGGATATGCTACAGATCCGACAGGTGAGCTTGCTGTCGGTCTGATGCTGGCATGTCTGAGAAATATCGTGCCTTATGATGGAGTTGTGCGAAAAGGCGGAACTCTGGCCGGATACAGACACAATACTCTCAGGGGAAAAACCGTCGGCATCGTCGGCACCGGTGCCATCGGCATGAAGGTTGCCGAACTCTGCAAAGCTTTTGGCTGCAGACTGCTGGGATATAACCGAAGTGAAAAACCTGAAGCTGCAGCTCTGGGCATCGAATACACCGGCATTGATGAGCTTTTCGCCCAGAGCGACATCGTGACACTGCATCTTCCTTTCACTGAAGCAACAAAACATATCGCAAGCAGAGAACGCATCAATTCCATGAAATCCAGTGCCATTCTCATCAACTGCGGCAGAGGGCCGCTGGTCGACAGCCAGGCACTGGCAGATGCCCTCAACGAAGGGCGTATTGCAGCAGCCGGCATCGATGTGTTCGAAACAGAACCACCTATCCCTTCAGACCATCCGCTGCTGAATGCCAGAAATGCCATCCTCACGCCACATGTGGGATTTTATTCAGAGGAATCACTGGCAGCCAGAGCCGATATTGTAATCGCCAATATCACTGCATGGCTGGCCGGCAGCCCTGTTAATGTCAAGTCATAAGCAACTTCGTCAATATCAGACAATGGTATTGACAGCCGGAACCTGGTGCCGTATAATCACGATATAAGTTTGGCTAGTGAACACTAGCCAAACACATTTCAGAAAAAGAATTATACGGAGGATACCGCAATGCGTGATTTTGATCTTCAGAAATATCTTAACAATGGTATAGAAAAAATTACTGCCGACATCATCAGAGCATCTGCACACAACCCGAGAGAAACCGCATTCATGGCGGGATTTCTCAGATCATGCAGCAAAGCCCGACGCATCAGGGCATCCCACGAATCTGCCGGCACCCATATACCGCCCTTTCTCATCGCCAGCATCACAGACCGCTGCAACCTTCACTGCGAAGGCTGCTACGCCAGAGCAAACCACATCTGCACGGACAGGCAGGATACCTGTATACCGACGGCCTGTACCCACGAATCAGCCTCAAACTCAGATCAGACCTCCACAGCGGTTTCAGATCATACCCTCAGCCGTAACAGATGGTCCGAAATATTCACAGAAGCCGCCAGGCTCGGCATCAGTTTCATACTGCTGGCAGGAGGCGAACCCTTCCTGCGTCCCGACATACTGGAATCTGCTGCAGAACACAGGCAGATTATTTTCCCGGTTTTCACCAACGGCACACTGATAACCGACAGCTCCGCCGTGCTCTTTGATAAAAACAGGAATCTGATTCCTGTCCTCAGCATCGAAGGCAGCCGTGAAACGACAGACCAGCGCCGGGGCAGCGGTACATACGACATCCTCACCGCCGGCATGAAGATCCTCACCAGCAGAAAAATCCTTTTCGCTGCTTCAGTTACCGTCACAAGAGACAACATGTCCGAAGTCTTTTCTGACAGCTTTATCGATACACTGGCAAACGCCGGCTGCAAAGGAGTAATCTACGTTGAATTTGTCCCTGTCGATTCAGCATCCATACCACTTTCACCGGATGACAGCGACAGAGAAACGATTATGCAAAGGCTGGACGCTCTCCGAAAGGCCCGCCGGGATATGGTTTTCGTCGCCTTTCCGGGAGATGAAAAGCGCTCAGGCGGCTGTCTGGCAGCAGGCAGAGGATTTTTCCACATCAATCCCCGCGGCGGAGCGGAGCCTTGTCCGTTTTCCCCGTATTCGGACAGCAGCCTGAAAGCCGTCAGCCTGCTGGATGCCCTGCAATCACCTCTTTTCACAAAGCTCAGAGCATCGGGAGCACTGGAAAATGAACACATCGGAGGCTGCACACTTTTTGAGCAGGAAGATATGGTAAAGGAAATGCTGGAGGAAAGCGATGAACAGTAAATCTGCAGAGCATACAATGACAACGAGGGAGCGGATAATAGATGAAGCCCTGAGTCTTTTTTCGATTCACGGATACAAAGGAACCAGCGTCAAAAGTATCGCTGATGCTGTAGGCATCAGGGACAGCTCCATCTACAAGCATTTTGCCAGCAAGCGTGAGATCATAGATGCCATCGTGGAACAGATGCAGATGCGTATTGAAAAAATGTCTGTCGATGCCGGGCTGCCTCAGGAATCCGAAGCCGGACAGGTATACAGCCATATGTCTCTTGAAACGCTGCAGGCTCTCAGCCGCAAAGCGTTCCTTTTCTATCTCCAGGATGATTTCATGTCACGTTTCTGGCGCCT
>JALEQY010000121.1 GCA_022763735.1 Clostridiales bacterium
TGTGCTGCCCGCTGCCAGCGCAGCGCGATTGGGACGAAGAATTGGTGGTCAGGAGCTGGGATGTGTTGGAATTACTGGGTTTGCCGGAAATTTACGAAATCGGCAGATTCAGACCCCGATTTCGTAAAAAATGCAGTTAAAATAGGCTTTTTTGGGTCAAATGGAACTATATAACAGGGGATAAATGGAATTATTTTTCGAAAACGGCTTATTTTCACTGTGATTTCGAAAAATGACTTGAAAAATATGTAAAATCGGGCAAGAAACTTACGAAATGGCATGCAAAAATGCCCGGTTTCGTAAATTCTCGGGGTCGTGACAACTGACTCAGGTTCGAGACAACTGACTCGGGGTCGAGTCGGACTAAACTACTGATAAACCCGGGGCGCGTCAACTGATTCAGGGAAACAGATAAAGTAACAGAAATGAGAAGAAGGAGTGGTAAAGATGAAAGAAAAGCAATTTTCGCATCAGGAACAGAATGACAATCTATCTCAATCTGATATGATAAAGGCTGTCAGAGAGGAAGAAGAGCGTAAAAACCGCAGGAACAGGATCATTATAATAGCAGCGGTGATTCTGGCAGCGCTGGTGCTTATGGGAATTATCGTGTTCGGAGTGATGAATGGTAAAGAAGAGCCGGCACCGCAGCAGACGAGCCAGGCGCAGACGACCGAAGCTGTTGTTTACGGTGATGAGAAGTACGGTATCGACCCGGAGGTGGACAAAGCTCTCAAGGATTACAGGAACGTGGTTCTTTTCGGGATAGACACGGCAGATGTCAGCAATGAAGCGGGACACAGAAGCGACGGTATCATCATAATCAGCTTAAATAAGGTCAGCGACGATGTTAAGATATTTTCCGTATACAGAGATACATATCTCAAAATTGACGATTCCAGCTTTGACAAGATCAATCATGCATACGCCTTCGGCGGCATGGATCAGAGCATCAGAGCATTGAACCGCAACCTGGATCTCAATATCAGAGAGGGCATGGCATTGACCTGGGATGCCATCGGCAGTCTGGTGGACAAAATCGGCGGAGTTGAGATCGAAGTGCTGGACAGCGAGATAAATGAGATAAACAAAGGTCTTTCGCAGGAAGATCAGATAATATCCGCCGGCGTGCACAATCTGAACGGCAATCAGGCTGTTAGCTACTCCAGAATAAGATACGATTCGGCAGCAGGAGACCACAGGCGTAATGAGCGAATGCAGGCGGTGCTCATCGCAGCCCTCAACAAAGCTAAGACTCTCGACCCGGGAGAACTTATGACCATAATGGATGAGACTCTGGCTGAAGTATCCACCAATATGAGCGAGGATGAGATGACAGAAATCCTTATGGAGATGGCTTCGTATAATATTAAGGAAAATGTATGCTGGCCATATGACACACAAGGCTGGATGAAGAACAGTATATACTATGGCATACCTGTAACCCTGCAGAGCAACGTGTCGAAGCTGCATGAAGAATTTTTCGGACAGGAAGATTATGACCCGACGGATTTCGTGAAGGATGCAGGAAGCAGTATCATAAACGAATCCGGGTACAACTGATAGTTTATGGTGAAACAGCGAAGCAGCAAGGTGAAACAGAAACTGATCCTGCTCATTGTGCTGATAGGGATAATGGGCTTCATATACTATATGTCGGCACAGCCGGTGGTGAGGTCAGGGGAGATGAGCTTCAGAATAGACCGCCTGGTCTGCCGCCTGTTTGTGGACGGATTTGAGAATATGACTGCAGAGCAGCAGCAGGCCGCAGTTTATGATATGGATTTTCTGGTCAGGAAATCCGCACATTTCCTGGAATATACCATGTTAGGGCTCATCCTGATGCTGACAGCCCGGACATTTCTGACCTCGCATCAGAAAACCGCCGCGCTGCTGACAGGGGCAGTTTATGCAGCCCTTGACGAGTTTCATCAGTATTTCGTGCCGGGGCGTGCATGCCAGGTGCGTGATGTGCTGATAGATTACAGCGGAATTGTGACAGGGATACTGACAGCGCTTCTGCTGATGCGGATAATCAGAGCGATCAGGAATCAGAGAGGAAGCAGCCGGAGGCTGCACCGATAAAACGGAGTATGGTGATTACAATGGATTACAACAAAGTTTACAGCGACTGGCTTTGTAACTGCACAGAGTATAAAGCCCAGCTTCTTACAATGAAAGACGAAGAGATAAAAAGTGCGTTCTGCACGGAGCTTACCTTTGGCACTGCAGGGCTGAGGGGGATCATGGGGGCAGGAACAAACCGCATGAACGAAAGAGTTGTCAGGCGTGCTTCAGCAGGGCTTGCAGACTGGCTCAGGGGCAGATGCGACAGCCCCTCTGCAGTGATAGCCTATGATACGAGAAACAACTCACGTGATTTTGCAGAAGCTTCAGCCAGGATTCTGGCAGGAGCAGGCATAAAGACATACATATTTGACCGTCCGGCACCGGTGCCTCTGCTTTCCTTTGCCGTCAGAAACCTTGGCTGTGATGCAGGGATAGTCATAACCGCCAGCCACAACCGAAAGGAATACAACGGCTACAAGGTATACAACAGCATCGGAGGGCAGATTACCGATAAAGACGCTGATGATATTCTGGCCGAGATCAGGAGACACGATTACCTGAGCCCGCTGCCGGTAAGTGATGACATAGAGACAGTGCCTGAGAGAATCAGAGAACTTTACATTAAATCCGTCAGAGACACAGTCGGAGCAGGAGCAAGCTCGGCATCGGTGGTTTACACGCCTCTCAACGGTTCTGGCCGGGATTATGTTACAGAAGTCCTGAAGTCGATGCCGGTGGCGGATCTTAACTGTGTGGAGCAGCAGATGCCGGCCGACGGGAATTTCCCTACGTGCCCATATCCGAATCCTGAGAAGCAGGAAGTGTATATGCTGGCTGAGGAAATCGCCGCAGGCTGCGGGGCGGATGTATGTATCGCCACGGATCCGGACAGCGACAGGGCAGGAGTCAAGGTGCTCCACAATGGTGAATACGTGCTGCTGACAGGCAATGAAATCGGAACCCTAATTCTTAACTATCTGTGTGAAACAGCAGGGGACGTCAGCGGGAGGACACTGGTCACCACAATAGTCAGCAGCCCTCTGGTGGACAGAATCGCTGAAGCTTACGGAGTATCGGTGGTGAGAACTCTTGTGGGGTTCAAATACATCGGAGAGCAGATGGAGCTGCTGGGGGACAGATTCCTCTTTGGCTTCGAGGAGTCAAACGGTTTCCTGGCGGGGAATTACACCCGCGACAAGGACGGAGTGTTTGCGGCAGCCACAATAGCCCGGATGACAGGATACTACAAGGATCAGGGCAGGGATCTGATAGATGTCCTCGAGGAGATCTATGATAAATACGGCAGGTGCGTCTGCAGGCAGGTTTCTGTGGAAAAGGACGGCGGGCCGATAATGCAGGCTTTGAGAAATGCCGGTGCGGCAGGCTTCGGTGCTTATGAAAAACCGGCACGTGCCGATGCTGTCATGACAGATTATTCGCAGAGCGTGAACGGGCTTCCTGCGGCGGATATTCTCAGCTTCGAATGTGAAGACGGATCGCGTCTGATTGTCAGACCATCCGGCACTGAGCCCAAGGTGAAGCTGTACGTGGCGGCCTCTGACAATGATAGGATAGATGAGCTGCTGGGGATCTTCACCTCCATAACCGGAGAGGCGTTGTAAAAAAACATTTTGTTACATTTTGCGGTTTAATTGTTACATTGCTTCGGCAAGTGCGTGATTTTTCACTGGAAAGCGTTGAATTAATCTGCCGAAAACCGTTGAAATCACAAATAAAGTTGTTTTAATTGAGCTGACAATATGGTAAAATTAACAGGAAACCTTGTATTCACATATTGAGGAAGGGTTTAATAAAGCTAAACGAGAGAAGAAAGGAGATTCAGATGAGAATCAAGAAATGGATGACACTTGTAGTGGCATTTGCGATGGCATTCACAGTGATCGGATTCGGTCTGGCAACAGATGATGTAAGTGCAGCAGCAAAGGCACCTACTAAGCTCACTCTCAAGTCAACTTACACTACAGTTGACATCAAGGGTAAAGTTACTGTGTCAGTTAAATCAGTTACACCTTCAGATGCAAGCAAATCCGTTACATGGAAATCAAGCAACACTAAAATAGCTACAGTAAACAGCAGCGGTGTTGTAACAGGTAAGAAGGCTGGTAAGGTTACTATCACAGCAACTTCAAAGGTAAACAAAAAGACTGCCAAGATTACTATCACCGTAAAGCAGCTGAAGCCTGGCAGAGTAACTCTGCCTGACTCAGTGACAGTTTACACAGGAGTGTCAAAAACTGTTAAAGCGTCAGTACCTTCAAACATCTACAATGCAGGTGTTGTTTACAAGTGTAATACTTCACTGGCGACAATAACACATAATGGCAAATCTGTAAATGGCAAGTCTACAACAGGTTCGATTACAATCAAGAACAAGACTCCGAAATATACAAAAGGATACTTCACACTGACAGCATACTCAAAGGAAAATCCGAAAGCCAAGGATACATGCAAGGTTAAGGTTTACAGATCAATTTCAGCGCTGTCATTCAAGGATTCAGAAGTTGAAATCGCAGCAGGGGACAAAGCTACTCAGACTGCAGATATCAAAGTTGTTTCACCGAAGTCATACTGCA
>JALEQY010000130.1 GCA_022763735.1 Clostridiales bacterium
CGCATGATGAATAAAGGTGTGCAGAAAGAACTGGCTGAAAAAGCCGGTCTGCCTGTACTTAACAGCTGTGTGATAAAAACAATTGACGGAGAGTTTGAAATCCCTGAAAGTGTTACATATCCATGCTTCATTAAACCTAATATCAGCCGTAACAGTTCAAAGAAAAGGATGCGTAAATGTGATTCAGAGGATGAACTGAGAGGATATCTTACTGAATTCTCGCAAAAAAAGGATATTGAAATGCTGGTTGAAGATTATGTTGATATAAAGAGAGAATATTCTCTGATAGGCATAAGTACTAAGGATGGCACAGCAGGACCAGGACTTTTCGGAGCTGTGGATGGAGGTCAGAATGAACATAGAGGAGTAGCCGTAACAGGAGAAATACTGCCTTGCTCACAGATGCAGCCGCTGGTGGATGATATTATCAGCTTTGTTGACAGTATACATTATGAGGGACTCTTTGATGTTGATCTGATAGAAACTGCAGACGGCAGAATATATTTCGTTGAACTTAATATGAGATTCGGTGCATCGGGATATGCTGTTACAGAAAGTGGTGTGAATCTGCCGGGAATGTTTGCAGACTATATGATTAAAGGAATACCTGCCGATCTGAACTGCAGTATCAGAAAAACAGGAAAAACATTTGTCAGTGAAAAGGTACTTATCGAGGAATATACGATGGGCAGACTTCCTATGTCAAAAGTCAGAAGCAGTATGAATGAGGCAGATGTACATTTTGTCTGGAATAAAGACGATATGAAACCATACAGACATTTCAGGAAGTTTTATCCTATAGCTGCAGTGATGCGTCAGCTTTATAAAATCAAAGAACGCAGAAACAGTGATGCATAAGGAGAAATGCTGATTTGATCAGGCAGGTTGTTGATTATGATTAAAATACTGATACGTTTAGCGGTAATTGTGCTCAGGTTTATTAACCTGTTTTTCAGACCGGTTTCAACAAAAGCAAAAGTTACAATAATAAGCAGACAGGCTGATGAGCCGACACTGGATATAAGGCTTCTTAATGATTGTCTGCAGCGAAACGGGATTAAAACTGCAGTGCTGACAAAAACCCTTAAAAAAACACCTGCGGGAGCAGCTTCATATTGTATCCAGCTTCTGCGCCAGATGTATCATATTGCATCTTCACGGGTCGTGGTTATAGATGGCTACTGTATTCTGGTATCGGTGCTGCCGAAGAAAAAGGATCAGAAAGTGATTCAGATGTGGCATGCACTGGGTGCAATCAAAAAGTTCGGATGGCAGAATATAGATAACCCTGATGGGCATGGTAAAGTGGTCTCAGAGGCAATGAGCATGCATCGGAATTATGATTATGTTCTGACACCAGGTTCAGTAACGGGGAAATTTTTTGCGGAAGCATTTAAAATAACAGAGGATAAGCTTGTGTACTGCGGACTTCCCAGAATCGATTTCCTGAAAGACACAAGCGATGATGCAGAAGCAGTGAAATACAGAATGGAGACGGAATATCCTGACATCAGCTCTAAAACAAATGTTCTGTATGTGCCGACGTTCAGGAAAAATGGTGAACTGGGGATTGAGAATCTGGTTTGTGGATTTGATTTTAGTGAATTCAATCTGATAATCAAGAAACACTTTCTTGATAAGGGTGACTATTCCTGGGCTGAAAAGGCAGGAGCGATTGTTGACACGGATTATTCTTCGATGGAATGGCTCAGAGTGTGTGATAAAGTTGTAACGGACTACTCTGCTATTGCATTTGAAGCAGCTATCCTTGACAGAGAGATATATATATATGAACCTGATTCTGAGATGTATGAGAATAATGTTGGGTTAAATGTCGATATGCATAATGAAGCAATCAGCGATTATGTATGCGGCTCAGAGGAAGAGCTTTTCATGAAACTGAGAATATCTTATGATAAAAATACTGTAACCGCGTTTCGAAACAAATATATAGATATCCCTCTTGATAACTGTACACAGCAGCTGTGTGATTTCATCTCGGCGTTGTTGGTAATGTAGGAGGCATATATGAAAATCATACCGGCTTTAAAAAGTGTGGCAAAAAAATCAACTGTACTGAGAATTCTGATGAGAAATGCCATGTATGGAATGTACAGGGTACGTTATACTCTGAGAGGTATTAATACCAGAATAGATGATAAACTTATAATATTTGGAGCTTATAATGGCAGAAGCTATGCATGCAGTCCGAAATCTGTTTATGAATACATGATACATGATAACAGATTTTCCGAATACAGATTTGTGTGGCTGTTTGATGACCCTGAAAACTACAGGTTCCTTGAGAAAAACAGGAATACCAGAGTGATCAGGAACCAGAGCCGTGAATGTGAAAAATATCTTCATATGGCAAAATACTGGATTTTTAATTTTCGTGCTCTTGATCACTGGCTACCGGTTAATGGACAAATATATATTCAGTGCTGGCATGGTACACCGCTGAAGCGGCTGGGATATGACATTACCAATTCTGATAATGCCATGAATTCTGTCAGAGAGATTCGCAGTAAATACAGAACCGATACAAAGAGACTTGCTTATCTGCTTTCACCATGCAGGTTTGTAACAGAGAAATTTACTTCTGCATGGAATCTTAATGCATTTGGTAAAGGTGATGCTGTGCTGGAAATCGGATACCCCAGGAATGATTTCCTGAACAGATATACTC
>JALEQY010000133.1 GCA_022763735.1 Clostridiales bacterium
GACAATAGGACAAAAAATCAAAAACACAATTGAGTATTGGGACTGGAGATTAATAAGAAACAAAACTGGTGCAAAGGAGGGGGAAAAATGAAATGGAAGCTGGATGACAGCAGACCTATATGGCCGCAGCTGAAGGAACAGCTGGTAATAGCAATAGTTGCAGGAGAGTATCCGATGGGGGGATCGTTTCCTACAGTGCGTGAACTGGCTGAAGAGGCAGGGGTAAACAGAAATACCATGCAGAGGGCATTGGGAGAGCTTGAAAACGACGGGTTCGTGATTACGAACCGTACTGCAGGAAGAACAGTTACAACAGATGAAGGGCTGGTGGCACAGATGAAGGAAAGTATAGCAAAGCAGAACATCGAGACTTTTATCGCAGAGATGGCTGCAATCGGGTACACTGCAGAGGATGTAGTCAAAATGATAAATGAGAGAGGGGTTGAGCAGAAATGAAGAACAGAAATTTAATTGAATGCCGTGAGCTGACAAAGAACTTCGGCAGCAAGGTCGCCCTTGACAGGGTTGACCTCAATATAGGCAGAGGTAAGGTCGTGGGCCTGCTTGGACCAAACGGGAGCGGTAAGACGACGCTGATAAAGCTTATGAACGGTCTGATAAGACCGACATACGGAGAAGTGCTTATAGATGGGCAGCAACCGGGAACTCATACTAAAGCTATAATCAGTTATCTGCCTGACAGAACTTATTTCGCAGACTGGATGACAGTAAAGGATATTCTGGATATGTTCAGTGAATTCTATGAGGATTTTGATCGAAGTAAAGCAGAAGATATGTGTGCTTCAATGAATATCAATGTAAGAGATAGAATTAAAACCATGTCAAAGGGTACCAAGGAAAAGGTACAGCTGATTCTGGTAATGAGCCGCAAAGCTCAGCTTTATCTCCTTGATGAACCGATAGCGGGAGTTGATCCGGCTGCAAGAGATTATATACTTACAACAATAATAAACAACTACAACGAAGAAGGAACTGTTATCATTTCCACACACCTTATATCTGATATAGAAAGAATACTTGATGAGGTAGTATTCATTAGAGATGGCAAGGTAGTGAGACATGAAGCAGTAGATGATATCAAAGAAAAAGAGGGAAAATCCATTGATGATGTGTTCAAGGACAGTTTCAGAATGGTGCCATATGCGGGGGTGAACGGAAATGACAGGTAAGTTGATAAAATATGAAGTAAGGTCAAGTATGAGACTGATTGGTGTGATCTGGGCTGCGCTGGTGGCAGCAACATTGCTTCTCAGCTTTACAAGCGGTGCACTCGCAAGAATTATTCCGGATTCATTTACGGAGACATCAGCATTCGGCCTCATTGAATTCATTTCAGGGTTCCTGTTTGTAGGAATTTTCATAGCAATGATAGTAGCAACAGTAATGATAGTAATCGTTCGTTTTTACAGAGGGCTGCTGGGAGATGAAGGGTATCTGATGCATACACTTCCGGTAAAGCCGTGGCAGCTTATCACGTCAAAAGGAATTGTGTCTGCAGCAGTAGTAATCGTAAGCATCATAGTGGTGATGTTATCAATGCTTATACTGGCAGGTTTCAACGCTTTCGTCGATGTAGCGGACTTTTTCGCAGAGCTGGGAAAGATGTTAAAGGAAGAGCCGAAGTTTATCCTTGTAGGTATCGAGATGCTGATAGTACTGGTATTGTCCGTTCTCAAATCTATATATCAGATATATGCATCTCTGGCAATCGGTCAGCTTTCGGGAAAACATAGAATTCTTCTGGCACTGGGAGCATACATCGGAATCAGTGTGATACTTTCAATACTGGGCGTAATATTGATGTCAATCGGCGAAGAGCTCGGTATCGTAGACTGGTTTGTCGGTCTTGGTGACAGGAATGTATTCTCTCTGACACAGGCTGGAATCGTTGGAATGTTCCTGCTGACAGGTGTACAGTTGGTTGCGTTCCATGTGATAACCGAAAGAATTTTGTCGAAAAAACTGAATTTATTATAAAAAATATGTTGACAAACAACAAAAAATGCTTTAATATTAGTCCATCATTTAAATATTGCTAAAGGCGTTGATGAAGACAAGTAGGTTGTGAAGTCGCCCACAGTGAGCCGGAGACAGTGCGAACCCGGCGGTAGACCACAGGTGAATAACACTTCGGAGCTGTGAACTGAAATCAGAATGCGTACATAAACATACTGTATGGCAGGCAGAGAGTAGGGGATCCGGGTTCAGCCCGTTAAAGCTGATACAACTGTTAGGTTGGAAAGGTGGGGCTTTCTCGTAAGCTCAACATAGGTGGCACCGCGGATATGTGGCTATTCGTCCTATATTTACAGGATAATAGCCACTTAATTAATTTTTGGAAAGAAAGGCCTGCATGATAAGCAGGAAATGGAGGTGCTTAATATGTGTTCAATAATGGGTTATACAAGTAAAGACATGGAACTGAAGAAATTCTTTGAAGGTTTTGAGAAGACCGTATCAAGAGGACCGGATATGTCCAGAGTTCTTGAAACAAAATCAGGAATCATCGCATTCCACAGATTGGCCATAATGGACCTTGAGGAATCGGGGATGCAGCCCTTTGAAATGGACGGCAGCTATGCAGTATGCAACGGTGAGCTTTACGGCTTCAGAACTCTCAAAGAAGAACTGGAGGCAGAGGGGTATGAGTTCACATCAGAAAGCGACTGTGAAATAATCCTGCCTCTTTACAGAAAATACGGAACAGATATGTTCGCAATGCTTGATGCAGAATTTGCCATGATAATATACGATGCTGAAGCTGATGAATATATCGCAGCCAGAGACCCCATCGGTATCAGACCGCTGTATTTCGGATATTCAGAAACAGGAAAGATCATATTCGCCAGCGAACCGAAGAACATCGTTGGACTTACAGATAAAATCATGCCATTCCCGCCGGGTCACTTTTACAAAGGCGGACAGTTCCACTGCTATATGGATATAACGAAGGTCGGCAGCTTCTGTACAGATTCAATCGATGTGATCTGCAGCCAGATCAGAGAAAGGCTGACGGCAGGTATTGCCAAGAGACTTGATGCAGATGCACCGCTGGGATTCCTTTTGAGCGGCGGTCTTGACAGCTCGCTGGTATGTGCTGTTGCACAGAAGCTTATGCCGGATAAACCGATAAGAACCTTTGCTATCGGTATGAAAAAGGATGCTATTGATCTTAAATACGCTAAAGAAGTTGCTGAATATATCGGAAGCGATCACACAGAAATAATAATAACAAAAGAAGACGTTATCAGTTCACTGGAGACAGTTATCAGTATTCTGGGAACCTTTGACATTACAACGGTAAGAGCAAGCATGGGAATGTATCTTATCTGCAAGGCAATTCATGAGACTACAGATGTAAGAGTACTGCTGACAGGAGAAATCTCGGACGAGCTGTTCGGATATAAATATACTGACTTCGCACCGACGGCTGAAGCATTCCAGCAGGAATCTGTCAAGAGAGTAAGAGAACTTCATATGTACGATGTCCTGCGTGCAGACAGATGTATAAGTGCAAACTCGCTGGAAGCCAGGGTACCTTTTGGGGATCTGGATTTCGTTAAGTATGTTATGGCTATTGATCCTGCGAAAAAAATGAACACCTACGGCAAGGGCAAATATCTGCTGAGAAGAGCCTTTGAGGGGGACTATCTGCCGCTGGATATTCTGTATAGAGAAAAGGCTGCATTCAGTGATGCTGTAGGGCATTCACTTGTTGATGATCTTAAGGAATATGCCGCTGAGGTATACAGTGATGAAGAATTTGCAGAGAGATGCCGCAGATACTCATATCATTGTGCACCGTTCACTAAAGAATCACTTCTTTACAGAGAAATCTTCGAAAAGTATTATCCGGGACAGGCAGAGATGATTACTGATTTCTGGATGCCGAACAAAGAGTGGGAAGGCTGCGATGTGGACGATCCGAGCGCCAGAGTTCTGTCAAACTACGGAGAAAGCGGGAAATAAAGGAGTACGGAATTTGAAAAAGGTTTTGCTTTTATCCAGAAACGGAAAATCAAAAAATTCACTGATGACATATTTTATGGAAGTGGGCGGCTATGAAATCACAGCCGCCTCCAATGCTGCTGCCGGTAAAGGCATGATGGTGGGTAGCCGATTCGACCTGGTGATAATCAATACACCGCTGGAGGATCAGTTTGGAGATGAGGCTGCAACTTTCGCATCTGTTAAAAGTGATGCCGGGGTGATAATCCTCATTAAAAACGCACTTGTAGACAATTATGCGGTGGATATGGAACGGCACGGAGTTATGGTTGTAGGCAAGCCTGTAGTGAAGGGAATTCTGAGACAGGCAATACTGTTTGCCCAGGTGATGAAGTACAGAATAAGAGTGCTTCAGAAAGAAAACGAGAAGCTGACTTCAAGGCTGGATTCCGTCAAAACTGTCAATAAGGCCAAGTGGGTGCTGGTGGAGTACCTTAATATGACAGAACAGAAGGCACATAAATACATTGAGAAGCAGGCCATGGAGAGACGTCTTACCAGAATGCAGGTGGCGGAAAAAATCCTTAAGACCTACAGAAATTAGCTTAATATTCCTCATTAGATATACCGAAAAGCCGCTTTGTCAGTTGACACTGACAAAGCGGTTTTTCGGTAATATGTAAAATTATGCAAATAAGAGGTCGCCGTATGTAGGCATCGGCCAGAATTCGGATGATGTATTGACTTCAAGCTCGTCTGCCAGAGTTCTTATTTCTGTCATAAGAGGAATTATTACATCGCAGAAATATCTGGCTGATTCCTCGTTCATCTGTGCGTCGTCTGATTCGGCAAGTGCATTTTCCAACTCGTGGGATTTTGTATACAGAGCATCGCATACTGAAGAAAGCAGTGTGGCAAGATTTATTTCAGCTTTGCATGCAATGTCGCTGCCGAGTGCCGATTTTTTGATGTTTACTGTTTCTGCCAGTGAACTTATATATGAAGACACAGCCGGAATTACATCTCTGTTGATAATGTCCAGAAGAGTGAGAGCTTCTATGTTTATTATCTTGCAGTATTCCTCATAGAAGATGGCCTGTCTTGCTTCAACTTCGGTTTTTGTGAAAATTTTGTGCGTCTGGAACAGATCTAGATTTTTCTGTGCAGTGAAATAAGGCAGAGCATCAACTGTTGTTCTCAGGTTCAGGAGTCCGCGCGATTCCGCTTCTCTGACCCATTCTTCTGAATAGTTGTTTCCGTTGAATATAATCCTCTTGTGCCTGATATAGGTTTTCTTAATGAGTTCTCTTGCTGAAGCTTCGACATCGTGTGCACTTTCCAGCTCATCTGCAAACTGTCTCAAAGCTTCTGCCACAATTGTATTGAGCATGTAGGCAGGACAGGACACTGATGTGAGAGAGCCTGCCATTCTGAATTCAAAGCGGCTTCCAGTAAATGCGAACGGAGATGTTCTGTTCCTGTCGGTAGTGTCCTTCTTTATATCAGGAAGAACTGATGCTTTGGTGTCCATCATTCTTGCTTTGCGGGGCAGACTTGATTTGCTTTCGGCTACAGCTTCCATCACTTCCAGAAGATCATCACCAAGGAATATTGAAATGATTGACGGAGGAGCTTCGTTTCCGCCCAGTCGGTGGTCATTACTGGCACCTGAAACAGATATTCTAAGCAGGTCCTGATATTCATCTACTGCCTTGATCACTGCGCTGAGGAAAAGCAGGAACTGTGTATTGGAAATCGGGTCCTTGCCCGGTTTGAGCAGGTTTGTACCGTCATCTGTGGCCATTGACCAGTTTATGTGCTTGCCGCTGCCGTTTATACCGGCAAATGGTTTTTCGTGCAGAAGACATACGAGACCGTGTCTTTCGGCTACCTTTTTCATCATTTCCATTGTCAGCTGGTTGTGGTCAGAAGCGATATTTGCTGTGCTGAAAATAGGAGCAAGCTCATGCTGTGAGGGAGCAACCTCGTTATGTTCTGTGTTGGCCAGTACTCCCAGCTGCCATAATTCATTGTTCAGATCCTCCATGTATTCAGAAATCTTCGGCTTGATGGCTCCGAAATAGTGATCATCCAGCTCCTGACTTTTGGGAGGTTTGGCGCCCAGCAGGGTTCTGCCACAGAAAACGAGATCTTTTCTCTGCCTGTAAAGGCTTTCCGGGATGAGAAAGTATTCTTGTTCAGGGCCCACGGTTGTTATGACCTTTGATGCCGGGCTGCCTATTATATCGAGAAGGCGAAGCGCCTGTCTGTTGATTGCTTCCATGGAAAGAAGAAGAGGAGTTTTTTTGTCCAGAGCTTCACCTCCGTAGGAGCAGAAGGCTGTAGGAATGCATAATGTATTCCCTTTGATAAAAACATAGGAGCTTGGATCCCATGCGGTATATCCTCTTGCTTCAAATGTGGCACGAATGCCGCCGGAAGGAAAGCTTGAAGCGTCAGGTTCGCCCTTGATGAGCTCTTTGCCTGAAAAATTCATGATTACTCCGCCGTTTTCATCAGGTGTCATGAAGCTGTCATGCTTTTCAGCTGTAACACCTGTCATTGGCTGGAACCAGTGTGTGAAGTGAGTTGCACCATTTTCCAGAGCCCAGTCTTTCATAGCAGAAGCGATAACGTTTGCTGTAGCACCTTCAAGTTCAGTGCCATCTTCAATATGTTTTCTGAGGGCATTGTATGCATCCTTTGGAAGCTTTTCTTTCATAACCTTATCGTTAAAAACCTTTTTGCCGAATATCTCTGAAATTCTGTTCATGGTACATCACTCCTTTATATTTGAATTATAATTGATCCAAAGAAAAAAGATGCCACGAATCCTGATGATTCGCAGCACCTTTGCTAACATGGACTAAAGTATATACCTTTCAGTCAGAATGTCAATATAAAAATTAAATTTTTTGAATTTTTTCTGATTATCGCTGCCACCGTTATCCCTGCTGTCCTCTTATATCGTGATCTGGCGGAGATATCGGATAATCACCGCTGAAGCAGGCATCGCAGTACGGCAGACCGCTGCAAAGTGAACGAAGTCTGTCGTTGCGCAGGAATGCCAGAGTGTCTGCGCCGATTTCTTCTCGTATCTGATCTATGGTTTTGCCGTTGGCTACCAGCTGATCCTCACTTGGTATATCGGTTCCGAAATAACATGGATGCAGAAACGGAGGAGAACTGATTCTCACGTGAATTTCTGAAGCTCCTGCATTACGCAGCATGCTGACTATCCTCTGGCAGGTTGTGCCTCTGACAATAGAATCATCTATCATTATGACACGTTTGCCGCGTACATTTTCCTTCAGTACATTGAGCTTTATCTGGACACTGCTTTCACGCATGCTCTGAGTCGGTTTGATAAAGGTTCGTCCCACATAAGAGTTTTTGATGAATCCG
>JALEQY010000140.1 GCA_022763735.1 Clostridiales bacterium
AACCGATAGCAGGAAAACTCATAATCCAGATAACCGCTTTAGACCTTCAGGAATTTTACAACAATAATCAAACCGAGATAGCATACAGCACCATGTGCTCTTTGAACAAATTTCTTAAGAAGTTTTTCAAATATGCTGACCTCAATGGTTATTGTAGAGATATTACGCAAAGCGTATCAGTTCCAAAAAAGAAAAAGATGGATGCCGAAGACTTTGATTACGATATCAGCGTCTGGGAAGATGAGGATTTGCAGAAAGTCATCAGAAGCCTTGAGGGAGATAGAAAGAGACTTCTCATCGTCCTCGCTGCAAATACTGTAGCCAGAATATCCGAATTACTCGCCCTGACCTACGATGATATCAAAGGAAATCTCCTGTATATTAATAAGCAGCTTGCAGAACAGAATGCAAAGGGAGAATATAAATTTCACCTGATCGATACAAAATCAACATCAAGTGCCAGAGTAATACCACTCCCTGATAAAGTACTGGAAGAAATCAATATTCATACTTCACTGCATAAGGAAGAAATGCTTCAAAACAATTACAGGACAAACTACCTTTTCACAACATCAACAGGCAATCACTATTTCAGAAGGAATCTGCATCGAGCTCTGGAAAGGCTCTACAAGAAGATAGATGTTCCTTACCACAAGTTTCATGATTACAGACACACCTTCGGCACTAATCTCAGCAGAGCCGGAGTACCAATCGAGGAGACATCGAAGCTTATGGGACACTCATCAATAGAAATTACAGCCAAGTATTATATCAATATAACTGCAATGAGAAAGCTGAAAGCCGTTGAAAAAATAACCGCTTATATCCTCTAGCGAAACCAAGAAGTGATAATAAAAGTGATAAAATAGTGATATTTTGGGGTTCGGGTTCAAAATAAAAAACCCGGATTGTTAAAAATCCAGGCTTTGTGGCGCGCCATGAGGGACTCGAACCCCCAACCTTCGCATTCGTAGTGCGCGACTCTATCCAATTGAGCTAATAGCGCTTATTCAGTTACCGATAAATATTATACACTACAATGTATATGAATGTCAAAAGGTTTTATACTATTTTACCTTCAGCGCTATATATTATTTCCATATCTGCATATAATAATCACGAGGTGATTATATGTGCTATTCAAAATTCAAAAATGACAACAGAGCGAATCCTGATCTTGTTATTGAGCATATGCTCAAAGAAATGGAAAAACAGATTTATCATATGACCGGGCGAAAAGTTGAGCTTACTGCTCGTAAGCTCAACAGCTGAGTTTTCATATAAGATGAACATTTCACGTTCTGGCTGCCGGATGCAGCAGTCATCCGGCTTTACATAGCTGTGCAGATGCACACTGTCAAGTATACCCCTGCTCCATTTTCTCACGCATATTCCTGAGTACCTTTTTCTCGATTCTTGACACCTGAACCTGGGATATTCCCAGATTCACGGCAATCTGCTGCTGTGTCATATCCTTGAAATATCTGAGAACAATGATCTGTCTCTCTCTGGCTTCAAGATCTTTAATGGCATTTTTTAAATCTATTATATCTACATTGGTCTGCTCTTCATCAACATACTCTATTTTATGAAACCCCTCAGGAGCAAGCTCATTATCCAGACTTTCCATATTTGACAGAGAATCCATGGCTTCAAGAATCTCAGCAACATGTTCCGCTGATACCCCCATCTTTTCTGCAATATAGCTTACCTTGGGGCTGGATCCGTATCTGTTGTAGTATTCCTGCTGAATATTCCTCAGGTTTTTCATTTCCGTTTTAAGCTGCCTGCTTATTTTTATCCTGCCGTCATCACGTATGAACCGTTTTATCTCGCCTAAAATCATGGGAACCGCATAGGTCGAGAACATCACATCAAATCCAGTATCAAATCGGTCTACAGCCTTTATCAGTCCCATAAATCCGACCTGCATCAGATCTTCAGGTTCATAATAACCGGTGGCGTACTTCATGGCTAAGGTTTTGACCAGTCCTATGTTCTGATTTACTATTGTTTCTCTGGCCTCCATGTTGCCTTTCTGTGCTTCTTCAATTAATCTGTATGTATCCTCCTTAGCAGCCGGCATATATTTATTCGACACTTATTATATCCAGATACTTGGTCATTATAACGGTGGTTCCCTTACCCTTTTCTGACTCAACAACAAGCTTGTCCATAAAGCTTTCCATTACTGTAAATCCCATACCAGACCGTTCCTCTTCACTTCCGGTTGTAAAAAGAGGTTCCATCGCCTTTTTTATATCTTCTATTCCAGAACCTTCATCTCTTACTTTTATAACTACTTTTCCACCCTTCAGCATGCTGCACTCCATAAATACTCTGGCATTCTGACGATTGCCCCAATCCTTGTATCCGTGTATTATGCAATTGCTCACCGCCTCAGAAACAGCAGTTTTGATTTCAGTCAGCTCTTCAACAGTCGGATCAAGCGGCATTACAAAGGATGCCGCCACCGCTCTGGCAAATGCTTCATTCTCGGCAAGTGCACTGAACTCAATTTTCATAACATTATCCATTTTCAAACCTCCAGGCATATCTGCTGCCGGCCATTAATAATATCAGCAGCACTTTCGTAATCTTCTGCAGCAGGTATCAGCGACAGCACACCGGACATTTCCAGGAGTTTTTCAATATAACCGGAGCATCCCGAAATACAGAAACTGCCACCGCTTTTGCTGATCCGTTTGTATCTGCCCAGTATAACTCCGATTCCGGAACTGTCCATAAAATCCACTCCGGAGAAGTCCATCACAAGATTATCCAGACCGAAAATCTGCATGGATTCATCTATCGTATGCCTCAGCGGTGCAGCACTGTGATGATCCACTTCACCTTTTACACATGCTATCAGAATGTTTTCATATACTCTGAAATTTACTTCCACAAAAATACCCCCTTTTCAATGACCTATAATAATTATAGTATTGATAAGAGGGTTTTGTCCTTAAGAAAAAATGCAGAACAAGCACTTCTTTTGTCATATTCTGTATTATGCCGGAAAAATATTGATTATTTCTTCAGCATCAACGGCAGCATCAATCAGCGCTTCACAATCAAGCCTGCTCTCCGACTCCAGTATTTTTTCAAGCTTCGGCTTTGTTGCCGGATGCTTCGGCAGAAAAACTGTACAGCAGTCTTCATACGGCTGAATAGAAGTCTCGTATGTGCCGATTTCCTGAGCCAGATCCATAATGTCCACTTTGTCCATGGCTATCAGAGGCCGCATAACAGGCATTGTCACTGAAGCATCTGTTACTATCAGGGATTCAGCAGTCTGGCTTGCCACCTGTCCGAGATTTTCTCCGGTTATCAGCATCCCGCATCCGTTTTTCTCAGCTATTCTCTGAGCAATCCTCATCATAAATCTTCTGACAAGTATTGTGGTCTCTTCCTCCGGGCAATGCTCAACTATCTGCTCCTGTACAGGCAGAAGATTTACTACGTGCATCCTGAATCTGCCGCAGTAGGTTGCCACAATTGACGCCAGATCTTCCACCTTTTCCTGAGCCCTCTGGCTTGTATAAGGGTATGAATGAAAGTGAACAGCTTCTATCATCATACCTCTTTTGGCCATCATCCATGTTGCTACAGGAGAATCAATACCTCCCGAAAGCAGTGAAAGACCCTTGCCGTTGGTTCCCAGCGGCAGCCCGCCGAAACCAGGTATTTTATCCTGATAAATATAAGATTTATCATGTCTCACATCAACAAACAGAAGACAGTCAGGGTGATGCACATCGACTTTAAGCACCTTGCACCCTTTGAGAACGGCGGCACCTATCTGTCTGCCGATATCAGGCGACTTGACAGGAAAAGTTTTGTCAGCACGCTTTGCTTCAACCTTGAATGTCTTCACTCCTCGCTCTCTGATGGCTTCCATCATATAATCAACTGCTGCTGCACCAATGGATTCCATCGTGCTTTCACATTCTACAGCCGGGCTGATGGATGCTACACCGAAAACTTTAGATATCTCTTTAATTATTGCCTGTTTGTCAAGGCTTCTGTCAGCTCTGACAAAAATAAGACCTTCATGCCTCTTAACACTTACCCCGTCAAATTTCTTGAGCAGCTTCCTGATCCTTTCAACAAGCATTCTCTCAAAATAAGGCTTGTTCATTCCTTTGAGAGCAACTTCTCCGCACCTTACAATAAAAATATGCTCCCGATTTAATTCCATATTCATATTTTCTCCTTGATGTTTACCTGTCATTTATCTGAAGCTCCCCAGTTTTCTGAAACGTTTTACTGCCAGAGCCACTTTATCAATCACCATGTCCATCTCTTCCGCACAGTTGAATCTGCCAAAGCTGAATCTAAGCGTGCCTTCAATTTCTTTATCTTTCAGCCCCATTGCTTTCAGCACGTGGCTCTGACCTTTCTTGTTGGAAGAGCAGGCAGATCCTGTGGAAACATATATCCCATCCTGTTCAAGTGTATGAAGCAGAACCTCTCCTCTGGTTCCCAGGAAAGAAACGCTGAGTACAGACGGACAGCACTGTCCGGTTCCGCCTCCAGCCTCCTGTGGGCTGTTGATTATTATGTCCTCAATTTCCGATCTGAATCCATCAATGAGGTACTTTCTCATGTCCGCGATTCTTTTCATCTCGCTTTTTCTGTCAGAGCAGGCCATCTCAGCTGCAAGTCCAAGCCCTGCTATGGCCGGAACATTCTCGGTTCCCGATCGCCTTCCGTTTTCCTGTCCTCCGCCTACTATTAAAGCCGGCAGGTTTATTCCGTTTCTGATGTAAAGCGCTCCGCTTCCCTTCGGTCCATGTATCTTATGGCCGCTGATGGAAATGAGATCTGCCTCCAGAGGCATCTGCAGTTTACCAAAGCTCTGAACAGCATCGCAGTGCAGTACTCCGGGTGAATTCTTATCTCTCATTATCTTTTTCGCTTCATCAACAGGCATTACGGTCCCTGCCTCATTGTTGACATGCATCAGGGTTACGAGTATTGTATCCTCATTGATTGCATTCTCCAGCTGGCTCACATCCAGTCTGCATTTATCATCCACACCGACGTAAACAACTTCGAATTCCTCTGCTGCAAGCCTCCTGCAGCATTCCAGAACCGCAGGATGCTCTACAGCTGAAGTCACGATTCTTCGACCTCTTCTCTTCAATGCTTCTGCAGCACCGAAGATTGCCATATTATCTGCTTCAGTCCCTCCGGAGGTGAAGCAGATATGTCCGGACTTGCACCCTGCAGCTGCATCCAGCTGCTTTCTGGCAGCTTTGACAGACTTTTCACTGTCAACACCCAGCTGATACAGCGACGACGGATTGCCGAATGTATCTTCCATGTGTTTTACCATGATTTCTGTCACTTCGCGACGTTGTCTGGTTGTCGCACTGTTGTCTAAATAAATCATATTATTTTATCTCCAGAAAAAAGGCGGATATGAATCCGCCTCTCAAAATCTTATTTCGCATAGTCAACAGCTCTTGTTTCTCTCACAACATTTACCTTTATCTGTCCAGGATATTCCAGTTCAGATTCGATTTTCTTCGAAATGTCTCTTGCGAGAAGAGCTATGGCATCATCACCAACTTCATCAGGTTTGGCAATAATTCTTATTTCTCTGCCTGCCTGTATAGCATATGACCGCTCGACACCCTCTGTTGTATTAGCAATTTCTTCAAGCTTCTGAAGTCTCTTGATGTACGACTCGAGAGTTTCTCTTCTTGCTCCCGGTCTTGCTGCCGAAAGTGCATCGGCCGCTGCAATAAGCACAGCTTCCACAGATTTAGGCTCATAATCTCCATGATGAGCTGCCATTCCATTTATTACAGCGTCAGATTCCTTATATTTCTTGAGAACTTCAATGCCTATGTCAACATGAGTTCCTTCTCTTTCATGGTCAAGAGCCTTGCCTATATCATGGAGCAGTCCTGCTCTCTTGGCAAGAGTGACATCAAGCCCCAGCTCTCCGGCCATAAGTCCTGCCAGATGAGCAACCTCAATTGAATGCTTCAGTACATTCTGTCCATAGGATGTCCTGTATTTAAGTCTGCCGAGAAGCTTGACAAGCTCAGGATGAAGATTGTGTATTCCAACCTCAAAGGTTGCCTGCTCACCTTCTTCTTTGATTATGGCATTGACTTCCCGCTCTGCCTTTTCAACCATTTCTTCTATTCTTGCAGGATGAATTCTTCCGTCAACGATTAGCTTCTCGAGGGAAAGTCTTGCAATTTCTCTTCTTACAGGATCAAATCCCGAAAGAATAACAGCTTCAGGTGTATCGTCTATTATCAGATCAATTCCTGTTAAGGTTTCGATTGCTCTGATATTCCTGCCTTCTCTTCCTATGATACGACCCTTCATCTCATCATTGGGAAGCGGCACTACAGATACAGTTGATTCAGCAACATGGTCAGCTGCACATCTCTGTATTGCACCGGTGATTATTTCTCTTGCTTTTTTCTCCGCATCCTCTTTAGCTTTATTTTCAATTTCCTTGTATAAAGCAGCTGCATCGCTTCTGGCCTCTTTTTCGACCTTGTTCAGAATAATCTCTCTTGCCTGTTCAATCGAATAGCCTGAAATTTTCTCCAGTTCCTCAAGCTGTCTGGAAACAAGCCTTTCCATTTCCTGCTGCTTATTAGTGATATTCTTTTCTTTGTTTGTTATGCTTTCTTCTTTTTTCTCAATATTTTCAAGTTTTCTGTCAATCGATTCTTCTTTCTGAATAAGTCTGCGTTCAGACTTCTGTATCTCGTTTCTTCTCTCCCTGATTTCCCTTTCTGCCTCACTCCTCTGTCTGTGAGCTTCTTCCTTAGCTTCCAGGATTTTCTCCTTCCTAAGGGTCTCCGCCCTGTTCTCAGCATCCAGAATAAGGTTTCTTGCTTTCTGTTCAGCGTTCCCTATAGTTTTTTCGCCTATAGATTTTCTAAGTATATATCCAACCAGCATGCCTATTGCCAGAGCAGCCAGTCCAACTACGATAGGAATAATAATACTCGCCATCTAATATCCTCCTTCTCTTCAGTTTTCAAATTTCAATTGTATGATCAAATTAAAGTTACTTGTAAATATCAAATCATTACACACCTGTAATAAAATTTAATTAAAAGCACACAATATGATTATAGACTTTTTTGGCTTATTCGTCAAGGAAATGGAGCTGCAATGATGAACAATTTTTACAGATCACTGACACAATGTAACCGCTTCATCCTTATCATTCCCATCATTCTCTCCATTGCAGGGATCTTGACTATCGCAGGTATATCCTGCAATGCCGGTACCTTCCCTTCCAGGGAAGTTATTATACAGTCTGCGGCCCTGCTTGCAGGTATAATTATGATTACTCTCATAATGAAGCTGGGCTGCAGATATTTCACTGATCTGGAATGGTTCATATATATAATAAGTGTTTTTTTTCTCCTTTCGGTATACATCCCCGGTGCCGGAACAACGTTTTACGGCTCACGTGCCTGGCTCGATATCGGTTTTATAACAATCCAGCCTTCAGAATTTGTAAAAACTTCCTTTGTCATCGTCATGGCTTCATATCTCACACGGCGCAGCGGTTCACTGCAGAACATATCAGAAGTGCTTAAAGCCGCACTTTACGGTGTTCCGTTTATACTTATTGTTGCCAAGGAGGATTTGGGAAGCGGATGCGTCTTCTGCGCCATCTGGCTCTTTATGGTATTCTGCCGTGGACTCGAACTTGAAATGCTGGCGAAATCTGTCCTTGTGCTGGCCGCCGCATCACCACTGTTCTATTATTTTCTCGCGGGCTACCAGAAAGACAGAATAGATGCTTATTTTAATCCTGACGATCTTGATCTTCCCGGGAATTACCAGGTATGGAATGCAAAAGCTGCCGTCGGATCAGGGGGATTATGGGGAAAAGGATATATGAATGGAACACAGGCTCAACTGGGGTTTCTGCCTGTTCCGGAATCTGATTTCGTTTTTGCCGCAACCGTTGAGGATTTCGGCTTTCTGGGAGGTGCGGCAATCATATTGCTGTTCACCATACTTATCATTCAGATTCTGAAAACTGCAAAATATGCTTCAGATATTGAAGGTACACTGATATGTGCCGGATTTGCGGGCATGTTCACATTTCAGGCTTTCGAAAATATAGCCATGAATATGGGCATAATGCCTGTTACCGGAATTACGCTGCCTTTTATGAGCTATGGCGGCTCTTCTATGCTCTCCTCAATGATGAGCATAGGTTTCATACTGGATGTCAGCTGCCGCCAGAAGCTGTGAATTATATTATCCTGCCGACGATTTCTCTGAAGTTACGCTCGATATAGGTGCCTTTCTTGCAGACGATAGGAATACCCTTATTTGTAGAGATATGTATATTATCATCATCCTGTATAATTCCGGCTACAGGATTTTTGAAAGCATTTATTATATCCGGTATACCGGGTACCAGACCGGCGTTCATAAGCGAAACTTTCACCTTATTTACCACAATACTTATATCATCCAGCCCGTGACTCTGCAGATATCTTTCTGTTATATCAGCATCTCTGAGTGCAGATGCTTCTGGTTCTGTTACAATAACAGCTTTATCAGCCGCAGAAACTGCCACATCAATCATATCGCCCAGCCCTGCGGGACAGTCGATTATTATATAGTCAAAGAACCTGCCGAGTTTATCACACAGAACTTCCATATGCAGCGGTGTGATATCTCTCTCATCGCGCCCCGGAGAAGCAGCCATGAAAAACAGATTATCGAACCCCCGCACCTTTATCATCGCTTTCTTGATTCTGCATACACCTGATACCACGTCCATGATGTTATATACGACCCTGTTTTCCATACCAAGATATATATCCATGTTTCTCAGACCCATGTCCATATCCATAAGCATTACTTTACAACCCTGCTGTGCCAGTACTGCTCCCATATTTACCGTGAACATAGTCTTGCCTGTTCCACCTTTGCCTGATGAAACTAAAATAACTTTTCCCATCCTGATTTGTCTCCGTACTTTCCTATAATTTCTCTTACCACCGGAGCGGCATTAGATGATGATTTCCCCTGAACAAGCATAACAGCTACTGCTATCTGAGGATCTTCTGCAGGTGCCAGTGCAGCTGTCCATGCGAAATTATCATATTTCTTTTTATATGCATCGATATCGTCATAGCCTATGTCTTTACTGCTGAGATTGATTACCGCTCTCCTTAATGCACCCTCTTCAGAGTCGTATATATCCGGGTATTCAGCAAGCAGTCTGTCCGCTTCTTTCTGCACATTCTCAAAAGTTATATCAGACGCTATCAGATGAAGGTGACGCCTGATGTAATCTTTTTCATCTTCTGTACTGATATATCCCTGCCTCTGAGCAGTTCCCGTCTTGCCTGCAACAGAATATCCAAAACCATTGAATGCTCTATAAAGGGAGCCATCACTTTCCTGCACAGCTCCCTTCATGGATTCTATCACATATTCTATATCCTTTTGAGAAACACCTGAATCCTCGGGAATTTTTTCTGAAGAGTCTTTTACCAGCGTGATTCTGTTCTTCATTCCATTATTTCCCAGGGTTGCCATATATCCGGCAATCTGAAGTGTAGTATATGAATTATCACCCTGTCCTATGGAAATATTAAAAGTATCTCCTGTATTCCACCTGATCTGATCAAAGTAATCATACTTACACAATGCAGCCAAATTCTCAACCTTATCTGCTCTGATGAAAGTATCATTACTTAGTTTGCCTATTATTTCATCTAAAGTCAAGCCTTTATCTGCCCAATTGACGATTTTTTCTATTTTTTTTCGTACTGCCTGCCTGTCTTTCAGATACTCTTTCTTGAAATAGTTCTCGCTTTCAACCAGCAGATAAGACCTGAGACTGTTTTTAATTCCCTGTATTTTCAGGATTTCTGAAGGAATAACACCTGCACTTTCATCTATCTCAATCCCTGTTTTGGAACCCAGTCCCAGAGAGGAAGCTAAAGACATTATTTTTTCCGGCTTTATTTTTCTATTATATCCCAGATTCTGTCCTGACGCAAAGTCATATCCGGATGCAATATCATAAAAGTAATAATTACATGATACTCTCATAGCTTTATTCAGATCCACATATCCATGTATACGATGTTCATCGTTCCACAGATAGCATCCATATCGCTGATATCCCACATCAATATAGCCGGCATCGTATAGAAACCTGTTGCGGTCCAGACCACATTCAAGAGCTGCCAGCGCCGTCACCGGTTTAAATACTGAACCCGGCTGTACCGCAGTCAGTGCAGCTACATTGTACAATGGATAGGGACTTAAGGGATCTCTTACATTCTGCCTCTGTAGTGACTGCCATTTTTCTTCAGTAATATTGCCTGTGAAGTCATTTGGGTCAAAATCCGGACAGCTTGCCATAGCAAGAACCTCTCCTGTCTTCACATCAATAGCTACAGCAGCACCTGAAGCGGCGTTTTCTGCATATGTCATCTGATAATCGCCGTATATGCTTTCAAATATTCCTCCTGCAGCGGCCTTTTCAAGCGCCTGCTTCAATGCACTTTCTGCTGTTTCCTGCAAATCGATATCTATAGTAAGTTGTACATCATCGCCCTTTTCAGCACTGGATTTTCCAAGTTCACTGCGGACCTTTCCGTTAGAATCAACCTGAAAACGGGTTTCACCATCTCTGCCCTTCAGCGAGTTCTCATACTCCTTCTCAATGCCGGACTTTCCAATAAAGGCATCACTTCTGTAACCTTTTTTTTCAATCAGTTCTTCCTCATCTTCTGATATCCTCCCCAGATACCCTATAACATGAGAAGCGAGGGACCCATTGGGATAAGTCCTGATATAATCTGCAGATATCTGCACTCCACCGTATCTGCAGGATAGAATTCTATCGGCGGTTTCCTCTGATACATCATCTGCCAGCAGAAGCGGCATATATGAATAATAACCCTCATCCTCAAGCTTTTCTCTGAGTTCCTGCTGAGTTATTCTGATATTTTCACCTTGCTCATTTAATATTCCGGTCACTTCTGACAGAATCTCCACAGCTCTATCGCTCGTAAGTCCTACCCGGCTGAGACTTACAGAATATACAGGCCTGCTGGTAGCCAGCACTCGTCCTTCACAATCAAGTATATCTCCTCTTGGGGCCGTCTGATATATTATCCTCTGAGAAACACTTTCAACATACTTATCCCATTTCCCGTTCTGTACAACAGTAAGAACAAAAAGCCTGCTCAGCAGAATAATGCTGAGAATCACAGCGAATGCCGAAATAAGTGTATGTTTTGATTTTCCCGTCTTCATCAGTGCCTCCATACTGTATTCAAATCAGTCCCATGGCTTTCATGCTCACGTATATACCATCTCCTATGATAATATGATCGAGCACCGGAATTCCCAGAATCGTTCCAGCCTCTATCAGCCGTTTCGTTGTCTGTATATCAGTGTCGCTCGGGCTTGGATCTCCCGAAGGATGATTATGTAAAAATACAACCGACCCTGCACTACGTTTAACCGCATCAACAAAAACCTCTCTGGGATGAGTTGAGCTTGAACACAGGTCTCCTATGGAAACCTCCGTCTCTTCTATTATCTCCCCTTTTGCATTTATCATGAGGCTCACAAAATGTTCCTTTTTATAATAACGCATTTTTTCCATAAACAGATCTGCTATATCTGAAGATGATCTGATCAGATTCCTATCACGTACCGGTGCAGCCGCAATACGTTTTCCCAGCTCTACAGCAGCCAGAACTGTGCATATTTTCGCCTGTCCCATTCCTTTTATTCTGCCGAGTTCTTCCGGACTGCATTCTGCCAGAAATCTCACACCTCTCTTATCCATCGAAAGCAGCTGTGCTGCAATTTCGAGGGCAGATATTTCCTTTGTTCCACTGTTTATCAATATAGCCAGAATTTCTGTTGTGGATAGTCTGTCGCTTCCTTCCCGGAGCAGTTTCTCTCTGGGCTTTTCCTCTGATGGCATCTGCTTGATATTCATATTTCATTATCTCCTTTTACAATATAGTTTTAATTAGCATACATAAGTTATTAATAGTAAATTATTCCATTCCAATATTAACATAATTTTACATTATTTCCAATAATTTATTTTAATAATTTCCTGCAAGCATGAGATAATATATAGTGCAAACCATTTTAGGAGGTATTTTAAATGGATATTAACAAAAGCATTAAATGCACAGTTGACAAGTGCCAGCACCATGCCAACACTGCAGACTATTGTTCTCTGGACTGCATCACTGTAGGCACACATGAAGCTAATCCGACAGTAGATCAGTGCACAGACTGCTTATCCTTTGAAAGAAAATAAGTAAGGTCAGGCACTTCCCCTCTGATTTTTGCATATAGTAAAAATCTATAGAGGGGGATACATAAATGAGCGTTTCATTTCCGAAACCACTGTCCGACAAAGAAGAAAAATACTATATTGAACAGTACGAAAATGGAGATGAGGAAGCGAAAAAAATACTGATTGAGCGAAATCTCAGACTTGCAGCTCATATTGCCAAGAAATATTCATCCCAGAGTCATACAATGGATGATTTTATTTCCATCGGCACTATAGGTCTTATCAAAGCAGTTAATACATACAGAAGCAGCCGGTCAGTACGACTGGCTACATATGCAGCGAAGTGCATCGAAAACGAGATTCTTATGAGTATCAGAGCATCAAAGAAAAATTCTTCTGAAGTTTCTCTGAATGTATCAATAGGAACGGACAAAGATGGCAATGAAATAAGCCTGAATGATATTCTCGGCACCGAACCTGATGCGGTAGCAGATGACATAAGCCTTAAAATACAGGTTCAGCAGATGATAAATACCATGAATAAAGTACTGTCCGAACGAGAGAGGCTGGTACTTATTCACCGATACGGAATACTTGGCAGGGTTCCCAGAACCCAGAGGGAAGTCGCTGCCATTCTCGGTATAAGCCGTTCTTACGTTTCCCGAATAGAAAAAAAGGCTCTTGAAAAAATGAGAGCCGCTCTTCCTTCCTGATTCTTCTATGCAAGGGTCGGTCTGCTGTAGCTGCCCGACTCTTCAAGATATTTTATGATTTTCTCAAACAGAGGTCCTGCCGAAAGCGAACCGGAACCTCCGTTTTCAACAAATACCGTTATGGTGAACTCAGGCTCATCACAAGGTGTATATCCTGTTATCCATCCATGACTACTGTTTTCCCCCAAAATACCATATTCAGCAGAACCGGTTTTTACAGCTGCCTTCACATCACCTGTATCTGTTTTCAGATCAAGAGATGCTGCGGTGCCATACAAAGATGCTGCTTTCATCATACCTCCAATTGCTTCAGCAGTATTTTCTGATATAACCTGCCTGTTTTTTTCGTCATCTGACATCAGCAGATGTGCATCCCTGTTTATCCCGCCTGATGCAATACAATTTGTCATTACAGCTATCTGAAGCGGTGTTGTCAGAGTCTGCCCCTGACCTATAGAAAGATTGCCGATAGCTGTACCATATCTTTGTTCAGCGTCCATCAGGTGCCCGCTGCTTTCCTGCGGAAAACCTTCGAGAATTTTCTGCCCCAGTCCTAATTTCTCAGCTGTACTGATAATATTGTCAGCTCCTGTTTCCATACCCAGCTGAACAAAAAAACTGTTGCATGACAGGGCAAAAGCTTCTTCAAACCCGATCATACCGTGGCCCTCTTCGCCTCCGGTTTCACAACCTATCTCAATATCACCCAGTTTCACAGAACCGCTGCATTCGTACTTCCTGCTTATATCCACTCCATTCTCCAATGCAGCAGCAGCCGTGACGATCTTGAAAACTGAACCTGGAGGATATTCTCCCTGTGTCACCTTGTTTACGAGCTCATCTCCACCATCAGTGAGATACTGCTGGATATTCTCCTGATCGTATTCAGGGGTGCATGCCATTGCCAGTATTCCTCCAGTCTTCACATCCATCACTACAGCTGCGCACGGACTGGATTCTGCTTCTATTATATTTTCCACTGCAGTCTGTATTTCTTTGTCGATCGTAGTTCTTATTCCTTTTGTGATAATAGAATCATCCTTTTCATCAGAAGCTATTATAAGGCCTCTGCCCTGAAGTATGTTCCCTGCCACATCTGCAACAGCGTATACTCTCCTATTCAGGGCAGAAAGCTGGTCATCGCACATCAGCTCCAATCCTGCAGCCCCGGAGTTATCTTCTTTATTCACATACCCTATAAGATGCTCCGCCAGCTGGTCATCGCTGTATCTTGCGGATGCCTGCAATATATAGGCATTATTGTTCTCAATAAGAGACTTGCCGCAGCTGCGGTTATAATGCTCTGATGAATACACACGATATCCTTCATTATCTGACCCTACTTCCTCAGCCGATAGCTTTCGGAGCAGTTTCTCAGCATGAACGTCAAATTCATCTTCTTTTATTATATAAATGTAATTTTTGCTGTCAGCGACAAGAGATTGCCCGTTTCTATCGTATATCATCCCTCTCGTATTGCTGCCCTTAAGCGCTATCATGGATTGTGCACGCATTGCAGCAGACAGATCATCACTTCCGTATATCTGTATATAAGCCAGTCTGAATACAAGCGCAAGCAGTATTACAGATGTCATAGCAAGTATGCATTTCAGATTTCTCCTCATTTTTTCCATAAAAAAACTCCTCCGCATATATTTTTCACATGCAGTGGAGTTCTTATACTTTTCCCGGGAATATAAAGATAATATATTATTCTATATATGATAATATACGATCTGTCACCTGTTGTATAGTGAGACCTGTGGTGTCGATCTCCACAGCGTCCTCTGCCTTTGTCAGAGGGTTAAGTTCCCTCGTCATGTCATTATGGTCTCTCTGTATTATATCTCTCAGAACCTCCTCACGGGTTATCGATTCTCCTTTATCCAGAAGCTCTCTGTAACGTCGCCCTGCTCTTTCTTCAGCTGATGCAGTCAGAAAAAACTTGTACTCCGCATCTCTGAGCACATTGGTTCCTATATCTCTTCCATCCATTATAACGCTTTTACGTGTCCCCATCTTACGCTGTATATCCACCAGCTTCTCTCTCACTTCCGGTAATGCGGAACACACTGATGCCATCCGGGAAATCTCTGAAGTTCTTATTTTATCGTTAACAACCTCTCCATCCAGAATAATATCTCCATTTACAAAGTCAATATCTGTATTTTCAAGCATGGACTGAAGCCTCTGTTTCTGATCTGCAACTATGCACTGCAGTTTCATTTTGTAGCCTACGGCTCTGTACATGGCACCGGTATCAATATAATCTATATCCAGTTCTGCTGCAATCCGCCTTGCTATCGTGCTCTTTCCTGCACCGCTTGGTCCGTCAATTGCTATCCTGAAAATTTCTTTCATTCTGTCACTCCTGTCAGTTTTTTCTGTTGGTAAGCAGTTTTTCTATTTCTGAAACGAAAGTATTTATGTCAGTAAACTGTCTGTATACTGATGCAAAGCGCACATAAGCAACTTCATCAAGATCTTTCAGTCTTTCCATAACCAGTTCACCTATAAAAGTGCTCTCGATTTCCTTTTCCATCATATTGTTAAGACCGCGTTCTATCTCTTCAACAATTTTTTCCATTGATGCCAGTGAAACCGGTCTCTTCTCGCATGCTCTGATTATTCCGTTCAGCAGCTTGTTCCTGTCAAAGGCTTCACGCCTTCCATCCTTCTTTATCACCATAAGGATCATTTCCTCCACTTTCTCGTAAGTGGTGAATCTTCTCCCACAGGCTTCACATTCTCTCCTTCTTCTTATAGCATGTCCATCTTCTGTATGTCTGGAATCTATAACCTTGCTGTCTTCGTTTTCACAATACGGGCATTTCATAACCGACCCTCCTTAACACAGATACAAGTTTCCTGTACGATATAATTTTACTACATATAGTGTTTTTTGCCAAGCATTACTGGTCTTATTGTATGCCCTGAGTTATTCAATTATCGGAGGCACGTCCACAAGTATCACATCATCCCCCACTGTCCTGACATATTTCCACTTTATCACGAAATCTTCAGTTTCACGTCCAAACAATTTCATGAAACTTTTGTCCCCGGGCAGCACAATACCATCAATGCGGCCTTCCTTGAGATTGATTTCTATGTCACACACAAATCCCATACTTTTGCCATCATATATATTTATGACCTCCTTGTTTCTGATATCCGCTGTGTTAAGCATACAAGCGCCCCCTTTTCTGTTCGTTTATAATAATCTATATGTCTGCTTATATATGCTTATGACAACAAAAGGAGCCGTATAACACAGCTCCTGTCATTTTTTATGTTTATAGCAAAATTTATACGTCCGCCTGTCAGCCCTTTATCTTACCTGTATCAAGCCTGTCAAAATAGCTCTTTGTTTCAGCCGCAATGACACCACTGAGTGCCAGCAGAGCGATAAGGTTAGGTATAGCCATAAGACCGTTGAAGATATCTGCGATAGTCCATACTGCTGATACTGTAAGGAACGGTCCGATAAGAACTGCCAGTATGTACAGCCATCTGTAAACTGTTACTGCTTTCATTCTGCCGCCTGATAAGTATTCAAGACATCTTTCACTGTAGTAGTCCCATCCTAGGATAGTGGTAAATGCGAAAAATGCCAGTGCAATCATCAGTATAGCACTGCCTACGCTTCTTGCCCACGGCAGACCGTCACCGAACGCTACAGAAGTAACCTGCACGCCTTCAAGGCCTTCAGCAATTGCAACATCATAAGCGCCTGAAACCATAATTGTCAGACCTGTCATTGTACATATGATAACTGTATCAAAGAATGTACCTGTCATGGAAACAAGACCCTGTCTTACAGGTTCCTTTGTCTGAGCTGCAGCAGCAGCTATAGGTGCACTTCCCAGACCTGCCTCATTGGAGAATATACCCCTTGCAACACCCTTCTGCATTGCCAGCAGTAATGCACCAAGAGCACCGCCCGCCATTGCTCTGAGACCGAACGCACTCTGTACAACAGTCACTACAGCTTCCGGAATCTCTCTGATATTATAAATAAGAATGACTATACATATCGCAACATAAGCAATAGCCATGAAAGGAACAACAATAGTTGTTACGCTTGCAATTCTTGACAGCCCACCGATTACTACCAGCGCTGTGAGAACTGCGACTGCGATAGCTGTTATAACAGTGACAATTGAATACTCAGCACCGAATATACTTACCATATGCTCTGAATTCGGATCGAAGAATCCTTGTGTTGCAGACGCAATACCATTAACCTGAGTGATAGTACCGATTCCAAGCAGTCCGGCTCCTACGCCAAATAATGCAAACAGTTTGGCAAGCCATTTCCAGTTTTTACCCATACCTTTTTCGATATAGTAGAAAGGTCCTCCGAGGAATCTGCCGTTTCCCCTGTCTTCTCTGTATTTTACGGCAAGAACTCCTTCTGAATACTTGGTTGCCATTCCGAAGCATGCTGCAAGAACCATCCAGAACAGTGCTCCCGGACCGCCTGCAACTACTGCAGTGGCAACCCCTACAATGTTACCGGTACCGATTGTCGCAGCCATTGCCGTACAAAGAGCACCAAAACTTGTTACTTCACCGATACCATCTGATTCATTATGAACCATGTAGTTAAGAGCCTTACCCAGCTTTCTGAACTGAAGTACGCCCAGTCTGATAGTGAGATAGATACCAGTACCCATGATAAGTACAATAAGAGGAACTCCCCATACTATACCATCAATTTTTTCGAGAAATAGCGTGAAACTTTCCATAATTACTTCTCCTTCTCCTAAATAAAAAATGAAAAATACCAAAGCCAGCTCAGCCTTTTATTTCAGAACTATGCCGGCATGCAGGAAATACTGAAAACCATATTTCCTGTGTAAAAGAACAAAGTCGGCTTCGCCGATTCTATCAGAGAAGTGGACTTTGTCGATACTCCGGAAATATCGAAACGATATTTCCTACATAATAATAAAAAGCCGATACATTTTATCGACTTTCCAGAGAGGACACAAATAATATAAAACTATCTGCTCTGTCCTTTTGCCTGAGAGATCACATGTATCAGCCTGCTCGTACCGCAGATACATGCTTACACCTTCGGCGCTCGATTAGAGGCTCTCCAGAGAATCAAAGTTGCTTTCTCACCCTAAATAAAACTGCAAGGGTGATAGTAAAACTAGTGAAACCATACTATCACACCTTACAGTTTTTTTCAATACTTTCCATAAAAAAACAAATTATTATTGTTTTCTGATGTTTACAACATTTTTGCCAGATTATTTTATCTCTGCATTTTCAACAAGGAATTCAAGTACTTTCTGATAAAGCAGTTCAAGATGAACATACCCATCTGCATCCCTTCCGGTCTGCTTTTCTATTTCAGCTTTATCGTAGCCCTGTTTCTCAAACTCATCAAACTGTGCCTGTTTTTCTTCGTCTGTGTATTCAATTCCCTCTTTATCAGCAATATACTCAAGAAGCATCTCCTGCTTTACTCTGAGCTTGCTGCTCTCGTCATTGGCTTTGTCAAAATCATCTTCACTCTCAAAGCCGTACTGGCTGAGCATTTCTTCTCTGCTTACGCCATATGTTTCCGCCATATCATCAATCTGTTTATCATTGAATTCTATATAGTTTTCTAGTTCCCTATCAGGATATTTCTTTACTTCTGTATTCTCCACAGCCTGCGACCAGACTTCTTCCTGCTGTGTTCTGATTGCTTCTTCCTCCTTAGAATCGTATATCTCTTTCTCCACAGCCTTCTCATATTCATCTAATGAACTGTAATCCGTATTATTTTTAACAAAGTCAAGGTCATATTCCGGTACAGTTTCTCTAGTCGCTGAATTGATCGTAACATCAAACACAACATCCTGACCCTGAAGTTCTTCAGTGCTGTAATCCTCCGGGAATGTCAGTTCCAGCTTCACTTTATCGCCTACCTTCTTACCTATAAGCCCTGACTCAAAACCATCAATAAAAGAACCACTGCCTATTACAAGATCATATCCTTCTGCCGACCCGCCGTCAAATTCTCTGCCGTCTTTTGTTCCGACATAATCAATATTCACCGTATCATCATTCTGAATAGGTGTATTTTTATCAAGCTCTTTTTTTTCAGCTGCTGCCTCGAGATCTGCCTGAATTTCTTCATCTACATCATCTTCTGTTACCTTTACTGTATAAGGCTCAGCTTCAAGCCCCATATATTCACCCGGCTCAATATATTCTGCAAGATCATAATCATCATACGACATTGATGAGCCGCAGGCTGTAAAACCCACAGCAGCTAAAACACATACCAGCAGAACCGTTATTTTCTTTTTCATTTCAACCTCTCCTCAATTATTATTAACTTAACCTTCCATCTGAGTCAATCAGAACATTTTATGTATCCGCTCCATAGTTGTATCGACTTCTGCCATAGCCTTGGCACACTTTCTAAGTTCCTGCGCCACATTTTCCGGCATTTCTTCCTTTCGCTTGTATTTCAGCTCATGCTCCAGACTTGCCCATGTATCCATAGCAATAGTTCTTATCTGCACTTCAACAGGCATGTTGTATGTTTTATCCGACAGAAAAATCGGAATTTCCACCACCAGATGAAGGCTTCTGTATCCGCTTTCTTTTGGATTGCTTATATAGTCTTTTCGTTTGAGAAGCTTTATATCATCCTGCCTCAGAAGACTCTCCTCAACAGTATATACATCATCCACATAATTGCAGATTACTCTTACTCCCGCAAAATCCATTATTTTATACACGGATTCTATCTCCATAGGCCATCCTTTACGTTCTATTTTATCTACTATGCTCTTTATGCTTTTAAGACGGCACTCCATATGGTGTATCGGATTATAGTCATGCCTAAGACTGAATTCATTATCCAGCACTTCAAGTTTCGTGCTTATTTCCTTGATTGCTGCATGATACCTCATCCTCAGATCTCCAAATGTCTCAGCAACTATTCTCGCATCTTCTATTGTCACTGTCATCTTCGGAGGTATCATAGATTCACTTATTTCAAATTTCTCATTTTTTTCCAGAATCATAATTATCTCCTTTGCTGTGTCCGTTTTCGTATCATAACATATTTTTTTGTGCATTTGGTGTTTTTTACTGATTTAAATTGCTGTTACCAGTTACACTGCAAAAGAAGTATGTGCTTCACACATACTTCTTCATATAATTCAATGCGTTTTTTTCAAGCCTTGATACCTGAGCCTGACTTATAGATATCTCATCAGCCACTTCCATCTGCGTTTTTCCTTCAAAAAATCTCATCGTCAGTATATGCTGTTCTCTGAGAGACAGTTTTTTCATCGCTTCAGACAGCGATAAGTTCTCTACCCATCTGGCATCAGTGTTTTTAATATCCTTTATCTGATCCATAACATATACCGGATCACCCTCATCATTATACAGAGGTTCAAACAGCGATACCGGATCCTGTATGGAATCAAGTGCCAGCACAACATCTTCTTTTCTGACCCCGAGATTTCCCGCTATTTCCTCAATAGTAGGCTCACGCTGGAGTTCCCCCCCAAGGGCTTCTTTAGCAGTAAGTGCTTTGTATGCCATGTCCCTCATTGATCTTGACACTCTGATGCTGTTGTTGTCCCGCAGATATCTTCTGACTTCACCTATTATCATAGGCACTGCGTAAGTGCTGAATTTAACACCATGAGACATATCGAAATTATCAAGCGCCTTGATGAGGCCTACACATCCGACCTGAAACAGGTCATCAGGATTTTCTCCACGCCCTGAAAATTTCTGAATAACACTCAATACAAGTCTCAGATTCCCTCTGATAAACTCATCCCTTACTTCCATATCTCCGGCCTTTATGGCCGTAAGCATATCATGCATCTCCTTATCCTTGTATCGTGGAAGACTGGAAGTATTCACTCCGCAAATTTCAACCTTGCTGGCCATAAACAATTACCCTCACATCCCTTTTGCTCCCCTTAAGGCAACGCTTGATGCCGTAATATATTTATGTGCATATCAGGTTTCTTTTATTCGGATTCAATTAAATCAGATCAGCACTTTTTTAAATATTTCAATTCCCTCATCCAGCTCATCATATGTTATTGTAAGCGGCGGAAGCATCCTTACTTTGTTCTTTGCTGTAAGTATCATAAGGCCGCTTTCAAGTGCTTCTTTTACAGCTTCTGCAGCTTCTTTCCCTTCTATTTCAACACCTAGCATAAGACCCATGCCCGAAACGCTTTTTACCTGAGGAATTTTCATGAGTTCTGATTTGAGATACCTGCCCTTGTTTTCCACATCTTTAAGAAATGCATCATCTATTCTGGAAAGAACCTCGCATGCTCCTGCACACGCAACCGGATTGCCGCCGTATGTAGTTCCGTGATCTCCCGGCTGTAATACGTCACAGCATTTCTCACCCATCAGTGTTCCCCCGATAGGAAGACCTCCGCCTATACCCTTGGCGAATGTTACGATATCCGGTTTTACACCAAAATGTTCATATGCAAACAGCTTCCCTGTTCTGCCTATTCCGGTCTGAACTTCATCTGAAATAAACAGTATATCCCGCTGTGCACATATATCTGCAGCGGCTCTGACAAATTCAGCGTCGAGATTCAATACACCGCCTTCGCCCTGAATCATCTCCATCATAACAGCACAGGTTTCATCATCCACCAGATCCTTAAGCTGCTCTGCGTCATTAGCGCGACAATATCTGAATCCATCCACGAAAGGAGTGAAATATTTATGATAATGATCCTGCCCTGTGGCTGTGATTGTTGCCATTGTTCTGCCGTGGAAAGAGTTCTCGAGGGTAATAATCTTATTTACATTATTACCTTTTCGCGTAGTCCCGTATTTTCTGGCAGTTTTAATCGCAGCCTCATTAGCCTCTGCACCTGAGTTTCCAAAAAACACTTTCGACATGCCGGTTCTCTCTGTCAGCATTTCAGCAACCTTCAGCTGAGGCTCCGTATAAAACAGATTTGATGCATGCTGAAGTTTTTTCAGCTGCGCCGTTACTGCGCCGATCCATGAATCGTCGCAGAATCCCAGCGAATTCACACCTATTCCGGCAGTAAAGTCTATATACTTCTTACCGTCCGTATCATAGCAGCAGGCACCTTTGCCTCTGTCTGCCGCCATATCATATCTTGAATATGTGGATACTATTTTTTTCTTGTCTGTTTCTCTGATCATTTCTTTATTCATTACAGTATTTTTCCTTGCCTTCCTTCATTATTGCGGTGCCTGTGCCCTTGTTGGTGAATATCTCCAGCAGCAGACTGTGAGGAATTCGCCCATCCATGATATGAACTCTTGAAACACCTCTGCTGATTGCATCCATGCAGTTTTCTATTTTAGGAATCATACCTCCCGAAATCGTACCATCTTCTATCAAAGCTTCCGCTTCATTGACGTATAATTCCGAAATTACTGATTCCGGATCCTGAGGATCCTTTCTCACTCCTTCCACATCCGAAAGGTATGCCAGTTTCTCAGCTTTGAGAGCAGTTGCTATTGCAGCCGCAGCTTCATCTGCATTGATATTGTAGCTGTTACCTTCATTGTCCATTCCGATCGGAAAAACAATGGGAAGAAAATCTTTTTCAAGCAGGTCTTTAAGAATTTTCACATCAACCTTGTCAATATCACCCACAAAACCTATATCCTGCCCGTCAAGAAGCTTCTTCTTCGCTTTGAGAAGTCCTCCATCCTTACCGCAGATGCCTGCAGCCTTGACACCGAGAGCCTGAACCTTGGATACGAGTTCTTTATTCACCTTCGCCAGAACCATCTCCGCCAGCTCCATTGTATCACTGTCAGTCACCCTCAGTCCATCAATAAAGCGTGTCTTCATTCCGACTTTATCTACCCATCTGCTTATTTCTTTTCCTCCACCATGTACTATTATAGGTTTGAAACCAACCAGCTTGAGAAGCACCACATCTTCTATAACACCTTGTTTCAGCGCCTCATCTATCATAGCACTTCCACCATATTTTACAACTATTATTTTTCTGTTGAAACGCTGTATATATGGAAGCGCCTCAATAAGAACTTCTGCCTTGTCCAAATATTTCTGACTTACCATTTGCTGCTCCTGAAATCTGTACTGTATATGTATTAACTTCTGTAATCTCCGTTTATTCTGACATAATCATATGTCAGATCACATCCCCATGCTGATGCACATGCACTGCCCTGATTCATATCTATATCTATCGTAATATTCTCTTCAGACAATATCTCTGATGCCTTTTCTTCGCTGTATTCTCTGTGACTTGAGCCCTGGCATACATATACACTTCCTTTGGCAGATGACATCGTCACATCTATATTATCTGTCCTGAAATCTCCTTCTGTATATCCGACAGCACACAGCACCCTGCCCCAGTTTGCATCCTCACCGAACATTGCCGCCTTGAGCAGGTTCGAGGAAATCACTGTTTTGCTTATTTTCTGCGCTGCAGTTCTGTCAGGTGCGCCTTTTACATTGCATTCTATAAGTTTGGAAGCGCCTTCTCCATCTCGTGCCAGCTTTTTTGCCAGATATACCGTCACTTCCAGAAGGGCATCCGCAAACATGTCAAAATCCGCTCCTTCTTCTGTTATCCTGCCATTTCCGGCTTCTCCGCTTGCCAGAACTGCAACCATATCATTTGTCGACGTATCTCCGTCTACACATATCTGATTGAAGCTTACGTCTGCTGCAGCTTTCAGTGCTTTTTCAAGCATATCTGATGAAATATCAGTATCAGTAGTAATAAATGAAAGCATTGTCGCCATATTGGGATTTATCATTCCGCTGCCTTTTGCTATACCTCCGATTCTGCAGACTCTTCCTCCAAGTTCAAATTCCACCGCTATTGTTTTAGGAATAGTATCCGTTGTCATAATTGCCTCTGCCGCATCGTCAGATCCCCTGTACGACAGCATATCCGTAAGAACAGGAACACCCTTTTTAAATGGCTCGATATCAAGCTTTTGCCCGATTACGCCGGTAGAGCACACTATGATGTCATTTTTACCGATACCCAGTGCCTCTGCAGCGATTTCACATGTCTGGAGGGCAAGTTTCTTACCTCCTGGAGCACATGTATTGGCATTGCCGCTGTTGCATATTATTGCCTGAGCCCTGCCATCCTCTATGTTTTTCTTTGTTACATCAAGAGGTGCACCTTTAACCTTGTTTGTAGTGTATACCGCTGCTGCATCACACATCACATCGCTTACTATCAATGCAATATCCTTACTGTCAGAGCCGGATTTTATACCGCATGCTGCGCCTGCAGCCCTGAATCCCTGTGGAGCACATACTCCACCTTCTATATGTCTGAAAACAGCTTCCATTCTATATCAGTCCTTTCGTTTCATCTATTCCAAGCATTATATTCATATTCTGTACTGCAGCCCCTGAAGCACCTTTGCCGAGATTATCATACGTTGCCACAAGAATTATATTGTCATCATTACCTTCAACTGCTATTTCAAGCATATTGGTACCTGCAAGTCTGTTTGCAGCAATAAATCCGCCGTCGTCCACTGAATCTGCTACCTTAACAAGAGGCTGACCTTCATAGTATTCTCTGAATATATCATATACCTCTTTCCTGGAAACGGCGCATTTTACAGGAACAATCACCTGCATTCCGCTGTAATAATCTGCAACTACAGGGATAAATGACGGTGTGCCTGTCATTCCCGATGCAGCGATTATCTCCGGCAGGTGCTTATGATGCTGCATTATTCCGTACTGTCTCGGAGATGAAAGCGGATCATCCTGTCCGTATCTGGAAACCAGTCTGCTGTCATTTTCATACTGTGCAATCATTTTTTTGCCGCCTCCACTGTATCCTGTCAGCGAAAAAGCCGCAAAATCATAATCTTTTCTTACAGCACCGGCTTCAAGCAGCGGTCTGGTAAGAAGTATAACCCCCGTGGCATGACATCCCGGCACAGCAACACGATTACTGTTTCTTATCCGGTCTCTCTGCTCTCTGCTGAGCTCCGGCATGCCATATGCCCAGCTGCCGTCCGTTCTGTGCGCAGTTGAAGTATCCAGAATTCTGCATTCTGCAGGTACTGCCGATGCGATTTCTTTCGCAGCTGTATCCGGCAGGCACAAAAATGAAATATCCGCTTTTTTTACACACGCAACTCTTTCATCCAGATCCTTGCGTTTATCCGTATCTATATGTATAAGCTCTATATCGTCCCTTTTCTCAAAATACTGATGTATCTTCAGCCCTGTGGTACCTTCTGCACCATCAATGAACACCTTGTAGATCATTTTTTCCTCCATTCTCCAGACCCGTTACATAATTGTGCTTTATCATATCTTTCTGTATTTTTATAAGATTACAGGCATATTTATTCAATACGAGGTTTATAATACAACAATCGTGTGAACATTGCAACCTTTTTCCATTCCTTTAACCTAATTTTTTTATTTCTTTCTGCAATCTGCCGATAATCTTTTTCTCGAGCCTTGAAATATATGACTGAGATATTCCCATTCTGTCAGCTACTTCTTTCTGTGTAAGCTCTCTGCCGCCGGCCAGACCAAATCTCATCTGTACAATCTCCTTCTCTCTGTATGAAAGTTTATTCATAGCATATCCCAGAAGCTTTCTGTTAACTTCCTCCTCTATATGCCCATACACTTCATCGTTTTCAGTTCCCAGAATATCGGAAAGCAACAGTTCATTACCATCCCAGTCAACATTCAGCGGTTCATCCAGAGAAACCTCACCTTTAGTCCTGCTGCTTCTCCTCAAGTACATGAGAATTTCATTCTCAATACACCTTGAAGCATATGTAGCCAGTTTAATGTTCTTTTCAATTTTAAAAGTGTTTACTGCTTTGATTAATCCTATTGTTCCTATCGATACAAGATCCTCTACATTTACCCCTGCGCTTTCAAATTTTCTGGCAATATATACTACCAGCCTCAGATTGTGCTCTATCAGAAGATCCCGGTCGGCTTTGCTTCCTGCCATGAAACCGCGTATAGCCTCATTCTCTTCTTCGGCAGTCAGAGGTGGAGGAAGTGTATCGCTTCCTCCGATATAGAACACCTTGTTTTTTCTCCTGAACACCAGTTTCAGTAATTCATTAATCATCTTTCTCAACATATTTATGCCCCCTTTATATACCTTTTTCTGACATATATCTGGAAAGCAGCAGTTCATAAGCTGCTTTACCGGCTTTATTCAGACAGAACCTTTCATTGTATTCTGCCACGACACAATTTTTTATCTGCCTCGTTCCGATGTTTATGCAGTCGACTCTGATCCCTTTCATAATTCCGCTTCTGCCGACCGATTCATATGGAATCAGGCAGAACCTCTCCGGAACTATCATTCCTGCAGATTCCATCCTGTTCCACAGAACTTTATCTGCTACAGCGCAAGGACTTCCTGACACTGGCTCCCTGAGAGTATTCGCCGTATCAAGAAAAGCGGAGGTTCTTACCGAAGCCCCTCCTGTAACAATCACTGCATCAAAACTGTGTTCACTGTAAAATTTTGTCCTGCGTATAATTCTGATAATCTGCCTTACTGCAGCAAAAAAAGCCGCTGTGAACATTGCCATCACCGCAGCTTTCATATCACCGGTATACACTCCTGATACTGTATAAATCCCTGTATTTCCTGACAGAATCAGAAGACCCATTGTAATTCCGCCCATAAAATATGTAGTTAACACAAATACTGCAGCCTTCTGCCATAATCTGTTCATGCCCAGCGAAACCAGACACACCAGAAAAGCAAAGACCGTTTCAGAAAAAAACAGAAAAGGCATTTTCACCGGAAGAAATATGACCAGAGAATACAATCCGCAAATCAGACTTCCAGTCACCAGCCGTACTTTTTTTACCCACGTCTCATAACGGCATCGAAATATCTCTCCCGTAATGTAAAGCAGCACACATCCGGTTATAATATTCTCCAGAATCAGCACCTCACCGTATACAATCATATAACCCCGACCACCTTTCTTATACGCATATCATATTATCTGTTCTGACTTACGTATCATATTCAGGATTATACTCTGTCCGGCAATCGGAATTTGTCATAATGGAAAAGGCTGCGTTAAAAACTCTCAGAAACCTATATACTCTGCATATACGGATTTTGCACGTCCTTCACTCTCTACACGTCTTACTATCGCCCTTCCATCTCTGAAAAGCTTGAAGCTGGCTGACGGGCTGTCAAAATCCAAAGTGAATCTGCCTACTGAAACACTGCCAAGGGTCTTCAGTTTTTCACCGAGTTTCTCAAAATCCATGTTTCTTTTCTCCGGAGGCACAACCTGTATAGAATCTCTGCCGCACAATCTGTCTGTCTGAATTCCGGACACTTTACCGAAATAATGGTATTCTCTTCCGGAGCATATAGGACAACTTTCATTTTTAATAACAGATACGCTGTCAAAATGATTGTCCCAGAGATCGATAACACGAAGATCTCTGCATACGTCATCTGAACCGACAATGATTTTAACAGCTTCAGCACTCTGGTAAGAAGCAATTACCGCTGTAACTGCATTGAGCACACCTGCTGAGCTGCACGTTTCACATGTACCGTCAAAGGACTCTGCTCCGGTCTGTTCTGTAAAACATGTGAAACATGGACCGTCAGGAAGGAAATTCATTGTCATTCCATAAGACTCCAATGCCGCTCCATAAATCCACGGTATTTTGTATTCCACACATACTTCATTGATGAGATATCTGGTCTCGAAATTATCCGTTGCATCAACTACCACATCTATATCTTTTATAAGTGATGCCGCATTCCCTGCATTGAAATCCTCCAGAACAGGTTCTGTTATTATCTCCGAATTTATCCGTTTCAGATGTTCACATGCCGCTATCGCCTTTGGAGCACCTTCCCGGGCATCCTGTTCATCATAAAGCACCTGACGCTGCAGATTGCTCAGTTCGACATAATCGCGATCTATAAGCCTGAGAAACCCGACCCCGGCCCTGGCCAGCTCATTGGCACTTACACTGCCCAGCGCCCCCAGACCGACTATAGCGACCCGGGCATCCCGGAGCTTTTTCTGTCCCTGAGAGCCGATACCTCTGAATCTTTCCTGTCTTGAATAACGATCGCTCATTCTTCACACCTCCCGAGCTATCATCATAACAGCATCAATGCATTTTTCCACGTCATCATCTGTAGTAAAATATCCGGGACTGAACCTGACCGTGCCACCGTTAATATCGGTGCCCAGTGCTCTGTGGGTATACGCAGCACAATGGAGACCCGCACGTACCGCAATATCAAATTCACTGTCAAGCAGCATCGCAATATCCTGTGGTTCCGCTCCCTCCAAGGTTATAGATACTACTGCACCTCTTTCCATTCCGGCAGATGGTGAATATACAGTAACACCTGGTATTTCAGAGAATCCCTTTAAAAGTTTTTCTGATAGCTCTTTCTCTTTTTTATGTATATTATCTATACCGTTCTGTCTTATGAACTCAATTCCTGCGGCAAGCCCGGAAAGACCAGGCACATTCAATGTCCCGCTTTCATATCTGTCAGGTACTGTTTGAGGTTGCTGCAGTGATTCCGAAAAACTCCCTGTACCGCCCTGTTTTAACGGTTCAAGCATTATTCCTTTTTTAACATACAAACCACCTGTGCCCTGAGGACCGAATAGAGCTTTATGCCCTGGAAACGCCAGTATATCTATATTCATTTCCTGAACATCCAGAATCATATTGCCGGCGGACTGAGCTGCATCAACAAGCAGTCTGACACCGTTTTCTCTGCATACAGCTCCTATCTGTGAGACATCATTTACTGTACCTGTCACATTGGAAACATGCGTGACAGCCACAAGGGATGTATTCGCTTTAAACGCTTTTCTGACATCTTCAGGATCAACCCCTGTGTCTACAGATGCCGGAAGCACTGTCAGATCTATAACCCCTCTGCTTTTAAGATACTCCAGGGGCCTTGCAACCGAATTATGCTCCAGACAGCTGGTTATCACATGATCTCCAGGTTTCAGCACTCCATGAACAGCCATATTAAGTGCATCTGTACAGTTATATGCGAAACTGATTTCACCAGCTTCAGCTGCGCCAAACAGTGCCGCACACTGCATGCGTGCATTTTCCACAATCGCACCTGCACTTCTGGCAAGTCTGTGCCCTGCCCTGCCTGGGTTTCCGCAGTGATTTATCAGTGCATCGCTGACTGCATCATATACTGTCTGAGGTTTTTTACCCGATGTCGCTGCATTATCAAGATATATCATACACTGCTCCTTTCTTCTATTCCAGTGCATCTCCACGCTCTTCCACAAGTCTGTATCCTGCGGCTTCCACCCTCATGCCCAGACATCCTCTGCATTCAGCTGCTTCTTCCCCTGTACATATTTTATTGTCATAAAGTTCATACATTTTACGGTTTTTTACTGGTGACAGATTAGGCATAACAACATTAGCACCGGCATTCAGGCCCTTTTCTCTTCCGACTGGATCCATAGTTCCAAGTGCAGTTGTTGCGGGAAGCATAACCTTAGGAAGCATTATTCTGACTACCGACAGCAGGAACAGAGTAAGCTCGACGCTTCCTGCCTCTTTATCTGCATAAACAGTATCATGATGAGGGATAAACGGACCTATTCCTACCATCTGAGGATGAAGTTCCTGAAGGAAAACAAGATCCTTCGCCAGATGCTCAAGTTTCTGTCCCGGTGGACCTACCATAAAACCAGCACCTACCTGATATCCCAGTTTTTTCAGATCATACAGGCACTGCCTGCGTGTCTCCAGCTTCATTTCATCCGGATGCAGCGAGCTGTACAGTGAATCGTCTGCAGTTTCATGGCGCAGCAGATATCTGTCAGCCCCTGCCTCCCTGAACAGTTTATAGCTTTCATAGGATTTCTCTCCTATTGACAGGGTCACAGCGCAATCAGGGAAGTTTTTCTTTATTTCCCGTATGATCTCTGCCATTCTGCTGTCTGTATAATAAGGGTCTTCACCGCCCTGCAGCACAAATGTACGGTACCCCAGAGCATAACCATCCCTGCAGCACTCCAGTATCTCCCCACAGTCAAGTCTGTATCTGCCTATATTTCTGTTATCTCTTCGTATTCCGCAATAATAGCAATTGTTTCTGCAGTAGTTTGTGAATTCTATCAGCCCTCTTGTAAAAACCTTATCTCCGTAATGCTGCTTTCTCAGCTTAACTGCTTCTTCACTCAGGCGTTTTACAACATCACCGTCCTGCCAGTGCTGAAGCAGTTCAAGATATTCATCTTCTGTGAGGCTGTGCTGCCTCATAAATTTATCAATTATAGTCATTTGTCTAGCCTCAACATTTCGTCTATATATTTTCTTGCACCCTCAATTAACTGTTCCGACATTATAATCTAATCTCCTCCATTACCCTGAACGCACCTGTAAGCATCCATCAGTGCGACAGCTGTCATATGATGCCATGCATAATCCCAAGGCACCGGCACATTTTACCTATTAACCTGATAGGTAAATCATAACCTTATTTCATTATCCCGTCAATAGGTAATTGTCGTTACAGAACGAATTCAACCGGATATTTTATGTAAAAAAGACCCCGGTCACCCCGAGGTCTGTAAATGAAAACATGAAATTACAGTGCTTTCTTTGCTGTTTCACAAAGCTGTGCAAATGTTGCCGGATCATGAATAGCCATTTCTGAAAGCATCTTTCTGTTTATTTCAATATTTGATTTCTTAAGACCGTCCATCAGTCTGCTGTATGATATACCGTTCATTCTTGCAGCAGCATTGATTCTGGCGATCCAGAGCTTTCTGTATTCTCTCTTCTTAAGTTTTCTTCCAGCATATGCTGATCTGAGAGCTCTCATAGTTGCAGGCTTGGCAGCTCTGTAAGTCTTGCTCTTAGCGCCATAGAAGCCCTTTGCCATTTTTAAAACTTTTTTATGTCTCTTATGTGCGTTTAAACCTTTTTTTACTCTTGCCATTTTACTTCCTCCTTACTTGCTTAATACCGCTTTGATTCTCTTCAGATCTGCGCTTGTTAATGTTGTTGCCTTTCTCAGGCCTCTCTTTCTCTTCTGGCTCTTCTTAGTAAGGATATGGCTCTTGTATGCTTTATTTCTCTTTACTTTTCCTGAACCTGTTATTTTGAATCTTTTGCATGCGCCTCTATGAGACTTCATCTTATTCTTTGCCATGGTATATTTTCTCCTCCTGTAAAAATTATATTCTTTGCTTATCTGTCGTTCTTTGGCGTAAGAATCATTGTCAGACTTCTTCCCTCGAAGTTAGGTTTCTTATCAATTTCGCCGACATCAGAAACTGCATCGGCAAACTTGTTCATCACTTCCATTCCTCTGGCAACATAATCCTTCTCCCTGCCCCTGAATCTGAGGCTGACCTTTAATTTGTCGCCATCCTTCAGGAATTTTGATCCGGTTTTTGCCTTTACCATGATGTCATGATCTTCAATAAAAGTCGACAGCCTAATTTCTTTAACCTGAGTTGTCTTCTGCTTTTTCTTCGCTTCCTTTTCTTTTTTCTGAAGCTCATATTTATATTTGCCATAATCCAGTATTTTGCACACAGGCGGATTTGCCTTCGGCGCTATGCATACCAGATCCAGCTTTTTCTCCTCAGACAGAGCCAGAGCTTCATCTCTGCTCATAATACCCAGCTGTTCACCGTCTGCACTTATTATTCTAAGTTCTTTCGCACGAATTTCTTCGTTGATCATAGCTTCCTTGCTAATTTTCTTACACCTCCATTTAAGCATTAATGCTCATCTGAACATTAAAAAGAGCGGATATATTACCCGCTCCATAATCTCAGTAAACAACACACCGGTTAAACCGCCGAACCGGTATATCACTGTCGAATATTGACCCAAGCAGCTTTCGCCCTGGGGTGAGAAGCGGATAACTTCTTCTTGACTACCTCAGTAACTATACCATGTTATGATATAAAAAGCAAGGCAAAAATGCTGGAAATATACTTTTTTAAGTTATTTCAATTTATATTTTCCTGGTGTAACTCAGTTTCACCCAGTATCCGTTTTTCATTTTTCCCCAGCCGTTTTTAGCCGATATTATAGTCAGTATCGTTCCTTTGCTGTAGGTTCCTTTTATTTTATAGCCGGTTCCGGGACCTGTTCTGTAATTAAGAGCATCAGTCGTCTTTACTTTATACGGATATATACTCTGTGGATATTTTGTGACTTTCTTTGTATAACTCAGTTTCACCCAGTATCCGCCGGAAGTCCTTCCCCAGCCGTCTTTTTCTCTGACGACAGAAATCACTTTCCCCTTGGCATACGTTCCTTTTACAGCATAGTCAGTTCCCGGACCTGTCCTGTAGTTGAGAGCATCTGTTGTCTTCGCTGTATACAGAACAGACTTGCCGCTTGAAGCGAATTTGTATTTCTTCGTTCCGATTGCAGCTGTCGTACTTTTGTACATTTTCCCTGAAGAACTGAATCCATAATAATAGTTACCTATTTTGTTATACCCCGTAACCCTTACCTTGCTGCTGTTGATATAATATCTGTATCCGCCATGATCTATCCATTCAGAGCAGGCATATCTGCCATCACTTTTCAGGTACATGTATTTGCCATTGTCATTCTTCACCCATTTCCCGGTGCCTGTATCCTTCTCATAGATATAATTCATATCAACATTGCCGCTTATACCGCTGACACTTCCCTTGGAAGTATACTGCCATATGTAAAACTCCCCGGGATAATCTGTTGATGTATTATAATGTGCCAGCCATATTCTGTATCTTGCACTTAGTTCATCTTTATCCAGATATTTGCAGAACATGTTATAGTTGGCATATACCATAGGTTCATAGTCTTTGTCTTTTATGTATTCACAGAATGCTGTGCATATACCGGTCATCTGATTTTTTGACAATCTGCCTGCGTAAAATCTGCCGCCGTCACTCTTTGAGAGCCCGAACTCGTAATCAAATACAACAGGCATTGTGATCATACTTCTGTAATCTTCAATTTTATCTGTGATGTACTTAGCTTCTTCTCTGCCTTCAGCTTCGGTTATCGCCTGAGAGTATATATACACACCTATTTTGATTCCCGCATTATATGCACCCTTTATGTTTTCCACATACCTGCTGTCCTTGTTAAGAGTTCCGGATGTCTGTCCTCTGTAGGCAACCCGGATAATAGCATGCGTTATTCCTGCCGCCTTGACTTTTTCCCAGTCTATACTGCTCTGATGTGCAGATACATCTATACAGTCATATACCGTACAGTCGGAATATTTCTCCGGATGCTTGTATGTTCCTGCGCGTCTCATACTGTCCATGTCAGATTTTTTAACAATGTTTCCTTCATCATCAAATTCATAGTATCTATTGAATTCAGGGTCATCTATATCTGCTTCACTCTCATCCAGATACAAGCTTTCTTCATCTGATGAACTGCCTGCTGCCTGTCCTGGGCTGACAATTTCCATACCGAAAACCGGAGGAACAGAAATCATAATAATCAGCATCGCCAGCATAAACCGCCTGACAAACCACTTTGGTTTTGTACCAGTTTTTTTCATTACACATATCTCCTCGTATAAATAGTTACATTTTTTCTATTATTTTACATGGTTATAATATAATATGCAACAAAAAGCCTGCAGCACATCATCATGATTGTGCCTGCAGGCTTCAGATATTCTATAACTCAGTCTTCCATAGACCATGCCTGTTGCAATAAGCATATACTGATACAGGTTCATCTCCGGGGGATTCTCCTGAAACTCCAAAAGTTGCTCTCGGTTCTTCGTTCGCATCAAGCCGCACAAACTGGCCTCCGCGTTTTGTCTGCAGATAGATCCATTCAATGTAATGATCACTCTCCATCGGATGGCTGATCTTGCCGACATCAACTCTTACGGCTCCTTCGTTTCTTTCCACCTCAGGCAGATGTTTCTCCCCAGCACCTTCAGTATTGACTGCGTGGAGCAGTTTCATATCCTCACCGCAACATTTCACATTATCCCCATCTCCAGTGAGAAAAGTAATTACTGTTCCGCACTTTTCACAAATAAGGAACTTCACATCCATCTCTAACCCTTACCTTTCCCGGCAAATTGCCGATTCAGATTACAGCTTGAGAGCCTTCACAAGCTCGTCCTTTGAGCGAAGGCCCACCAGCGTCTGAACAGGCTGACCATCTCTGAACAGAATCAGCGTAGGGATACTGCTGACTCTGTAAGTGATTGCCAGATTCTGTTCTTCATCAATATTAAGTTTACCCACTCTTATACTGTCATATTCTGCTGCAATTTCATCAAGAACAGGTGCCTGCATCCTGCATGGGCCGCACCATGAAGCCCAGAAATCCACCAGTACCGGTTTTGCAGATTCAAGCACTTCTTTCTCAAAATTTTCATTTGTTATTTTTATTATTTCCATATTGACCTCTTTTCTTTTAGAATATTATTCCCCATTCAGTCTGTAAAATTACATAAACTGATTAAATTAATACTTTATTATAATATAAGTCGTTTAATGTGGACTGTCAAGGTAAATTTTAATATTGATGCATCGCTGTATCACAATTCTTGTTATTTTACCGAAAGCGAAGTATAATAAATTCATATTCTGATCCTACACTGGTAAAGGAGGAGCTCATGTACGGAAACTTAACCGGCAGTATCAGCATTGATGATCTTCTGCCAATTCTTGACAGTATAACTGATGCCGTCTTTATAGATGACAGTTCAGGTGTATGCATCTGGTGCAATAATGCATGTGAGGAGCTTTATAAAATTAATTCATATGATATAGAAGGGAAACATGTTAATGAGCTTGAACGCACCGGAATATTCACACCTTCAGTAACTAAACGAGTGCTTGAAGAGAAACGTGATATTACAATTATACACGAGAATAAACTCGGGAAACGTCTGCTTACCACTGGTACACCTCTGTTTGACGACAGCGGCGAAATTTCACTGATAATAACCACATCCCGCGATATCACCACTCTCAGCAACCTGAAACGCCAGCCTCAGCTGTCCACAGGTTCTATGATAGACCTTGGCGATATCGATAAACTTGATTCATCCGGCAGCGGTATTATAGCCAGCAGTGTGGCAATGCGAAATGTCATGTCTCTGACAAAACGTCTGGCAACAGTCAACTCCACAGTTCTGATAACGGGAGAATCCGGTGTCGGCAAGGGGCTCATAGCCAAGCTTCTCCATGAAGAGGGAAACAGATACAAGGAACCTTTCGTAACTGTAAACTGTGGAGCCATACCTGAAAATCTCATCGAATCAGAATTGTTCGGATATGTTCCCGGCGCATTCACAGGCTCCCGCTCGGACGGCAAAAGAGGATTGTTTGAAGCTGCTCAGAAGGGTACCATCTTTCTGGATGAAATATCTGAGCTTCCCCTGAACCTTCAGGTCAAGCTCCTTCGCGCCATTCAGGAAAGAGAAATCACACCTGTCGGTGGAGTCAAAGCAATACCTATAGATGTCCGTATTGTATCTGCTACCAACAAAGATCTTATGACTCTGGTAAAACAGGGTAAATTCAGAGAAGACCTGTATTACCGCCTCAATGTCGTTCCTATAAATGTACCTCCACTGCGGGACAGACCTGAAGATATACTGCCTCTTATACAGAGCAATCTTGCCAGATGCAACGACAACCTGCGTGAAGACAAAGTCTTCAGTGCCGATGCCCTTGCTGTTCTTCTTAAGTATCCGTGGCCGGGAAACATCAGAGAACTGCAGAACATCATAGAAAGACTGACAATAACAACAAACGATAACATGATAACTGAAGACAATATTCCTATTTTTATCAAACAGGAGGCAGAAACGAATGCCAATATAAATGTTGGTCTGTCATTGTCAAATGCGATGGAAAAAGCTGAAAAAGAAATTCTGCAGCGAGCTCTGATAAACTACAAGTCTACTCGTGCTATCGCAAAGGTTCTTAATGTAAGCCAGCCTACAGTAGTAAGAAAGCTTCATAAATACGGACTTGCAGGGGGAAAATAACGATTCATTTCTGTATCATCGATTCATTTCTGTATCAGTCTTTAAAAACATATTGAACTTATGAATTATAAAGCTTTTTTAAAATATTTGTCCAAAACAAGGTCTTATGCCGAAAAGGAACCGATTCACTTTTGTATCAGTTCCTTTCTGTTTCTGCAGTTCATCAATTGAGGGATTAACCATTTTGTTCTTTGTATACAATTTCATCTGCAGCTTCATCCTTGAAAAACGTTCATTTTTCAACATTCTTGCATTTTATTATAATTCAATGTTTTTATTAGATTTAATTTTCTTAATATTTTAAATTATGGCATGTCTGTTGCTTAAAATATAAGTGGTGTTAAAGGGCACCGATAAGATAATGATAAATATAGTTTGATTTTTAAAGATAAAAGGAGGACTTTAAAAATGGCACAGACAGCAAAAGAATATGTTGCAGAATTAGTTGAAAAAGCAAGAAAGGCTCAGGAAGTAGCGGCAAAATTTACACAGGAAGATGTTGACCTTATAACAGCAGCAGTAACTTACAACCTTACAAAGGCTGATAAAGTTAAGAAGTTCGCTGAAATGCTGGTTGAAGAATCAGGTATGGGTATTGCTGAGGATAAGGTTGCCAAGATTTACGGTAAGGTTTGGGGTTCATATCTCCAGATGAAGGATGAAAAATCAGTTGACCTTATCGAAGACAACAAAGAAACAGGAATGCAGAAATGGGCTAAACCGATGGGCGTTGTTGCCGGCATCATGCCTGTAACAAACGGAGAAGCAACTCCGATCGTTAAGGCTAACATGGCTCTCAAGACAAGAAATGCTATCATTCTGGCACCTCACCCTAAGTGCAAGAAACTCAACGTAGTTATCGTTGATGAAATCAGAGCTACTCTGAAGAAATTAGGATATCCTGAAGATCTGGTACAGACATGTGCACCTGAATGGGTTAAACTTGAAACTTCACAGGAAATGATGAAGCAGTGCGATATCATCCTGGCAACAGGCGGTGAAGCTCTGGTAGAAGCAGCTTACTCATCCGGAACTCCTGCTCTCGGCGTTGGTGTTGGTAACTGCGTATCCATCGTAACAGGCAAGACTCCTATGTCAGAAGTAGCTGAGATGATCGTTAAATCAAAGAAATTTGATAACGCCACTTCATGCTCAACAGAAAACAATATCGTAGTATTCGAAGACTGCTACGATGAATTCGTTAAGGAAATGGCTGCTCACGGTGCTGTTCTCTTCAAGGAAGGATCAGAAGAAAAAGCTAAGCTGCAGAAGGCTATGTGGCCTAACACTCCTAACGATCACGTTCTTAACAGAGCAATCGTTGCTCAGAACGCTGAAAAGATCGCTGAAATCGCAGGTCTCGATGTTCCTGCAGGCACTAAAGTTCTCATGGCAGAAGAATTCGGCGGATTCGGTAATGATCATCCGTTCACAGGTGAAAAATTATCACCAGTATCCGGTATCATGAAGGCTAAGGATCTTGACGACGCTATCGAAAAGGTTCTGGGATGCTTACACTACATGGGTAACGGACACAGCTGCGGTATCCACACTAACGATCCTGCTGATGTTGATAAACTTGCCAAGGCTGCTACAGTTACAAAGCTCGTTGTAAACCAGCCACAGTGCTTAACAAACTCAGGCGGATGGGACTGCGGATTCCCTGTATCAATGACATTAGGCTGCGCTACATGGGGCGGAAACAGTGTATCACACAACGTAACATTCAAGGATCTGCTCAACTTTACATACGTTTCAAGACAGATTCCTAACTGGAAGCCGGACAAGGCAGAAGACTTCATCGATGCTGATGTAATTGCCAAAGTTGATGCATAATAACGGTTCGGTATAACGTATAACTGATTATTAAAGGGGACGGAGAGCCCCGTCCCCTTCTTATTTATGATTTAAAGGAGATTTAAAAATGTCAGCAATCAAAGATAAAGACTTAAAGTACAACTTACATTCATGGTCAGCTCAGGGCGGACTTGATCCGATTGTTGTTACTAAGGCTGAAGGAATCTATTTCTGGGATGAAAACGGCAAAAAGTATGCTGATATGTCATCACAGCTGGTTAACTCAAATCTGGGACATGGCAACAGAGCTATCATTGATGCTATCGTTGAACAGGCTAACAAGATTCCGTTCATGGGACCTGCATTCGCAATGGACTGCAGATCAGATGCTGCTGAAGCAGTAGTAAAAGCTACAGGCTTCGCAGATGGTGCAAAGGTATTCTTCACTAATGCCGGTGCTGAATCAAATGAAAATGCTATCAAAATTGCCCGTCAGTACACAGGCAAGCAGAAAATCTTCTCACAGTACAGATGCTATCACGGTTCATCAGCAGGTGCTGGTATGCTGACAGGTGAACCTAGACACTTCTTCAATGAACCTGGCGGCCCTGGATTCGTTAAATACGATGGACCTTATTCATACAGAGCTCCTAAGGCATGCAAATTCGCAAACGACGATGAAGTTGCTGATTTCTATCTCGAACTGCTGGAAAACCAGATTCTTTATGAAGGACCTGAACAGATTGCTGCTATCTGGCTCGAATCAGTAGTAGGTTCAAACGGCGTTCTCATTGCTCCTGTTAAATGGTATCAGGGCGTGAGAGCTCTCTGCGACAAATACAATATCCTGATGGTTGCAGACGAAGTAATGGCCGGATGGTACAGAACCGGCAAGTGCTTCGCATTCCAGAATTTCGGTTATGAACCTGATATGATCACTTTTGCTAAGGGTGTTACATGTGGATACGTTCCTCTCGGCGGTGTTGTAGTTCAGGCTCCTATTGCTAAATTCTTTGATGATACCTCAATGGGCTGCGGACTTACATACTCAGCTCATCCGATGGGCTGTGCTGCTGCCGTAGCTACAATCAAGGAATATGAAAGACTGGATGTCGAAGGCAAGATCAAGGTTACCGGCAAAGTTCTGGCAGATATCCTCGACAGCTATGTTGAAAAGCACCCATGCGTAGGCGAAGTAAGACACATCGGACTTTTCTCAGCTATCGAACTGGTTAAGGACAAGAAAACAAGAGAACCGCTGGTTCCTTTCGGTAAGGATCCGGAAGGTATTATGGCCAAGATCATAGGAATGCTTAAGGCAGACGGATTCTGGACATATTCACACGAAAATATGTTTGTAGTAACTCCTCCTCTCATCATCACAGAAGAAGAACTGAGAGAACAGATGACAATTGTCGACAAGGTATTGGATTCAGTTGACAAAATGATCTGAACATTGACTAGATAAAGTACTCCTGAAAAGAAGGCAGCAATGCCTTCTTTTTATTATGCTTCAGTATGCCGAAATTCATCCTTGCGTTTTCAGAAATTTCAGTTGATTGATATCTTGTCTGCATGTATACTTATATTTACTTAATTACTTTGTTTACATGATAAGGAGAACATACAATGAACCATGACAAATTGACAGAAAGCCGGATCAGGGCTTTAAAATGGGCAGAGGAGACAGTGGAAAAAGTAAATTCAGACAGCAGACCGTATGTCAAGTGTAAAAAAAGCCGCCCTGTGACAGACCTGAAGAACATGCTGGAAACGAGTGCAGAACTTTACAGCGATAACATAGCATTTTTACAGAAATTCGATAAAAACGAACCTTTTACTCCGATAAAATACCACCAGGTTCTCAATGACGTCAATGCACTGGGAACTGCTCTTATTGCACGAGGAATGAAAGGCGGCAGAATAGCTGTTATCGGTGAAAACTGCTACCAGTGGGCAATATCATATCTGGCAGCTGCATGCGGAACCGGCGTCATTGTGCCTCTTGACAAAGAACTTAATGCAGAGGAACTGAAGAAACAGATAATCCGGGCTGATGTTTCATGCGTGATTTTTGATGCAAAGCATGAGAACACTTTCAGGCAGATCAGAGCCTGCGGTGACACCTCGCTTTCACTACTTGTAAGCTTCGGTACCGCAAGTGAAAAAGAAGACACATATGGGATTACACAGCTCATCGATGAAGGAAATCGTCTCCTTGATGAAGGAAACAGAGACTTTCTGGATGCAGAAATAGACAATGAAGCGATGGGCATCCTGCTATTTACATCCGGGACTACAGGAAAAGCCAAAGGTGTCATGCTGTCACACAAAAACATAGTTACAGAGCTTATGGTAGCCCCGACTATTTTCGAGCTATCACAGGAAGACAGGTATCTCTCTGTACTTCCGCTTCACCACACTTATGAATGCACATGTTCGTTTCTCATGGCTCTTTATAAAGGAGCCTCTGTAGCTTTCTGCGAGGGGCTTAAATATATAACAAAAAATCTCAAAGAAGTAAAGCCTACTATGATGCTGGGAGTCCCTGCTCTTTACGAAAAACTCTACAGCGCAATCTGGAAAAACATCAGGAAACAGGGCAAGGAAAAACTCCTGCGAAGGATGATACGAATCAACAATGCAACCAAAAGGATAGGGATAGACATGAGCAAGGTCCTGTTCAGACAGATCCTGGATGTTTTCGGCGGCAGAATGAAAACCATGATATGCGGAGGAGCTGCAATTAATCCGGAGATCCTTGACGGTCTGCGGGATTTTGGTATCAATGCCCTTCAGGGTTACGGCCTCACAGAATGTGCACCGATGGGTGCCTTTAATCCCCAGGACTGCCCTGATTCGGCATCTGTAGGAGTTCCTTTCCCTGGACTGAAGATTAAAATGATTAACCCTAACGAGGAAGGAATCGGTGAAATCTGTGTTAAAGGTGACCATGTAATGCTGGGATACTATCAGATGCCTGAGGAAACCGCCAAGGTTCTGGATGAGGAAGGCTGGTTTCATACAGGAGATCTGGGATATATTGATGATATGGGTTATACTTTCCTCACAGGGCGCCAGAAAAACGTCATAATTACTAAAAACGGAAAGAATGTATATCCGGAGGAGCTTGAATATCAGCTCTCCAACATCAGCTTTGTTGAAGAAGCATATGTATTCGGTCAGGAACTTGATTCCGGCAGTGATATAACAATAGTAGCCTCGGTAATAATTGACAGAGATTCAGCAGCGGAAATATTGGGTACAGGCTATACAGATAACGCCTTGAAAAAACTCATATGGCAGGAAGTGGATAAAATTAATGATTCTGCACCATTCTACCGCAAAATCAAAAAAATAATAATAAGAAAATCTCCTTTTATCAAAAATACTTCACAGAAAATAATCAGATTCGCACCGGAAAACAGAAGCGAAGAGTAAAATTACAGGGCATACCCATACAGTGGATATGCCCTGTTTATGCGCAAACATGCGTTTACATTCTGTTCTTTTTATGATAAAATGTTCTTATTCAAAGATGCAGTGTCGATCCATACGGAGGGTTATTATGTTAAAGGAACGCGAAAAGAAAATTCTGGATTATATGAAGAGTGAAATAAGAAAAAAAGGCTATCCCCCGACGGTTAGAGAAATCTGTGCCGCACTCAATATCAAATCCACTTCAACTGCGCATAAGGATATTGACAGCCTTGTTAAACAGGGATATATAGTTAAAGATCCTTCCAAACCAAGAGCTCTTATGGTTGTGGACAACGACAGTGAGCCCGACGTTGCTTTCGGCAGTAATGACTCCTGCGGTGTCACACACACAGAAGTTGTCGAAATTCCCGTTATCGGCAGGATAGCTGCAGGCACTCCTATTCTGGCGGAAGAGAACATCGAGGACAGTTTTCCCGTACCGGCGAGATTTGCCGGAGCAGGCACTAATTTCATGCTCACTGTCAAAGGTGAAAGCATGATAGAAGCAGGAATAATGGACGGTGACTACATACTGGTAGAACAGCAGAACACTGCACGGAACGGAGATATAGTTGTTGCCATGGTTGACGGATTCGAAAGCGAAGCCACCGTTAAAACCTTCTACAAAGAAGCCGACCACATCAGACTTCAGCCCGAGAATTCTGCAATGAGTCCGATCATTGTCAAGGATGCACGAATTCTGGGAAAAGTCAAAGGTGTTTTCAGGTATTTTTAGAACTGCAGTTTCATAGGAGATCTGATAATGTTTGATATAAACCTTCTGTTATTGCTGATGCTATTTCTGGTTACCGTCACCTGTATAATTATAGCTGTTCTTTATTTTGCCATAAGAAAACGCAGCTCCCAGTACAGTTCAATGATACAGAGCTGGCGGCTTCAGAATCAGTATATGGACCACAATATCGAATACTGCGACAAAACCCGTGAACTGACTGAATTCGTCCGCAAAACAATAGATAATCTTAATGTGGAAAACAGTGAAGAATGTATTTCGCGATGCAACAGCTTTATGAATTATATTCATGGCGGAAGCACTGCTGCGGAAGCACTTCTTGTAGACAAAAAAATCAGATGTGCAGACTGCGGTATCGAATTCAGAGACAGAATCATAACCCTTCCGGAAGAGTCCTCAATTAAAGAAATGGATTTAGTTTCACTGACAGGCAATCTGCTGGATAATGCAATTGAAGCTGCCGTATCAAGCGGATGTGTGACTCCCTTCGTCGAAATAAACAGTACTGTATCGAGAAATATCTGGATCCTCAGGATCAGCAACAGCAAATCAGCCGATATCAGTCTTGATTACAATAATATGAAAACAACAAAAAAAGATAAGAACAACCATGGGCTGGGTATCGGAATAGTCAGATCTTTAGTGAGTTTATATGATGGTAAGCTGAATATCACAGATAACGGTACTTCCGCTGAAATTTCAGTATATCTGATACTAAAAACACAGAAAGGCAGAAAAAAAAATGTGGAACACCATAGCATGTATCCTTTACATAATAAATTTTGAAGTATTACAGATTTTTGTTGTATTTAAATGTGTTAATATCACACAGCACAGGAAATCATGTTTCTGGATTCTTTTTATCTACACACTGGTGTTCTCCACACTTCAGTTCATAATCAATTCACAGTTATCTTATTTCGATTCTGAAGGTATGAGGGCAGTTTCTATTATGATCCATGCTCTGGATACATTTATTCTTCTGGGAATAATCAACGTCTTCTCAGAAGAATTTCTGCCAAGAAATTTTATCCTGGTCAGCTTCTACTATGATTTTCTGACCGTTATTCCTATTACAAATTTATTACTTCACTTTATTACGAAATATCTGCAGGATGGAGGTTATTCATTGTTTTATTATGATGCTGATCATCCTGCTGAATTGCTGCCTATATTATCTGTTACGCTCAAAATTCTTATTATCATACTGGTTTCATTGCTGTTTAACCGGAAGCTCAAAGCCCTTTTCCGGAAAATACCTGATAGCATATGTTTTCTGGTTATGTCATTATCCTTCATAATGCTCATTATCAGAATTGTTCTGTCAGTCAAAACAGATTTTATCAAAAGAGATTCATTATCGTTATCACTGTTTTATTCTGATGCACTTCTGATAACAATATTTATAATCATTATTATTCTCATAATAATCTATACACTTCAGAACATGAAATACAAAATGCTCCAGAAGACAGAAACGCTCATGCAGCTCAGCTATTACAAAAATGTATCAGAAATATATACAGAGGTCCGTTCCATGAAGCACGATATTGCCAATCATCTTGCAGTTATCAGTGCTGCAGGAACGCTTACCGATGATAAACGTGAACTTTATAGGAAACAGCTTCTCAAAACATGTGATGAAATAAATCATAAGCTGGATATGCAGATGAGCTGGATGACATCAGAAAACAGCTTTATTTCAAGCCGGGAACAATATGAAATTTACAACTATATTACCCATATGTTCAGCAAAAGACATATAAATTCTGTGAAAACAACCGTGTCATTATCTGATTCTGACGAAGGAACTCCTCAACAGCTCAGATATCATACTTCATATGATAAAATATCCTGGTTCAAACTCCTCAGACTAAAATATGCTGCCACCCATTTCCTGATCAGAGAAATAGCGAAGCAGCATAACTGCACATTATTATTTAAAAATGACAGCCAATCCTGTACCATCATTCTGGAAAAAGCCTCTACTTGACCAGCAGTTTCCTGATGCCGGCTTCAAGGCCGTCCAGTGTCAGTTCAAACATAGGGAAGACCTCTTTAATAGCCATAATGGTCTCAGAGCCGTATGTCCATTCCCATGTTCGCTTTTCCACAGGGTTCAGCCATATCTGTTTTTTGAAACGCTTTTTGAATTTCTGAAACCACTCCATTCCGGTTTCGCGATTAAACAGACCGATGGTCGCATTTCCTCCAGGTCTGTAGAGTTCCGATGGCGCCATTGAAGCATCACCGACAAAAATTACTTTATAGTCACTGTCCAGCTTATTGAATACCCAGTTCGTTTCAACCGAATCCCGTATCTTGCAGTATGGCGTGGTATATAGGTTGTCATATATAGCATTATGAAAATAATATACCTGCAGATCCTTAAAATGATTTGATCTGCTTACAGCCTGAAACAGCCTGTTGCAGAGCCTGCTGTACGGCAGCATGGAACCATCCGAATCGATAAGCAGCAGCAGCTTCACCGTATTTTTACGAGGTTTATCATACACTATTTTGAGCATCCCGGCATTTTCACACGTTTCATCTACAGTTTTATCTATATCAAGCTCAGTCTTAAGTCCGTCAACTCTTGATGAATACTGTCTCAGCTTACGGAACGCCATCTGAAACTGTCTGATATCAAGTATCTTATCCTGCCTGAAGTCCTTGAAATTTCTCTCTCCGGCTATCTGAACCGCAGATCTGTGACGCCCTGTTCCGCCAACTCTTATACCCTGCTTGTTATAGCCGCCGCGTCCCATTGGTGACGTTCCTCCGGTACCGATCCAGTAATTTCCACCATGATGCTTTTCTTTCTGTTCTTCTATTCGGTCTCTGAACATCTGCAGCAGTTCTTCAAGTTCTCTGTATACATCTTCGGCATTGCCATGATCATCAAGGTCTCTCTCCCGCTCACCATCACTCAGCCATTTCCAGAACTGTTCAGGCAGATCTTCAGGAGTCTGTACATCCTTGAAATACTCTGCAAACACACTGTCAAATTTGTCGTATTCCGACTCCGACTTTATCAGAATACTTCTGCACAAATGATAAAAGCCCAGCAGAGAAGAACCTGCCAGCCCCTTGTCCAGCGCTTCCATCAGAGTCATCCACTCATTGATAGAGACCTCAAGCCCTTTAGCTCTCAGCAGATAAAAAAAGTCCAAAAACATAATCCTACCATCTCCTGAGGGAATAACCCTTCTCTTTTATCTCCTGCATTACATCGATATCCTGATTCTTTTTCAGCAGCACACCCACAAACGGCATATCCTCTGAAAGATTGTCGATGTCCACTCCGCTTATCATAAGAGCCTGTATCCAGTCAAGAAGTTCCGAAGTGCTTGGTTTCTTCTGAAGCTCGTCCATCTTTCTTATCTCATAAAACGCATCCAGAGCTTTTTCACACAGATTCCTGTCAATATCTCCATAGTGCACTCTGATTATTTCCTCCATTTTCTCCTTGTCAGGGAATTCAATGTAGTGGAAAATGCACCTTCTCAGGAATGCATCAGGAAGTTCTTTTTCTGCGTTTGATGTAATTATTACTATCGGTCTGTGTTTAGTGGTTATTGTTTCTTTTGTTTCATTGATGTAGAACTGCATCTTATCAAGCTCCCAGAGGAGGTCATTCGGAAACTCCAGGTCTGCTTTGTCTATTTCATCTATCAGCAGCACAACCTGCTTATCTGACGAAAAGGCTTCACCCAGCTTCCCCAGCTTGATGTACTGGCTGATATCTGCCACATTGCCTTCACCGAACTGGCTGTCATACAGTCTCTGCACCGTATCATAAACATACAGACCTTCCTGAGCCTTTGTCGTAGATTTTATTCCCCAGATTATCAGTTCCATATCAAGAGCATCGGCAATAGCTTCAGCCAGCATGGTTTTACCAGTTCCCGGTTCCCCTTTTATCAGCAGCGGTTTCTTCAATGCAATTGAAACGTTAACCGCATTCATCAGCTCTCTGGTAACGACGTATTTGTCGCTGCCTTTAAAAACATTCATATTCATTGTCAATTCATCTCCTTATATAAAATCAGCATTTCTGCTGTATCAATCGCTTTATAATCCCATAATAAATCCGACAAGAATCGGTACTGCAATCGACAGTACAGCCCCCGAAATAAAGGAATATACTGCAATATCACTTTTCGTCGCCTTTTCCACAATGGGCAGGCATACATCCATAGCCGCAGCACCCGGCATGGAAACGGTTTCTATATATCCTATTCTTCTGGCAACAAATGGTATGAGAAGAATAGCGAACAGCTCCCTCATGACATTATGCATGAATGATATTGCACTGACCTCAGTGGAATATTCGGCAAGCATTGCCGGTGCCAGAGAATACCAGCCCATCCCCGAACCGACGCAGAGTGCATCCTTTACAGAGACAGGAAGTATCAGTGCACTGATCAGAGAACCTGCCATAGTACCTGCAATTATCACAAAAGGAAACACCATTATACGCCATCCAGCCTGTCTGAAGCTGTCTATTATAGTTCCCTCTCTTCCAATATCAAGTCCTACAAAGAAGAGGAGCACACATAATCCGGCAGTAATCAGCGTTCCCGAAATATCAATAAACATATCAGGCAGGATAAGATATCCTGCAGCAATTCCTGCTGCAACAGCAAGCACAATATAATACGTCATTTTATTACCTGCCCCGGCTTTATCTTCACCGGTACTGCATTCATCCACGGACCCATCAGTTTCTGAACTGTCACAGCCAGTTTCATCTATTTTTATCATGTCACCCGTTCTGCTGAATCTCAGAAGTTTCCTGACAATAAAAACGGACGCCACACTTGATGCCAGTATAAGAATCGTCATTATAAATGCTGTTATTCCTATTGTTCCTAAAGATTTCACGATCTCATCATCTGCTCCTATCCTGCTTCCCATTGTAAATACAAGCACTATTATACAGAATGTCTGTATAATACCTGTGCCTCTGATTTTCAATTGTTTTCTGTTCATAACAGTTCCGGCAATATACCCGATAACAGTTATACCCAGATACAATATCAGTACGTTCATTCCTTCGTCTATCCTTTCAAAACAAAATTTCTGCTACAGCAGGAAATCGCTTTTTTCAATACCATCGTCAGCCGGATACATGACTTCATGTATTTTCTTCACTGCTGCTTCTACTGACTTTTCATCCGGTATCGAAACAAACAGCTCACGATTCCCCATACTGAAGGTTGTCCTGTATGCACCTTTTCCGTGTACTGCAACAGTCTTCACCTTCCATCCAGTCATATCTCCAAGTTGCATTTTTACAAGAGAATAAATATCCCTGTCGGTAAGATTCGTCTGCATTTTACCCTCTACTGCATCCAGAAGCTCCACATAGCTCGCCAGCAGCACTTTACTGCTGGTTATTTTTTTAAGCATTGCTTCAAGTACTATCTGCTGATTTCTGATTCTCTGCTCATCTTCAGCCTTGAAGGCTTTTCGTTCCCGTGCAAAGTACAGTGCTCCCTTGCCGTCAAGATGATTGATTCCCTTGACATATCTGTAATGAGACACTTTGGATTTAAACACATAATCCGATTTCACATCAATTCCGCCTATCGCATCTACAAGCTCAACAACCATTGAGAAATTAACACGTATATAATAATTGATATCTACACCCATCCAGTCCTCAACTGTATTTATTGTTTCATCCACACCATATATCCCTGAATGAGTCAGCTTATCCAGTGCACCGAAGGAATGAAGCTCCACATATGAGTCCCTCGGCATTGATGTCAGAAGAACCTCACGGGTTTTAGGATTAACTGTCACTATCATATTGACATCGCTTCTTGAAACCTGATCAATATCTCCCCATACATCTATTCCGGTAATATAGATATTGAAAGGGTCTTCTGTCACATTGATACGTCTTGCAGAATCATCTGTTTTGATTTTCACTGAAACTGAGTATATTATATCAGTATTCTTCCTGAATTCTTTGTTTTCTTCACAGAGCATCTCATAACCGGTATTGCTGATAAATACTATTTCATCGCTGGTTTCACCCTTTTCATTCACAATGTGAACACCTGCTGTCATGTAGTCGGATTCTCTTTTATATGTCACATCCACCTTTGAGAGGAGCTTCTCTTCAGCTTCCTTGTACATTCTGGAATCATTATCTATAACATACACATCCTGGCCCCTGATGTCTTCCACCTCATCATATGAACCATCCTTGAGAACTATTACATGATACTGCTCCGACTGGGATCTGGCCTCACTTATAGCCTGCAGCGTATCAAAAGTGCTGCAGAGATAATAGCTTCCGACAACAAGAATATTCACAACTGCCACCAGAAAGATTGAACCCGCCAGTACTTTACTGGCTGATTTCTTCCTGCTGTTAAAAAGAACAAGAGCTGCCGAATCGATCAGCAGCAGCACTGCCAGAAGCAGCACCATATATTTACCTGGCAGGATATCCAGCTTAAGTATCAGCATCAGGAAAAAGACCTCGGCAGAAAGAGCCGCAATCATAGCAATGATTGCTCCTGAAGACCGGGGAATAATATGAATTTTTCTTTTATGTCCGGAATTTTCTTTTCTCAACATATCAATAAATCCTTGCTACATATATTTTAATAATATATAATATATCTATATGAACATGCGCCATTAGCTCAATGGATAGAGTCGCTGACTTCGAATCAGTTGGTTGGGGGTTCGAGTCCCTCATGGCGTGCCATATTTTAAAGAGTTCTTCATCAGAAGGACTCTTTTATTATTGGCACGCATAAGCTAAAGGGACTCGAACCCGAATCAGTCTCTTTTCTTTTTTCTTCTTCTGATTACAAATACCACAATGCCTGCTGCAGCAAGCACCAGCACAACGACTGCTGCAACCGCAATCCAGAACACTTTACCTGGCTGCTTCAGCAGTTCCACAGGACTTCTGCTGTCTATTTCTGTCTTCCTTCCCTGCAACTGATTATAATAATCAGGAATCACATCATTGTCAAAAGAATCGATATACGAAGTTAAAGCATACCATGCCTTCACTTCTCTGCCATCTTCATATATGATATGCTCCTCATAATCTGATATCGGATTTCCATCCTTATCCTTCGGTTCTATCGAAAGCATTCCCAGGGATTTTCCTTTTACCGTTCCCAGCATCTGACACGAATACAGGTCTGCAACAACACTGTACATTTTATCATCTTCAAGCTCGCAGATAGATGTGCCGTCATTGTATTTCACATCTACTGCACGGTTCAGGATAAGCCTGTTATCATTCCATGAATATTCCAGTCCACTGCAGTACAGTCTGGCGACACCCATAAATCCGGAAATACTGGCATCTACCTCCGCTACAGCCTTAAGTTCCTTTCCTGTAAGGTATGCTCGTACCAGCGGATATCCTGCCAGACCATCCCTGCCATATCCCAGAGAACTGACATTAAACGCATCGGCAACTGTAATATCACCGCTGAAGAAGCTGCCGCGCACTACCCCTGCAGGCACAACAGATATCTGTACTCCCCCTGCATCCGATATAACTTCACCCGCTGCACAGCCCCCTTCGCTGTAACCCTTTATGATCCCGTTCTCTGCTTTTGAAACGGCATATTTATATGAATCTGCTATAAGATTTCCCAGTGCATCCTCTCCCTGTTTAAGGCCGAATTCTTCTATCGCAGTAAAATCAGCTTCACTTGAAGCAATAACCTGTCCGGAATCATACCCGTACCTGTTAAAATACTCAGTATCTGCAAGAGCTCTGTATTTATCGAGTTCTTTTTCGACATTTTCATCGGGCGTGATATTTTCGTCCAGAGAAATCAGATCGTATTCTTTTATACTGTAGTTTTCGCCTGATTTCTCGAGGACAACATGTCCCGCACTGTCATTGTAGCTGCCGCAGGAAACTATCGTGGTATCACCTGCCTGGACCGGCTCATCAAGTCTGGTATGGCTATGCCCGCTTATTATCAGGTCAATATCTGGAACAGCTTCAGCCAGCTGGTAATCTTCTGTTTCTTCAATAACATCCTCTTCGTTCTCAACAGTTCCGCAGTGAGACAGGCATATTATGATGTCAGCGTCTTCTTCTGTTTTTATTCTGCTGACCACATCCTCGGCAGCTTCACCGGCATCTCTGAAAATCAGCCCGCTCTCCGGTGCATAATCTACTGCGTTTTTTCCCATAAGACCGAATACTGCAGCTTTTACTCCGCCTTTCTCTATGATAATATAATCTTTTACACCGTATGCATCACATGAATCCTTAAGCAGCTCTGCATCCTGCCTGAGTCCCGCATCAGCCAGCGTAGCATCCCAGTCAATATTGGATGCAACCAGCTGAGGACCGTTTCCTTCTGCTGATTCAAGCATAGAAGCAAGTCCTCCTGCTCTGTAATCAAATTCATGGTTTCCGAAAGTCGTTGCTTCAATTCCAATGAATTTCATCATTTTAAGCTCTGATGCCTCGGATGAGAAAATTGTCTGATATGGAGTCCCCATAGAAAAGTCCCCTGCATCAAGAACAAAAGTATCCGGATATCTGCCGTCTATATTATTTATCACTGTTTTAAGTCTCGCAAATCCTCCTGATTCTGTAAGATATCCATCGACTTTCTTTTTGTCTGAATCCATATGGGAATGCATATCATGCGTAAAAACGACCGATACTTTATCGGTATCGGTCGCTGTACTGTCTTCTTCCAGAGCATAAGTTTTCTCCACCAGAGCACCTGAACAGATAATTCCCGCCAGAAACAGCACTGCTGCTATAACATATACGAATGAATTACTCCATGAACTGAGTACGTTTTTCATTATTTTATCACCTCACACATGTACTGCAGCGGCAGGTTTCCATCGCGATCCATCAGTTCTGATAATGCTCCGATATCACTTCTGTCATTCATTGATTCTGCCAGCTTGTCAATGCTTTTAACAAACGTGTCAAACAGGCTTTCCTCTGCCTCGTATCTGAAATCACACACCTTGCAGGATTCAAGATCATATTCCTGTATCAGAGCTTCCTTAGCCGCCTCGAAGCTGTCAGCAACTTCGTCAACAAGCCCGTTATCTCTGGCCTGTACGGCAGTGTATATCCTGCCATCAGCAATTTTTCTGACCTGATCTTCATCCATGCCTCTGCCTTCAGCGACAATACTTACAAACTGGTCATACGCTTCGTCAGCAAGTGACTGAAATATTTTCTTCTGCTCAGAGGTCATAGGCTCCGTGATGCTTCCCATTGCTTTGTTTTTACCGGATGTTATGGTTTCTGTTTTTATACCGTATTCATCCAGAAGCTCCGATACATCAATAAGCGTTCCCAGAGTCACCCCTATCGAACCCGTCCAGCAGTTTCTGTTTGCTATTATCCTGTCAGCAGATGCAGAGATATAATATCCTCCCGATGTCGCCTGAGATGCCATATAAACGTAGACAGGGCGTTTTGCAGTCTCCTGATACTCGCGTATCTTGAGATACAGTTCATCACTCTCATAGACACTGCCTCCCGGAGTATTGACATAAAGCATCATCGCTTTATTATTGTCATTCTCCATCATCCCCTCCACGGCACTGATATTGTATTCCTGATTATATGACGGATCATCCAGCCCTATTGTACCTTCGATATAAAGCACACCGATAAAATCTCCACTGATATCTGCAGCACCGCTTACACTGCTGTCATCTTCAAAAATCGAATCAGATAAGACACTTGCCAATATAACAAGAGCCGTTATACCTGCCAGCACTGAGGCAAATATCAGCCACGGTCTGCTGCGACCCTGCCTGTTGCCACTGCTGCGATTTCTGGCATGCCATGATTCTCTGGCACTTTCAGCCCCTGTTTTCTGTTCATCAGATTTCATGCCGTCTTCTTCGCTTATCTCAAGGGTTCTTTTGACTTGTATGTTGTTATCTTCCATTTTTACTAAATAGCTTTATCTGCAATTTCCCTGAGAAGCTTCTGCAGAAGTTCATCCTGTGACATCTCACCAAGTTCTCCGACCTTGCTTGAACGTACTGTCAGATTGCCGGACTCCATTTCCCTCTCGCCTATTACACAGATATATGGAGTTCGCTCATTTCTCGCTTCTCTTAACTTGTATCCTATTTTCTCGTTTCTTATGTCTGCCTCAACTCTGAGACCTGCATCCTCAAATTTTTTCGCAACTTCAAGGGCATAATCGCTGAATTTTTCAGTTACAGTAAGCAGCTTAACCTGTACAGGAGCCAGCCATAACGGGAATTTCCCCGCAAAATGTTCTGTCAGAATTCCTATGAATCGCTCGATGGAACCGAAAATAACTCTGTGTATCATAACAGGTCTGTGTTTCTCTCCATCAGGTCCGATATAGTTGATATCGAATCTCTGAGGCATCTGCATGTCAAGCTGTATAGTTCCGCACTGCCATGTTCTGCCGAGGGAATCTTCGAGATGGAAATCAAGCTTAGGTCCATAGAACGCGCCATCACCTTCATTAATGACAAAAGGCTTTCCTATGGATTCCATAGCTTCCCTGAGGGCAGTTTCTGCAGTCTCCCATTCCTCATCGCTTCCCATTGAATCATCCGGTCTTGTGGAAAGCTCTATGTGATAATTGAACCCGAACATGCTGTAAACATCATCTATAAATTGTACAACTCCGATCACCTCATCCTTTATCTGTTCAGGGAGCATGAAAATATGCGCATCATCCTGAGTAAAGGTTCTTACTCTCATCAGACCATGAAGAGCACCTGAAAGCTCATGCCTGTGAACCTGACCGAGTTCTCCCATTCTTACCGGGAATTCCCTGTAAGACCACATCTTCCTCTTGTATGCCAGAAGTGATCCCGGACAGTTCATAGGCTTGATCGCATAATCCTCACCATCGATTTTTGTGAAATACATATTGTCTTTATAGTGATCCCAGTGCCCTGATGTTCTCCAGAGCTGCTCATTCATTATAAGCGGAGTCTTTATTTCCTCATAGCCTCTCTTCATGTGCTCTGTCTTCCAGAAATTTTCAAGCTCATTTCTGATGACCATTCCCTTTGGCAGGAAGAACGGAAATCCCGGACCTTCCTCATATATTGCAAAAAGATCCATTTCCTTGCCTATTTTTCTGTGATCACGCTTCTTGGCTTCTTCGAGCTTCTGAAGATAATCATCAAGCTCTGCCTGCGTAGGGAAGCAGGTTCCGTATATCCTCTGGAGCATTTTTCTGTCCGAATCACCCCTCCAGTATGCACCTGCTATGCTCTGAAGTTTGACTGCCTTGATCTGACCTGTTCTTTCCATGTGAGGTCCTGCACAGAGATCCACGAAATCTCCCTGCTGATAAAAAGAGATGACTTCATCCTCCGGCAGATCCTCGATAAGTTCAACTTTGTAATCCTCACCTTTATCAGCCATAAACTTTATTGCTTCTTCTCTTGGAAGTTCGAATCTTTCAAGTGGATAATTCGCCTGAATCACTTTTTTCATTTCTTTCTGGATTTTGAGAAGATCCTGATCATTCAGCTTATGTTCCATATCAAAATCATAATAGAAACCGTTGTCAATAGCAGGTCCGATAGCAAGCTTTGCATCCGGCCATAGTTTTTTTACTGCCTGAGCCAGAATATGTGAAGTGGTATGTCTGTAACACAGTCTCACCTGTTCATCTTCAAAATTTATCTTTTCCTTTGCCATTATTCCTCTCCTCTTTCTTATTTCTTCTACCTGTTTATTCAATTGCCCGTTTCAAGAGCAAGCA
>JALEQY010000069.1 GCA_022763735.1 Clostridiales bacterium
CCCAGAAAACCTTTCTCTCTTGCCTGCGCCATAGCAGTTTCAAGTCTCTTTATTGCCAGCGGATATTCAGCACGACAGTAAATAACCCCATAATTGGCACCGATAGCATATCCGCCGATAATCATGCCTTCTATAAGCGAATGCGGATCACCCTCGAGCACAGATCTGTCCATGAATGCTCCAGGATCACCTTCGTCAGCATTGCATACCAGGTATTTTCTATCACCAGGATGTCTTCTGGTTGCATTCCATTTGAACCAGGTAGGGAACCCGGCTCCGCCTCGTCCCCTCAGACCCGATATTCTGATTTCATCAATTACTGCTTCAGGCTTCATGGAAAGAGCCTTCTCAATAGCCTTATATCCATCTGCAGCTATGTATTCATCAATGTTTTCAGGATTTATCACACCACAGTTTCTCAGCACAACACGCTGCTGTTTCTCGATAAACAGTTTATCTTCTTCTGAAATCGCCTGGTCTTCTACAATTTTATTGCTGATAAGGTGATCTTCTACAATTTTCTCTACTTTATCCGGCTTGACTCTGACATACCTAGTCATTTTGCCATCGTCATCATAGATATCAACTATCGGTTCAAGATAGCATGTTCCTACACAACCGGTAATATCCACATCAATATTCAGTTTTTTCTCTGCAATCTGTTTCTCAAATTCAGCAGCTGTTTTTCTGGCACCTGTAGCGACACCGCAGCTTCCCTGTCCTATTACCACTCTCATCATGCCACCTCCTGTGCCTTTGCTCTGATTTCCTCCAGGATGTTCTTAACTGAATCCTTTGTCAGATTGCCATAAGTCTCGTCTCCATCGGCACTCTTTATCATCATTACAGGTGCCAGTGAACAACATCCGAGACAAGCTACATTATTTAGTGTAAAAAGTCCGTCTTCTGTAGTTTCTCCGTCCTTTATGTTCAGATATTCGCATATGGCTTCTTCGATCATTTCAGAACCGTTAACATGACATGCAGTACCCTGGCATAGCATAATGAGATACTTTCCTACTGGTTTGAGCCTGAACTGAGAATAGAAAGTAGCCACACCATAGATCTTAGCAGGTTTTATACCTGTCATCTCGGATATGTAATTAATGGCATCCATCGAAAGGTAGCCATAAATATCCTGGGTTTTCTGAAGGATAGTAATCAAACTACCCGGCACTGTTGCGTATTGTTCCAGCACCGGAGCCAGATCCCTGAACTGAGCCTCACGATTCTGTGAGCAATTGCAGCTGTAACCTTTTTCGCTCATATTAGTTCCTCCTAATAATATTAATTGAAATACCATATTAGTCGTGCAAACAACTGTATTGTAACATAACATTATATTGAAAAGCAACAGATATGCGGTAAAAAATTCAGAAAAGTAAAACTAGTTACATTGTTCAAATTATACCGATTTTTGGTTTTGTTGTTTTTTTAACAATCCTTTTACATCAAATTCCATGAAAAACAGTCCGGCCAGCATAAGAAAAGCTCCTGCATATGCCCTTGGCAGAAGTATTTCACCGGCAAAAAAGAATGCGACTATCCCTGAGAAAACAGGTTCAAGAGTGAAAATCACGCCTACATGTGATGCTGTAGTATACTGCTGCGCAACCGCCTGAACAATAAATGCTATACCAGTGCAGAATACTGCCAGAAACAGTGCTGCCCCCCAGCATGCCCCGGTTGACGGCAATGAAGGATCTTCGAAAACAAAAGACAGAGCAAGCATAAACAGACCTGTGAACCCCAGCTGAAAAACGCCCAGCTGGAAAGCGTCAACCTTTTCATCAGAAACAGCCACCTCTGTTATCAGAAGATCTACAGCATATGCAAAGGCACACATCAGGCATAGAATATCACCTGATGCCATTTTCATATGTTCATCCAGAGTCATCAGTGCTATCCCGACAAGACACATCAGCACAACCACGCACAGTTTTCTGTCAGGCTTCTGCTTTCTGATAAAAAAAGCCAGAACAGGTGTAAACACAACTGTAAGTGCACAAAGAAAACCTGAATTTGAAAGGCTTGTATATTTGACACCGAAAGTGGCACCTATATAGACAAAAACAAGAGATATTGCCACAAATAGAGAATACTTCAGAGTCACTGAATTGACATTTTTTATTTTCGGAAATGAAATAACAGCAGCTACAGCAAAGGCAGTCAGAAACCTGAATGCATTCAGATTCAGCGGTCCCAGCTCTTCCATGCATATATCCATAAGATAATATGACACTCCCCAGCACAAAGTTACAAGTACCAGCATCATATCTGCTTTAACCTGAGTCTTCATAACTTATTCTCCCTCGTAAACACAAACTTACTAAGTATCTGGTTATCAGACTATATCTGAGCTATAAAGAATTCAAGGGCCATTGTGCTTTCAAGCAGCCCTGTTTTTATGTTTTCATCCACATCATATGCTGCACACAGAGTTTTTCTCAGATCACCCATTGAATACTGCCCCGTAACAGCCATAGCCTTCTTGATTCTGAACTGATGTATCCCAAGTTTCTTCTGGATTGCATTCAGTGTCATCCCTTCATCTTTCATTTCTTTTACAGCAAGAACAAGTTCAAGCTGACTTGTAATAAGACGAAGGAGATTGAATACAGGAGTGCCTGCCTCTATCAGATTGTTCAGGAGTCTGAAGGCTTCATCCTTACGGTTCCGTCCTATTGCATCAAGCATGGCAAACACATCATTTTCCGGATTTGTAGAAAGAATATCACTGACATCTGCAGCAGTAACCTCATTGCTCCCGCCACAATGTGCAATTATCTTTTTCAGATCATTTTCCAGATTATATAAAGTGTAATCTATGGCTTTATTTCCATAACCGCTTTCTGCTATGATCATATTTATTACAGAGGATGAATATGTTTTGCCAGCTGCTCTGAATCTTTTCTCAATGAAGCTTCTGAGCATATTATCTTTGAGACCCTGAAAATCATAAATCTTCCCGTGTTTCTCAATACCGGTCATCAATCTGGTTTTTCTGCCACGATAATCCTCAGGCTCCGAAGCTGTTATCAGCAGCAGACTGTCCTCCGGAATCTCACCGAAATATTCAATAAGAGCTTTTAATTCAGTTTCATTAAACCCTTTAATACTTTTACCATACACAGGCATAAAATCAGGCAGAAGTACTATCTTGCGCTCTGACATGAGACTAATTGTCTCCAGATTTTCAACTATGCTGCTCAGAGAAACAGAATCATCCTCCAGGGTAACAAGATCTATAGGGCGACATGCATCAGATACAAACCGGTTCACGAGCGAATCCGCATACCATCTGATCAGATATTCCTCTTTACCGCAAAGCAAGACAAGGCGGGGAATTTTCCCCTCCTTCAGGTCTCTTTCTATAGTGACAAATGCATGTTCAGATTCTTTCTTATAAGCAGCTGCCATCATTCACCCTTCTTTGCTGTTTTTTAAAGCTGTACATATTATTATACAGTTAATAAAATTTTTTTCAACTCAAAACTATATTTCATTGTCATCACAAGGTTATTTCTCGAACTTTAATTCATATGTCAGATATATATTACATTTATTGTCTGCTGTTTCCATCACATATTACAGCGGATTTAACTTTTCCCCTTTCACAGCGGAATCCTGCAGCCCCCTGCAGATCACTGCGTATTACAGTTATTCTGTTATCCATGTAATTTTTTATTATTTCAGCCGCCGGATGACCGTAATTGTTTTTTCCCACCTGTATTACCGCATATTCGGGAGATACCGCATCTATGAATGCATCATTCCAGCTGTATACGGAGCCATGATGAGGTACCTTTAGAATGTTACTGTCCAGCAGCCTGCTGTTTCTGTATTTTTCTGCCAGGACACCCATAAGCTCTGTATCAATGTCCCCGGTTATAAGCGCAGACATACCATTATGATATATCTTGATAACCATGCTCATTTCATTCTCGTCATCCTCATTATTTATCATGTTTCTGTATTCATTTGCTGTTCTCCTTTCCGGCCAGAGTATCTCAGCACAACTTTTTCCGAAACTTACAGTGTTTCCCTGATGCAGATACACCAGTGCATTCTCATCTAATCCGGTTTCAGTGATGATCTTCCTGGACTTTAACCTGTTTGCCTCGTACAGATACAGCTTATCTACCATTCCTTCGCGACATAGTTCGGCAATACCATTATAATGATCAGAATGCATATGTGTGACAAAAGCTCCATCAAGCTTTTTAATTCCGTTTTTCAATAGATACGGCTTGAGAATCTTTTTACCCACTTCATAATTCTCACTTCCTCCGCCATCAAACAGATAATTTTTCTCATTTACAAACAGACCTGTCCCCAGCAGCCCTTCCGGACCGAAAACACCATCCCTGATTCGAAGATGAACTGCATCCCCCTGTCCCACATCAAGAAACAGCAGTTCTGAATCCGAAACATCATCCTCCGTTATCACACCCAAAACAGCTGATGCTGTAATTATCCCTGCAGCTATGAAAATAATCAGCTTTTTCTTTTTTCTGGCCACCATCAGCCTTCCCTCTTCTGAAAAAACAAAAAAAATTGACAGATAGCAGCAGCACATAAAACCAGTGGATGGACTGCAGATCATAACAGATGTTTTCCCTCCTGAGAAGACCAGCTCATTCATTCTGACAAGCATTTCACATAACCCGGATATAACTCCAGCTAAAAATAAATATATAGAATCATTTATATCCATTATAACCATTGAACACAATCCTGCCGGCACAATAATGCCTGCAATATATACCACCGGTACATTTATCAGTACAGCTGCAGCCGAAAAATAGTTGAAACTGTATATCAGATATGGTGTCATTCCCGCCTGAATCGCGATATTTCCAGTAAACATGCCTTTATATGCTTTTTTTATTACAGGTAAAAACAGCGCCATGGATATTACAGCCAGAAAAGACAGCTGTAGCCCTGTATTAAATATTGCCATCGGGTTCCTGAACATCATAATCAGCAGCACAATATGTGCAGCAGAACTCAAATCATATCTCCGGTTGAATATCTGAGCAAAAATATGAAGGCCTATCATGCTTACTGCTCTGACAACAGAAGGTGAAAACGATGCCATAAACATATATCCGGAAAAAAAAGCCATCATAAAAACAAAATATACTTTTCTTCTTCGCCATGGCCACAAAATAGTGAGAAATTTATATATTATTCCTATATGCAGTCCGCTGACAGCAAGTATATGAGCAGTTCCATTATGACGGAATTCTTCCAGCATTTCTTCATCAAGCTCATTCTTTTCGCCGAACATTATCGCGCGCATCATGGCAGCAGTTTCTGCTCCCGCTTCTGCAGCCAGCTGTTCGAGATACGCTTCTTTTTTTAGATACAGTTTTCTTTCTGTCAATGCAAAAGGACTTGCTCCATCAGGCACAATTTCTGTTTTTACAGATGTTGCCACAACATTTATCCCAATGGATTTCAGATAAAGGCTGTAATCAAATCCTCCGGGATTCCGCTTCCCCTGCGGAACATCTATTCTGGCCAGTGCCTCCAGTCTGTCGGAAGGTGCAGGTATACTGATCTCGCTGCGGTTATTGTCACCCTCGTAATATCCATTGCATTTAATCAGTATGCGTTCTGGTTTTTCTGATACATCTGCATCAACGCGATCTATATCTGCTTTTATCTGTATGTATTTCTGTCCCCCTGTATATGTTTTTTTCTCAACAGATACCACTTTCCCTGAAAGCAGATGGGTTTCTCCTGCAAGATCCAGCAGTTCACTCTCATTCATGTCATGTATCTGATAGTTCACAATACTTATAAGAGCTGAAATTATCACAATATACATATACGATTTTCGTTCCCTTTTAATAAACAGTAAAATCAGCATAGCAGATGAAACGGCAAAAGCAATTCCGGGAGTCATATAATAACACACTATAATTGAAGCAGCAAAAGCAGCAGTTGCATATAAAACAGGTCTCCTTACCATATATTCCTCACAAGTATCCATATTTTTACTTTTATACAATATCATTCCTATGTGTTGTTTTTGTCAAGGTAATGCAAAAGTTGACGTTATTTCTTTAACTTTAAGACTCATTATGATATAATTAATTCTATAATCATGAAGTAGGAGGAAAGAATATTGCCGGACAATAACAGAAACAACAAAAACCGCGACGATATAGATGATTTTTTCGCACAGTTTGACGAACCTCAGACAAGGCAGCCTCGCTCCGGATCCAGAACATCGAGCCGCAGTGAACGCAGCAGAAACCAGCATACTCACGCTCATAAACAGCGACGGGAATCAGGAAGAAAAACAGCTTCTTCCGCACCTTCGTCAAGAAAACCTTCGCCTGCCAGATTCAGTGAAACAGCATATGCTGCAGCAAGCCCTAAGGTAACTGTAATTAAAGTTCTTCTGCTCGCTGTTCTCGCTGTAATTCTTGCCGTAGGTATATATACCGGGATACTGTTTCTCAAGGCACCGTCGATAAATACTGACGATATCTATTCCACTCTGTCTCAGCGTTCAATAATGTATGACTCTGAGGGTAATGAAATAGAGAATCTTTATTTTTCGGACGGAAACAGAACAATAGTTGATTATGAATCAATACCTGAAGATATGGTCAACGCAGTCGTTGCCATCGAGGACAAAAAATTCTGGAAGCATAATGGATTTAACTACATCAGAATGATAGGTGCTGTCAAAGACAGTATTTTCGGCGGCGGCGGAATAAGCGGCACAAGTACCGTGACACAGCAGCTTGCAAGAAACATATATCTTTCTGAAATCAAAAGCCAGAGATCCCTCAGCAGAAAGATCACAGAAGCATACATAACAATCCTGCTTGAAAAGAATCTTTCAAAGGAACAGATAATGGAAGCTTATCTCAACTCCATCTATCTCGGATTCAATTCATATGGAATTCAGGCTGCAGCCCAAGCTTATTTTTCTAAAGATGTAAGTGAACTGGATACACTTGAATGTGCTGCACTGGCATCTCTGCCACAATCGCCTGATACATATGCTCTGGTTCAGGCTGATTATTTCAATTCAGACACCTCGCTTCCGCAGCTGTCAAAGACAAGCTCTGTAACATACCTTTATAACGGTGATCTGACATCCGACAGAAGAAGTCTTGTTCTGCACAATATGTACAACGAGGCCTTCATTACAGACTCTGAGCTTAACGAATGCCTCAGTGATGATCTTAAGGATCATATCAAAGTTGGCGTTTCGTCAGATGCTGACGAGACATCATATTTCACAGACTATGTTATAGAGCAGCTCACAGACGATATCGTATCAGAATACGGTGTAGATGAATCAGAAGCACTCAGCAAGATATATACAGGAGGTCTTAAGATCTACACTACAATGGATTCAGATATTCAGAACATTCTTGAGGAGGAGTTTGATGAATCCGATAACTTCGCAGGTGTCGCTTATGCCAGAAAAGACAGTGAAGGAAATATTCTTAATTCGTCTTCCGGTGACATAATGCTTTACAGCTATTCACACTATTTCAACAGTAAAGATGAATTCACCCTGACCAGTGATGAGTATGAAACGGGTAGCGATGGAAGCATGACAATTTTTGCAGGCAAACGACTTAACATATATCAGACTGAAGTTAACGGTGAACCGGATGTAAGCATTGAATTCAAATCAATGTATGATAATGATAATGGCGTTTTCTACTGTATAAAGAGCGGTGCACTTTCTATCCCTCAGGGATATAAGACAGTTGACGCAAACGGAAATGCAGTGATATCCGCACAGTTTTTCCAGGAATACCCTGATTTCTTCAGAAAAGATGGAAGTAATTACGTTGTAACCAGCGACAATTATTCCCTGCAGCAGAAAACAAGGCAGCCTCAGGGTGCTATGGTCATTATGGAAAATTCCACAGGTGAAGTCAAAGCTATGATGGGCGGACGCGGAACAAAAGGCAAACAACTTTATAACAGAGCTGTCAATCCTAGACAGCCTGGCTCTTCAATAAAGCCTATTGGTGTATACGGTCCGGCTCTTCAGATGAGCTTCGAATATGAAAGAGACGGCAAGACCATGACTCTCGATACTAGTGAAGGAAGTGACTGGGGTAAATACATAACAGCCGGCAGTATCATCAACGACGCTCCTATTACAAATAACGGAAGTGCATGGCCTAAGAACTGGTATAACGGATACCGCGGCCACATGACTTTAAGAAAATCAGTGCAGCAGTCGGTAAACGTATGTGCTGTTAAAACATATCAGCAGATAGGTCCGGACTATTCTTCATCAATGCTCAAAAAATCCGGAATATCGACTATAGATGAGGAAGGCGATGTAAACGACCTTAATCCGGCAGCTCTTGCTCTGGGTGGTATGACCAGCGGTATAGCCCCTCTTGAACTTACTGCCGCATATGCAGTCTTCCCTAACGGAGGGACTTATAAGGAACCTATAACTTACACGAAGATACTTGGTCCTGATGATGAACTTTTATTTGATAAAAAAGCCAAAGAAGAACAGGTATACGACGAGGGCGTCGCATGGATAATGACCGATATACTTCGAACCGTTGTCACTCAGGGAATTGCAACAAATGCATCAATAGGCTCACAGCCTGTAGGCGGTAAAACAGGTACTACTGATAATCAGTTTGATATCTGGTTCTGCGGGTTCACACCACAATATACTGCTGCCCTGTGGATGGGTAACGATGTGAATATCGAACTGAGTGCCGGAAGTAGCCAGACAGCTTCTTTCTGGTCCGAAGTAATGTCAAGAGTATGTGCGAACATACCTTATGCATCTTTCAGAGAGAAACCTGAAAATGTTATTTCTGTAGGCGGTGAATACTATACTGACGGAACATATTCACGAGTTATCAACAGAACAACAAAAACTAAGAGCAGTGAAACTGAAGCTACTGAACCATCAACTACAACTGAACCTCCTACCCAGACCAGCCCACCTACTACAGCACCTCCAATAACGGAGCCTGAAACGGAAACACATGAAAACGAGTCAACATCAGATACTTCACATACTGCATATTAAACTTAAAGCGGCCTGCAATGGCCGCTTTTTCATCTTACTGATTTCGGGCTGAAAGTCAGCGCAATAATATATCCCCATGCAATAGCGACAGTAATCCCGCCGGATGCAGCTTTGACACCACCGGTAACTGCCTCCAGAAATCCCCCGGATGCACCTTCCATTGCTCCTTTTGCAAGATTATATCCAAACCCCGGCAAAGGTACCCTGGCACCTGTCGATGCAAACTCAACGATAGGCTCATATAAATTAAATGCCTGAAGCAGTGCTCCTGCAACTACCAGAATCACAAGAACCCTTGGTGCGGTAAGTTTCGTAGCATCCATTAAAATCTGTCCAATAACACATATCAGTCCACCTGTAATAAAAGAATACACATAATCCATTTCATATTCTCCTCCCCTACTCCGATTCAAGAGAAATTGCATGCGCAATTCCAGGGATTGATTCTCCCTGAAAAGGGCTTATCGTTGATAAAAGTGCTCCGGTGGATATTATCAGTGCATGCCTGATTTCACCTTTTCTCATTTTTTTATATACATATCCCGAAAAAAGTGATGCTGAACATCCGCACCCGCTTCCTCCATTGTGTACATCCTGCTGCGGATCGTATATCATTGTACCACAGTCATCATAAACATTTTCTATATCTGCCTTGTTAACACCAGCATCTGCCAGCAGATCCCGGACAATATCCCTGCCCGTAAATCCCAGGTCCCCGGTTAGAACAACATCATAATAGCTTATTGCCCTGCCGGTATCATCCAGATGATTAAGTATTGTATCTATCGCAGCAGGGGCCATTGCACTGCCCATCTGGTTAGCGTCCTTTATTCCGGCATCTATTATTTTCCCGATAGTTCCGCTCTCAACGCGTACATTTCTGCAATTCACTACATCGCCATCAATAGTTTTCATCTCAGTATACGGCTGACTGCATTGTGAAACAAGCATAGCTCCTGCAGCGGTTGCAGTCCATTGCGCAGATGGAGGTCTCTGATTTCCGTGCTCAAGAGGCATTCTGAACTGTCTTTCTGCAGTGCAGTAATGACTGGAAGCCCCTACAATCACATTATCACTGTATTTACCATCAACCAGAACTGACCCCAGCATCAGAGATTCAGTCATTGTTGAACATGCTCCATACATTCCCAGAAAAGGAATATGCATATCACGTGCCATAAAGGATGAGGACATGAGCTGATTCAGAAGATCTCCGCTAAGCATAGCACCCACTTCATCATGATTTAAACCGGCTCTCATTACAACTTCACCCATAGCAGTCTTCAGCATCTTGCTTTCTGATTTTTCCCAGGTGCTTTCGCCATAAGTATCATCACTGATGCAGTAATCAAACCAGTCACTCATAGGTCCTTCAGATTCTTTTTTTCCGGCAATGGAATATGCACTTAATATATACGGCTTGTTCTTAAATATGATAGTCTGTTTTCGCTCAGACATGCTGTCCTCCTGCAATTCCCATAATCCAGTAGATTATCCCTATTATCATAGATACAGTTATACCCGATACCAGTACCGGCCCTGCCAGTGAAAACAGTTTTGCTCCTACCCCCAGTACAATTCCTTCTTTTTTATATTCAATAGCAGGTGCCACCATTGAATTGGCAAATCCTGTTATCGGAACTATCACACCTGCTCCGGCAAATTTTCCTATGGTATCAAACCATCCCAGTCCTGTAAGTAACTGAGCAAGCATTACAAGAACGATAACTGAATAGGTTCCTGCAGTTTTATCATCAGCACCATAACCTGAAATAATATTTTCAAGCAGCAATGCGGCTGCACATATCATTCCTCCCGTAATGAAAGCTTTTAAACTGTTCATAAAATACTTCGGCTTTGGAGTGAATTTCCTGGCATACTTCTCATATGCCTTCGCTACTTCTTTTTTCTGCTGTTTTTCTTTAGTATCCGCCATATAGACCTCCAGAATTATTTAAATTACTTCACTTATTATTTCCATTTATGATAAAATAAACATGTTATGAAAAAAATAATTTTAGCCTCTTCGTCTCCAAGACGGATCGAGATGATGAAAAAGAACGGTTACAATCCATTAATAATGCCTGCATATGTTGATGAGCATCTGCCTTTTAACATGTCGCCTGAACCAGCTGTAATGTATCTTGCACTTAAAAAAGCTGCTCATATTGACGCAGCTGTTAATGATAAACATATAATAATTGCAGCTGATACCGTAGTTGTTCACGATAGAAGAATTCTTGGCAAGCCAGCTGACAAGAATGAAGCGTTCGATATGCTATACCGTATGAGAAATGATCATCATGATGTTCTGACAGGAGTATGCATAATTGACACATACACTCCCAGAAAGATTTGTTTTTATGACAGGACCTCGGTATTTTTCAATGGCTACAGTCATGCTGAGCTGACTGCATATGTCAATACAGACGAGCCGTATGATAAAGCCGGCGGTTACGCAATACAGGGCACCTTTGGCAAATATATCGACCACATAGATGGCGATTATAATAATGTAGTCGGATTCCCATGGTATCGTATCCGGCCTTATTTATAATATAATTAATAAGCATTTGTTGTATTTATAACGTATATGAACGTATTTTTGCCTTATAATATCACATGAAAACTATTTACTACAAGGAGGCAATAATATGAAGTTAAGTGCAAGAAATCAATTTAAAGGTATCGTTACAGAGATTACCGACGGTGCCGTAAACGGTATTGTAAAAATTGATATAGGTGGCGGAAACATTATTTCTTCTACGATATCAATGACATCTATCAAAGAATTGGGTCTTGAAGTTGGAAAACCTGCATATGCAGTGATAAAGTCTACTTCAGTAATGGTTGCTGTAGACTAAACTGAGTATTATAAAAGGGACTGTTGATTCAGTCCCTTTTTATTTTGATTAGTCGCTCTGACTTCGCTGTCGCTCGTCAATCGCGGGGTCATCTCTGCGCCGTAAACCGCCACGGGCTGAAGCCCTGCGGTTCTGACGAATGAAGTACCGCCGCTCTGTCTCCGCTGACGCTCGCCAGTCGCGGGGTCATCTTCACTTTATTTTGTTGATGCGTCGTAAAGTGCTTCTGCGTTATCCCACTCTGCGATAATTTCAGGAATTACCTTGTAGAGGTCGCCTACGATTCCGTAGTCAGCAACTTCGAAGATAGGAGCATCAGGATCCTTGTTGATAGCAACAATGATATCTGATGTCTGCATTCCTGCCAGGTGCTGGATAGCGCCTGAGATTCCGCATGCGAAGTAGATATTAGGTTTTACAGTTGTTCCTGTCTGTCCAACCTGGTGTGAGTGATCAATCCAGCCAGCATCTACAGCTGCTCTTGATGAACCAACAACTCCGCCAACCTTGTCAGCGAACTGCTTGATCAGTTCAAATCCTGATGCATCGCCAAGGCCTCTTCCGCCTGAGCAGATGATTTCAGCGTCAGTCAGTGATACCATTTCCTTAGCTGACTTAACGATGTCCTTGATTGTGATGTGGATATCGTCAGCTGAAACAGTAGTCTTAACGTCAACGATTTCACCGGTAGCTCCAGCTACAGGCTCTCTCTTCTGCATTACGCCAGGACGAACTGTTGACATCTGAGGTCTAGTTCTTGGGCAGATGATAGTAGCCATCAGGTTACCACCGAATGCAGGACGAGTCTGCTTGATACCGGTTGATGGATCGTTAGGGTCCAGAGTTGAAGTATCAAGAGTAGTGTTCTTTGAAGTGTACTCAATGTAGCTTGAAACTCTTACGTCCAGTCTTGTACAGTCAGCTGTCAGACCAGTGTTGCATCTTGCGGCGATTCTTGGAGCGAAGTCTCTACCAATGTGAGTTGCACCGTACAGAACGATTTCAGGCTTGTATTCGTCGATAGCTTCCTTCAGAGCGAATGTGTATCCGTCTGTAGTGTAGTTCTTCAGGTGTGGGCTTGCAATCTTGTAAACCTTCTCAGCACCGTAAGCGAAGCATTCTTCAGCCAGTGGAGCGATGTCAGCTTCATCACCGATGAGAACTGCGCAAACCTGAGTGTCTTCGCTGATTTCCTTAGCCAGTCTGTAGCCTTCGCCGATGAGTTCCAGAGCAACGTTCATGAGCTTGCCGTTTCTCTGTTCTGCGAATACCCATACGTGCTTGTAGTCGCCCAGGTCAGCCTGTACTTCTACCTTCTTTTCTTCGATAGCACCAAACTTACATGAAGTCAGGCACTGGTTACAGAAGTCACAGCTAGGTCCGATGGCAGCAACTTTACCAAGCTTATTGCCATCATATGGTTCGAAATAAAATGCATCCTTAGGGCAGCTCTTGAAGCACTGTCCGCATCCTATACATTTTTCTTTAATAATGTTAATAGCCATTTAAATTTCCTCCTCCTTCTTAGATTACATGCTTGCCCTTAAGCTTAATCAGTAAGTTCTTAGCCTGAGCATTTTCAGTATCGCCTTCGATCTTAACGCCTGGCTGCTTTGGAGCTGGTGTGAATGATCTGAATACGTTTGTAGGTGATGCTTCCAGACCAACCTTAGTCAGGTCAACTTCGATGTCCTTAGCATTCCAAACCTTCATTTCCTTGTCACCGTAGATTCCGGCAACTGTCATGTATCTAGGAGTGTTCAGTTCTTTGATTGTAGTCAGCAGGCAAGGGAGCTGAACTTCGATGAGTTCATATCCGTCTTCCAGCTGTCTCTTAACTGTTACTGATTTTCTGTCGTCAGCAATTTCAAACTCTTCTACGTATGATACCTGTGGCAGATCCAGCTTTTCAGCAAGCTGTGGTCCAACCTGTGCAGTATCTCCGTCGATAGCCTGTCTTCCAGTGAAGATAAGGTCGTAGTCGCCGTTTTCCTTGACCCATTTTCTTACTGCAGCTTCCAGAGTGTTTGAAGTTGCCCATGTATCTGATCCGCCTACTGCTCTGTCGGATACCAGGATACCTTCGTCAGCGCCCTTAGCGATGCACTCGAAGAGCAGATCGTTAGCCTGTGGAGGTCCCATTGTGATTACTGTGATGTGAACATCATCAAACTTATCTTTAATCTGAAGAGCCTGTTCGAGAGCGTTAGCATCGTCGTTGTTCAGAATGCTAGGTACGCCGTCTCTGATCAGTGTTCCTGTTTTAGGATTGATTTTGATAACATTAGTATCAGGAACCTGCTTTGCGCATACTATAATATTAAATGCCATTATATTTTCCTCCCTCTCTAATTATTTACCAAGAACTGATGCAGCGATAACCATCTTCTGAACTTCTGTTGTACCTTCGTAGATTTCAGTGATCTTAGCGTCTCTCATCATTCTTTCTACAGGATAATCCTTAGTGTAGCCGTATCCGCCGTGGAGCTGTACGCACTTAGTAGTAACGTGCATAGCAGTTTCAGCAGCAAAGTACTTAGCCATTGCAGCAGCAGGACCGTAAGCAAGGTGCTTGTCCTTCATGTCTGCAGCTCTGTATACCAGAAGTCTTGCAGCTTCGATTTCTGTTGCCAGTTCAGCAACCATGAACTGAAGTGCCTGGAACTTTGAAAGGCTCTTTCCGAACTGCTTTCTAGCCTTCATGTATTCAATTGTTACATCGAGAGCTCCCTGAGCGATACCCAGAGCCTGTGAAGCGATACCGATACGTCCGCCATCCAGTGTGCTCATTGCAACCTTGAAGCCCTGTCCTTCTTCTCCGAGAAGTCTGTCAGCAGGGATTCTGCAGTTCTGGAAGATAAGTTCTGTAGTTGATGATGCGCAGATACCCATCTTGTCTTCAGTCTTTCCGATTGAGAATCCTTCGTCTCCCTTTTCTACGATGAATGCGCTGATTCCGTGGTTGCCCTTTGACTTGTCAGTCATAGCCATTACTACGAAAGTCTCAGCATATCCGCCGTTAGTGATGAATACCTTTGCTCCGTTCAGAACATAGTAATCTCCGTCCTATTCAGCTCTTGTCTGCTGTCCTGATGCATCTGTACCTGCGTTAGGCTCAGTAAGTCCGAATGCACCAAGCTTTCTTCCTGAAAGCAGGTCAGGGAGATACTTCTGTCTCTGTTCTTCTGTACCCCAGTTGAAAATAGGCCAGCAGCAGAGTGAAGTGTGTGCTGAGCAGATAACACCTGTTGATGCGCACTTCTTTGAAAGTTCTTCAACAGTGATAGCGTAGGAGATGTGATCTCCGCCTGCTCCGCCGTACTCAGTTGGGAACGGAACGCCAAGTAATCCGTACTTTGCCATCTTAGCTACAGTTTCTTCAGGGAATCTATGCTCCGCATCAATATCTGCAGCCAGAGGTTCAACCTCTGTTTCGGCAAAATCTCTTACCATTTTTCTTACGAATTCTTGTTCCTTCGTCAGTGAAAAGTTCATTATATTGCCTCCTTAATTAATAATTACATTTGTTACATTTATAACAAATCATACCATCCCAATTAAACCATAAATCCCCTTGTTTGACAAGGG
>JALEQY010000087.1 GCA_022763735.1 Clostridiales bacterium
TATATATATAAAGGAATATGTTGATAGTCATAGTTCTGATGTGTCTTTCATAAGGTTGCCTGTGCAGCTGACATACAGGCAAAATAACTTCGGGAAGTTGTTGCCGAACCCAAAGTCACTTTGCTGTGTCTGCTGTGTCTGAATTTCGTTTTCCGGAGTTTATGATATATCGGGACAGGGCTGTATGCAATTGACCAGCAAGGCCATTTGCATATACCGGATGGTATCACCCGATAGGTGAAACTCGTGGTACACATGGTCCAGAACACAGTAAAATGCCGCATCGGAGGTATGTATCCGATGCGGCGTTAATTATATGTAATTAAATGGAGTTTATTTTAATAAATCTGCAAGCTTAATCATGGCTTCTGTCTCGGCCTTCATTGTTTTAGCCAGTTCTTTCTGCTGTGCTGATAAGGCGTTGCTGTAAATCGCTATTTCTTCATCGTATGATACCTTTTCTCCTTCTTCAGCTGCGGCAGCTTTGCCGAGTACCGACATAGTTGCTTCGCTGGTATCGGCAAGCATTGAGCCTTTGCCTGTTCCCCAGAAAATGTTGCCTTTGTTGGTATCTTCCAGCAAGGTTTTGTGTGAGGCTTCGTTGGTTTCAGGGCTGAAGTTGTAATAGCCGTATTCTGAACCTCCGTTAATCTGCCATGCCAGATCCAATGCTCCGGAAGTTTCGTCTTCACTTGACAGTTCTCCTTTTTCAAGGGCTGCTGTCACGCCTGAAATAACATCAATGTTGTTCTGATATGGAACATGCTTGATTACGATATCAGAAGTAAGGATGATGCCGATGAAATTATCCTGAACATATTTGAAGGCTTCGAGAGTCTGCTTGTTGAGTTCTGTCCCTTCGGATCTGATAGCTGCCAGTTCATCCTCTGATGCACCGTCCTTGACCGCCTGCTCGTATCTTGTGTTTATGTCGCTTATTCTATTGTTGAGTCCATCGGCTGCTGTTCTCAGCTCTGCAGAAGCTTCTTTGTATGCTTCTATATCTGCATCTGCGGCTTTGGCGATGTCTTCGTTGAGCGCTTCGTCTATGTCATCGCATGTTGCTGTAAGGTCAAGCTGAAGTGCAGGTGTCTGATCGAGATAGATTGCCAGAGTACCGTAGGTGTTGAGATTGGTGGTCATAACATCTGCGTTGTATGTGTCCTTATCGTCTGCAACGGTGTGGTATCTCTGCTGTATCCAGCCCTTGTCACCGTCCTGTGTTCCCGGCATATTGATAAAGTAAGGGACTCCTGCTGCCCGGTATGAAACTCCGTCTTCCATAGTATTGGAATCCACAGAGGTTTCGCTGATGCCTTCAGGATATATATCGTTAGCTGGTGCAGCCAGAAGTCCTGAATCCGATACGAGATTGTTTACGATGCCGGCGAATTCAGGAACGCAGCTGATCTGGCTCTGCTCCTTGCCGTCATAAAATGCAGGAAGCTCGAAGTTGATCATTGCGATGGTTTTTCCTGCCCATTCAGGATGAGCATTGTTTATCATTTCCCATGCGCCCGTAGTCCAGTCGAACTGGCTTCCTATAGCGCCCCATTCTTCTGAGCCGTGAGCTACGAAAATGATGTCGTTTTCAGGAGTATATTCTGAATCCTTCATTGCCTTGGCCATTGCCAGCACCAGTCCGATTGCGCAGCTGTCATCCTGGAAACCGTTAAAGTATACGTCATAATGTCCTGACACGATAATTTGCTGGTCAGATGATTTACCTTTGATTTTGCCGATGACGTTGTAGCTTGTGCCTTTGTCAGGCTCCATTACATTATCAACCTTTAATGTGGCATTGCTGTTGCCGTCCTTGATTGCAGCAGCGATTTGATTGTACTGGTTCTTGCTGATGCTGACGCAAGGGATTACATCTTCTGCACAGAGATCCTGCATGTTGATCATATCATCGGAATATGTAGCATAGCCGCCGGTATCATAAGTAACTACAGCTGCAGCACCGTGAAGTGCAGCTTCGTTCATGTACTGGTCAATCCATGCAACGTTCCACTGATCTATACCTGTAAGTGCTATTTTGCCATTAACATCCTTGTCATCATAATCGGCAGCCGTTCCGCCTCCTACATCTACGATTTCAGCAGTGATACCGTCCTTGTCAGTACCGTTTGTGGCATATGAAGCAGGCATGATATCGATGTCAGTGCCGTCAATGGTGAGGGCAGCATCATTGAACTGCCATTTATCCACTGTTACGGGTACTTTTTCCACGTCCTCAAGCCCCAAGGTTTCCATTTCCTTTGCCAGATAGTCTGCAGCCTTGTGCTCTGCATCAGAACCGGCAGTTCTCCAGCCAAGTTCATTGGAAAGATACTCTTCATCATACGCCAGGGTTTCCGCAATACCGTAGGCGTATTCCTGATCTACGCTTTCAAGATACTTTTCCACGGCAGGTGCCATGGAAAGCTCTGAATCGATACCTGTGCTGCCGCATGCTGTAAATGTAAAAATGAGTGCTGCGGATAAGCAGACAGCCAGTATCTTCTTTAACTTTCCTTTCATTGTCACACTCTCCTTTCGGAATAAAAATAATTTTCTGACTAATCATTTTTTATTCCGAAAGAGTGCTTTTTACAATAGTCCACCTGGACCATTTTCCTGGTTTACTAAATGGACCAGTTCCATACGTGTTGAAATATCAAGCTTTTCAAAGATATTGTGCATATGGCGCTTGACGGTATATCGGGAGATGACGAGTTCTTCGGCTATTTCCGGATTTGTAAGTCCTTCGTATGCAAGCTCCATGACTTCACGTTCGCGGCGAGTCAGGTTGTGGGTCTGGGCGATGAAATCCAGGCGTGAATCGATGGACGGGGTCTGCTCCGGCTGCTCATCGGGAATTGTAAACAGAGCAGAGAAATCTTCCTGAAGCACGAGAATTATCGTCAGCAGATTGATAATGAAAATGAACAGTGCTGTGGGGTCCGGTAGGGTTCCGTTTTCCGGATCAGAGTATCCGGTCATTATCAGGGTTACCAGTATAGCATTCCATATTCCGTTGACGGCGATGAAAATCGATATCATGGTGACTAGAACTCTGATTTTTTTCTGAACCAGCTCACCTAGGCCCTTGTAGAGATGCCATACATTCACAAGGGTAAGGAAAATACCCAGAAATATTTCAAGCAAAACAGCAGCAGTACGCCTGGTGCCATCAGATGTCAGATAATAATCGTTCATCAGGAAGCCGTAGCATATGACAGCTGCTGCGATTGACAGGATGAACAGTCCGTAGAAAAGACAGGATGCCATTTTCTTCTGTGGAAACCTGAATCCGCTCTTTTCTCTGACATAAACAGACCAGAAATAAACCTGTCCTATGAAGAGACATATATCCATAATCCTTAGTATGGGAGATGTAACATGATGCCCTGTGGCAAGCACTTTGTAGTCAAAATAAAAATACAGAGCGTCAATGAGTGCGGTGCATATCATGAAGTTCCTTATTGCCGACAGCAGATTGCGGTTGCCGTCTGTGCGGTATCTTGTTAGAAGCAGAACCATTAGTATAACGAGCAGACCTACGAAACCGGCAAATATATATGTGAAAAAGAACACTTCGCTGACCATATGATGAACCTCACTTTACTGAATATACAGAATATTTTAGACCTGAGGTATTCGAATGTCAATGTGCATGTGTGTGGATGAAGGGTGAAATCTGTCGGCAAAAATGCTATACTTTTTTCGTGACTGCGACAGATAAATACATGAGACATTAATGAAAGGCAGGTAACTGATGAAATATAATTTTGACGAAGTAATTGACAGGAAAAATACAGATTCGATGAAATGGTCGGCTTCATATCTCGAGCGACATTTCGGAAGTGCGGACTGCGTTCCCTTGTGGGTTGCCGATATGGACTTCAGGACGGCACAGCCGGTGATAGATGCTGTGACTGAACGTGCAGGGCATGGTATATATGGTTATGCACTGCCAGGTGATGAGTTCTATGAAGCGGTAATAAAATGGCAGAAGAGAAGAAACGGCTGGGAAGTAAAAAAGGAATGGATAGTGTTCTCACCTGGAGTTGTCCCGGCATTATGGCATATCGTCAGGACTTTCTGCAGCCCCGGGGAGAAGGTTATCCTTCAGAGCCCCGTATACTATCCGTTTTACAAGGT
>JALEQY010000136.1 GCA_022763735.1 Clostridiales bacterium
AAGGCAGCGAGTGTAACCTGAGGCTCAGAGTTTTTGCAAAGACCGAAACGCAGAAGATAAATATCTTAAAGTACTGCTATGGCTGGGAAGACAACTGGACATACAAGGATGACTGGTTCTACTACAAGAAACCTTTTGAAGAAAATGAGAGAGTTGAGATTTGCCAGGGCTTTGATTTCCCGCAGGAATGGCAATGGAGAGTAAGCAATGTAATGGGAATTACTGTTGAAGCAGAAGCCGTTGCAGATGAAGAGCCGGGAAGCGTTGGAGCAGTAAAGACAGGAGATGATATTGAAATATGGATATGGGCTTTGATTACGGCTGCAAGCTTTGTAGGGATAGAGCAGCTGATAAGGAGGAGAAATGGCGATAAGGATATATAAGGTAATACAGGCTATGCTGCTGGTAATGACAGTTTCACTGATAATGGGGCTGGGCTTTCTGATTGTAATTCTTGACATAAACCCCTATGTGATTATCTCGGGATCCATGGAGCCTGAGCTTCCTGTGGGCAGTGTGTGCCTCGTGGATTGTCAGCAGAAAGAGCCGGAAGCCGGTGATATTATTTCGTATAAGGCGAAGGATACAATAATAACTCATAGAGTAATTGAGAAGACAGACGGTGGTTATATAACCAAAGGTGACAGTAACAGCGTTGCAGATCCCGGGATAGTGAAGCCAAAACAGATCTTTGGAACAGTGATATGTAGTATTCCGCAGGTAGGATATGCAGTGATGTTTATGAGAACTCTTAAAGGGATTGTGTTGATAGCAATCGGAGCTGTGTGTTTTGGACTGATTGGTAGACTACTTGAGCGTAAGTAAGAATAATATATGAAGACACAGAAGGGGCACATAATTACGTGCCTCGTATACATAGTATAATACTAATTATGAAAAATGAATTCAAAACGTGTTTAATTTTTTTGAAAAAATGATAAAATATAAACAGAATAAATTGCGCTATGTAATCTTAAAGAGCAAGGAAGGAGGCGAAAAATGTTTAATAAAAACTTAAAATATTACAGATTAAAGAATAATTTTACAAAGACAAAACTTGCCTCTATGGTAGGTGTTTCAACTATGGCGATTACTCATTATGAAAGCGGCGAACGTAGACCTGATATGCCAGTAATTAAATTATTAGCTGAAGCATTGAATGTTAAGGTTACTGACTTTTTAGTTTCAAGAAATGAGAATCTTGTTTTTTCACATGAGGAGTTCCGTAAAAATGGGAAACTAAATAAATCTCAACAGGATTATGTCAGAGAATCCGTTGAAGAGTATTTTAGCAGGTTTTTTGAATCTGTTGAACTTTTAGGTGGAGAAGTTCTTCCTGAAGCCCCAAGAATCAATACAGTGGATCTTAGTGAGGATATTGAAGAAAATGCGTTACGCTTAAGGCGATATCTAAAGCTTGCAGAGAGTGGACCAGTTGGAAATTTAATGGAACTACTTGAAAACAAAGGTGTATTGATTTATATGATCGATATAGATAATGATGGTTTTTCTGGCATTAATGGTACAGTAAATGAACGCCCATATATTGCAGTCAATAAGAATATGACTGCTGAGCGATTGAGAACCACTTTAGGTCATGAACTTGCACATTTTGCCTTTAAGTGGCCTGATGAAATGGATGAAAATCAAAGAGAAAAGATGGCTACAGCTATTAGTGGTGCATTTTTGTTGCCAGAAATTGATGCTAAAAGAGAGCTTGGAATACACAGGAAATCAATAAAAACTGACATGTTTATGATTTGTGAAGAGTATGGTGTTGCCATGTCTCTGTTAGTAATGCGTGCTAAAAATTGTGGTATTATTAATGAATCAGTTTGTAGAAACTATTTTATTAATTTGAACAGAACAGGTGGAAGAAAAAATGAAAAGTCAAGGATTCCTGTGGAAAAACCTTCTTTATTTCCTCAACTTGTTTATAGGGCGGTAAATGAGGACGAAATAACAATTCAAAAAGGTGCAGAATTATTACAAATACCATTTGAAGAAGTTGCAAATCATTGTTGTTTTGTAGGAGCATAGAATGGAATATATAAGTAGTGACACAAATGTTTGGATAGATTTTTTGACAATAGACAAGATTAATCTGCCATTCCTGCTTCCATATGTATTCTTAATGAATAGCGATGCTATTGGAAACGAACTTGTAGAACCATAGGGTTTGGGAGAACGCTTAATTGAGCATGGATTGGTTCCTACAGAACTGACAACAGAAGAATTTTTTCTAGCAGAAGAGTTAAATATGAAATATGCAAAGCCATCAATATTTGATTGTGTAGCACTTGCAATCGCTAAAAATAGAGGTATTGTATTATTATCTGGTGATGGACCACTCCGAAAAGCTGCGGAAAAAGAGGGTGTTGAAGTAAAGGGAACATTAGGAATACTGAAAGAACTGTATGATAACCTCTATATTGATAAAGAAGAATACTTGTCTTGCTTGAAAAAGTTGCAGCATTACAATGGTGGGAAGGTCAGATTACCATCAAGGATTATTGAACTGATGATAGAACAATTAATTGAGTAACCGTAAATTACATGCCGGAAGGTCATAAAGGCTTTCCGGTTTTTTTATTGCAAAAAAACGAAAGGAGGCCGGAAATGGCAGAAGTAATTATCAAATCAATTGATGAGCTTAAGGAAATTGTTCTTGAAAGTCTCAAGGACGGAACCGTTATTTCCATCAGATTAACAGACGGGAAGGAGGAAAAAGATGACTAAAGAGACGGACACTATAGAAGAATACAAGGCGCTTGAAGTCGTAAACATCAGGCTCGTCAAGGAGCCTTCCATTATCAGTGAGAAGCCTATTTCAAATGCAAATGATGCAGTGAATCTTATTCAAAACCTTATTAAGGACTTTGACAGGGAAGCATTATGCACCCTGAATCTCGCAGCTGATGGAGTGCTTTACAGCATTTTGCGAGAGAAGGGAAACGATGACCCTAATGCTTCAATAGATATTATTGCCAGAACTAATGATGCACCAAAGATTACCCGTATTGTTGAGAGATTTAATCTCAGTAAAGTGGACAAGGCATCTGTTGTCAGAGATATGGAGTCGGAGCGAAACCCCATTTCGGCAAAGGCAGAAAAAGAACTTCAGTCTTTGCACAGCTTGAAAGAGGTCGAAGGTATACGCACGGATAAACAGAAAAAGCCTTCAGTAAAAGCTGAACTGAACAAACTCAGAGAAGAAATGAAGAAGGAACAGAAGGCAGCACTTCCCAGACGAGCTTATCTCAGCAAGGGGACTGTACGAAGGGCTCCTCAAAAACCAAAAGCAGTGAAAGAGAGGTAAGCTATGTGCAAAGACAAATATGTACTGATTATGGATGAGGATACGCAGGAACTTATCATCAATGCTTTTTTGAACCTGCGTGATGAAAAACTGAACAGCTGGTTTTTCTCACATTCACCCACCTGGGTAATTGATAAAACTATTAATATACCATAGAGTATTGTCAGAAAACTCAAGCAATAAAGCAAGGCAAAAACAAAAGGAGGTACGTAATGAAAAGAAAATCTTTTGTAGCTGTGCTTACGAGCCTGATAATGTTACTGGCAATATTCGCACTGACAGGCTGTGGAAGTGATGGCAATGAGAGCAGTGAAGCTCCGGCGGTAAAATGCTATAATGGCAGCTTTATGGGAATGGTGGAAGAGAATGGCGTTTATGCATATAAAGGAATTCCGTATGCAAAGAGTCCAACAGGAGAGTTAAGATGGAAAGCTCCTGTAGCTGTTGATGCCAGCGATGAAAATTATGAGGCGAAGGAGTTCGGATGGACCAGTTTGCAGACTGAATGGCATTCCGAACCTGCCAGTATAGTAAATGCTAAAATAACAGAGAGCGGTGAGGAGCACAACAGCGGTGAAGACTGCCTGACGCTGAATGTATGGACAAGCGATACTGAAGACACTGCCAAACCGGTAATGGTTTATTTTCACGGAGGCGGATTTGGCTGGGGAGGCACGTCAGATCCGTTATACAGTGGCAAGTATATTGTCAAAGAACATAATGACGTGATTGTCGTTTCATGTAATTATCGTGTAGGAACAATGGGTTTCATAGATTTGAGAAATGTAAAAGGATACACTGATGAATATAAGGAAACGACAGAACTCGGTCTGCTGGACTGTATGCAGAGCTTGAGATGGATAAAACAGAATATAGAGGCATTTGGAGGCGATCCTGACAATATCACTATATTTGGAGAGTCTGCAGGAGGGAACCTTGTATCATGTATGCTGGTTGCAGATACTGATGGTAACGGTAAGGCAGATGTGGATGAAGAGAAGCTGTTTAACAGATGTGTTGCACATAGTGGTTCGCTGAACCTGACTTATACATATGAAGAGTATGAAGCAAATGATACAGCAGGAGCACTTTGTGAAGCCGTGGCGAATCTTAGGGACGATGATGAACTGAAAAGGGCAGAAGATGTTTCAATGGATGACCTGCTGGCATTGACTGAGGATGAAATGTATAAAGTGAACAATGATCCTGAGCTAGTCAATTTGGATGGTTCTGCGGTGGGAGACATATACAATATGCCATTGCGGGGTAAATATAGTGACGGCACACTCAGTGCAGTTCCTGCTGATCCGTTTGAAGCTTTGAGAGATGGTGCGGCGGCAGATATTGACCTGATTGTAGGCACCAATCAGGACGAATGGAGATACTGGACAAGTGAAGTGTACTGGGAGCCTATACTTGAACTTGATGAAGAAAATCTTATGCTTAATCTAGGTGATTATGCCGAATTTATTGTAGAGCCTAAAATTCAGGAGGCTAAAGATGCTGCAAAGGCGGCAGATAATTCTGAAGCTGAGGCTGCTGTGGATAAACTTATTGAAATGCAGACCAGAGATCTTGAATATAAGGATACTGATGGCGGAGTGACATCACGTGACGGCTCTGAATTCGAAGGAAAGAAAATTTGGGCGGCGACCGAACTTTGCAATGAGACAGGTTTTCGTGCACCTTCTGTAGCCACAGCATCAGTACATGCTGATTATGCGGCAGAAAACAAGGATACTAAAGGGAAGACATACATGTACTATTTTGCAAAGGAGTCGGATAACTTCCCATGGATAGGTGCATGTCATGCATCGGAGCTCTCGTACGTTTTCCATAATATGGACGAAACGATGTTCAGCGGCACTGTTGATGAAAATCTCGCTGATCAGATGTGTGAATCATGGGTAAATTTTGCTAAAACAGGAGATCCGGGCAATGCTGAAGCAGAGTGGACTGTTTACGACACTGCTGACAGGAACACAATGACAATGGACATTGATGACGATAATGCCATGAAGATGGTTTCCGATCCGCTGTCTGAGGAACGTGAGCTTATGGAGCCGTTTGCATATTATTATCTGAAGTAGAATTAAGATAGTAAATTAAGAAAGGTTGAGGACAAAAGGCCGCAATAGTGCGGTCTTTTGTGGTATAATCAGAACATGTATATTAGTATTGGATTTTTGACATATGTGCTGGCATCCTGTATAGCACTGCTGGGTATAGGATTGCTGGTGCTTCTGATTTCAAAAAAAGAAAACAGAAAATCAAGGCTCTATAGAAGTGTAATATGTTTTTCAGGTGTAGTTTTCAGCTATTGTGCTCTTTACTTTGTGTTCTTTTTCAGAGATATGGTGCTGCATTATTATTCTGTTGGAATGCCTCTGCGGTGTGTTGACTATATTTTGGACAGTGCAATTACATTTTTCTGGCTCAGGACAATCGGGTGCATTTATGAGAAGCATGAAGGCAGCAGAATGAACAGAATCATGCTCTGGGCATGGGTATGCAGTGTTTTACGTTCTGTAACCGGAGTCATATCAGCTGTATTCCTGCTGGATGAATACTATGCCTTGAAATATCAGAGTATTGTTTCTGCGTATCTGGTGGCTGAGTATATAATAGTTCTGGTGTCAACGCTGGTGGTAGCGAAATATTCAATAGACAGCCTGAGGGCTACACTTACCAGAAACAGCAAGTTTTATATTGGAATAGTATCAACTTTGATAGTATTCTGGGAGCTTCAGCAGAATATAGTGGATACGGGTCTGTATATAGGGAAGTATATATCTGCATGGAGTATAGGAATTGTGGATTCAACAGCTCCGATTGTATTTATTATAGGCGTGGTTTCGTTTGTGTATATATTCAGGGAAGATTTCAGCCCTCTGTATTATTCAGTCAGGTCAGAAAATAATAATGATCAGGAAACAGATCTTCTGGAGATTACAGCAATACAGCATAAGCTTACTGACAGGGAGCTTGATGTGATGAGGCTTGTGTATGAAGGAAAAAACAATCCTGAAATTGCAGATGCTCTGTTTATATCCAGAAATACAGTGAAAAAGCATTTACAGAACATATATGAGAAAACCGGAGTCAACAGCAGAATGGAGCTTGTTTATGTGATTAACATGTCTTCAGGTGAAAAAAAGCACAGTTGATGTAATATTTTAAGGCGTCAGAATGAATTTGAGGAATCGTAATGGGATTTGAATTTATAGATGGAATTTTTGTGTGTTTAACGGTTATTAACCTTGCCGCATTTATTATGTACGGCATCGATAAGAAAAGAGCCGCCTCCGGCAGATGGCGGATATCTGAAGCGGCCCTGCTGGTAATAGCTTTTGCCGGAGGGAGTGCAGGTGCACTTGTTGGAATGCGATGCTTCCGCCACAAAACCAGACATTGGAAGTTCCGCATTCTGGTGCCGTTGTT